>NZ_JAGIOH010000001.1:3010416-3311458 GCF_017876625.1 Streptomyces syringium
ACTCCTCGGCGAAGCCCTCGACGGTCTCCTGGCGGATGTAGTCGTCGATGGTGTCGTCCATGAAGTGCTTGATCTGCTCCTGCAGATCCTCGCCCTCCAGGACGCGGCGGCGCTCGCCGTAGATGACCTCGCGCTGGCGGTTGAGCACCTCGTCGTACTTCAGGACGTTCTTACGCGTCTCGAAGTTCTGCTGCTCGACCTGGGACTGCGCGGAGGCGATGGCGCGGGTGACCATCTTGTTCTCGATCGGCACGTCGTCCGGCACGTTGGCCATGGCCATGACGCGCTCGACCATCTGGGCCTTGAACAGGCGCATCAGGTCGTCGCCCAGCGAGAGGTAGAAGCGGGACTCGCCCGGGTCGCCCTGACGGCCGGAGCGGCCGCGCAGCTGGTTGTCGATGCGGCGCGACTCGTGCCGCTCGGTGCCCAGCACGTACAGCCCGCCGAGCTCCTTGACCTCCTCGAACTCCGCCTTCACCGCGGCCTCGGCGCGCTCCAGCGCCTGCGGCAGGGCCGCCGCCCACTCCTCGACGTGCTCGACGGGGTCCAGGCCCCGCTGGCGCAGCTCCGCCTCGGCGAGGTCGTCGGGGTTGCCGCCGAGCTTGATGTCGGTACCGCGGCCGGCCATGTTGGTGGCGACGGTGACGGCGCCCTTGCGGCCGGCCTGGGCGACGATCGTCGCCTCCCGGTCGTGCTGCTTGGCGTTGAGCACCTCGTGCTGGATGCCGCGCTTGGAGAGCTGCTGCGAGAGGTACTCGGACTTCTCGACGGAGGTGGTGCCGACCAGGATCGGCTGGCCCTTCTCGTGCTTCTCCGCGATGTCCTCGACGACGGCGGCGAACTTCGCGACCTCGGTGCGGTAGATGAGGTCCGACTGGTCCTGACGGACCATCGGGCGGTTCGTCGGGATCGGCACCACGCCGAGCTTGTAGATCTGGTGGAACTCGGCGGCCTCGGTCATGGCCGTACCGGTCATGCCGGAGAGCTTGTCGTAGAGGCGGAAGAAGTTCTGGAGGGTGATCGTGGCGAGGGTCTGGTTCTCGTCCTTGATGTCCACCCCTTCCTTCGCCTCGATCGCCTGGTGCATGCCCTCGTTGTAGCGGCGGCCGGCGAGGATACGGCCGGTGTGCTCGTCGACGATCATGACTTCGCCGTCCATGACGACGTAGTCCTTGTCCTTCTTGAAGAGTTCCTTCGCCTTGATGGCGTTGTTCAGGTACCCGACGAGAGGAGTGTTGACCGATTCGTAGAGATTGTCGATGCCCAGCCAGTCCTCGACCTTGGACACGCCGGCCTCGTGGATGGCGACCGTGCGCTTCTTCTCGTCGACCTCGTAGTCGCCGGTCTCCTCCAGGCCCTTCTGCGGGTTGGCCGCCTCGCCCTTGGTGAGCCGGGTGACCAGCTTGGCGAAGTCGCCGTACCACTTGGTGGCCTGGTCGGCGGGGCCGGAGATGATCAGCGGCGTACGGGCCTCGTCGACGAGGATCGAGTCGACCTCGTCGACGACCGCGAAGTTGTGACCGCGCTGCACCAGCTCGTCCTGCGACCACGCCATGTTGTCGCGCAGGTAGTCGAAGCCGAACTCGTTGTTGGTGCCGTAGGTGATGTCGCACGCGTACTGCTCGCGGCGCTGCGCCGGAGTCATGTTGGCGAGGATGCAGCCGACGGAGAGGCCGAGGAACTTGTGCACCCGGCCCATCAGCTCGGAGTCGCGCTCCGCGAGGTAGTCGTTGACCGTGATCAGGTGCACGCCCTTGCCGGACAGGGCGTTGAGGTAGGTGGGGAGGGTACCGACGAGGGTCTTGCCCTCACCGGTCTTCATCTCCGCGACATAACCCAGGTGCAGGGCGGCACCGCCCATGAGCTGGACGTCGTAGTGCCGCTGGCCGAGCACCCGCTTGGCGCCCTCACGGACGGTCGCGAACGCCTCGGGCAGCAGGTCGTCCAGGCTTTCGCCGTCCGCGAACCGCTGCTTGTACTCGTCGGTCAGGGCGCGCAGCTCGGCGTCGGAGAGGTTGACGAAGTCCTCTTCGATGGAATTGACCTGGTCCGCGATGCGGTGCAGCTTGCGCAGGATCTTGCCTTCTCCTGCACGCATGATCTTGCCGAAGACGGACACGTAGGCTGGCTCCTTGCCGGTCGGGCCTGGCGCTGGGGAGACCCCCGCCGCAGGCAGGGGTCGGGTGCGCGGGCACGACGGGACAGTCCCCGCCGCAACGGTCATCGTAAGCGAGGACCCCACCGCGCCGGGAGGTCCGTCAGCACGTAAACCGGGCATCACCCGCACAGTGAACGAACGGCCCGGCTCGAAGGTGCCGGTGCGGTGACATTTCGGGGCGCCCCCGTCGGCCGGTGCCCGACTGTGGTAGACGGCCCGGCAGGGGCGCGGCAGGCGGGGCGGCGCGGTCGGGGGCAAAAAGGGTCGCACCGGACCGGCCGACCGTTCACACTCCCCCCATGGAGCCCATCAACCTCACCACCGAGCGGCTGGTGCTGCGTCCCTTCTCCCCCGCCGACCGGGAGGCCGTGCACGCCGCCTGCCAGGACCCGGACATCCCGCGCTACACCAGCGTGCCCTCCCCGTACACCGTCGACGACGCCCGCGTCTTCATCGAGGAGACCGCCCCGGACGGCTGGCGGGACGACAGCATGTACACGTTCGGTCTCTTCACGCGCGAGGACGACCGGCTGGTGGGTTCGATGGGTCTGGTGCGGCTCGGCCAGCTGCGCACCCCCGAGCGGCAGGCGGAGCTCGGTTACTGGACCGCGAAGGAGCAGCGCGGTCGCGGGTACACCGCCGAGGCGGCCCGCGAGGTGATCCGCTGGGCCTTCGAGGAGCTGGGCGTCGAGCGGCTGGAGTGGTACGCCGAGGCCGGGAACGAGGGCTCGCGCGGGGTCGCCCTGAAGACCGGCTTCACGATGGAGGGCACGATGCGGTCCAAGATCGTCCACAACGGCACCCGTCGCGACGCCTGGGTCGGCTCCCTGCTGCCCTCCGACCTCGGACTGCCCTCGCAGGCCCCCTACCTGCCCTTTCCCGAGCGCGGCTGACCGCTCGCGGGGCGTTGTCAGTGGCCGGGCCTAGGGTGATCGCCATGACAACCGGTACGACAACTGCCGCCGCGTCCAAGGGCCCTGCGCCCGAAGCGCGCCTGTCCGCCGAGGAGGCCCGGCGCATGGCGCTGCGCGCCCAGGGCCTGCTGGGCGCCCCGGACCGCCGGGCGGGGGTGCGCGGCGTGCTGCGCCACCTGGGAGCGGTGCAGCTGGACACGATCTCGGTGCTGGCCCGCTCGCACGAGCTGGTGCCGTACGCACGGCTGGGCGCGGTGGGCCGCGCGGCGGTCGAGTCGGCGTACTGGTCCGGTGACCACGCCTTCGAGTACTGGTCGCACGCGGCCTGCATCCTGCCCGTCGAGGAGTGGCCGCACTTCGCCTTCCGGCGCCGGGCCATGAAGGCGCGCGGCCACCGCTGGCACGTGATGCAGGATTCCGAGCGCTCGTGCGCGGCCGTCCGGGACCGGCTGCGGGCCGACGGCCCCCTGACGGCAACGGAATTGGGCGGCGCCAAGAACGGCGGGGAGTGGTACGACTGGTCCGAGACGAAGATCGCGGTGGAGTGGCTGCTCGACACCGGCGAGGTGGTCTGCACCCGGCGGCGCGGCTGGAAGCGGGTGTACGACCTGGCCGAGCGGGCGGTGCCGGACGCCCTCCTGCACGACGACATCGACGACATCGAGTGCACCCGGCGCCTGGTCACCCAGGCGGGTGCCGCGATGGGTGTGGCCACCCGGGCCGATCTCGCGGACTACCACCGGCTCAAGGGCGACCAGGTGGACGCGGTCATAGCCGGTACGGGCCTGGTGCCGGTGGAGGTCGAGGGCTGGCCGAAGCCGGCCTGGGCGGACCCGGCGGCGCTGGCGGCGGAATCCTCCTCGAAGGGCGGCCGGCACCGTACGACGCTGCTCTCGCCGTTCGACTCGCTGATCTGGGACCGGCCGCGCACCGAGCGGATCTTCGGTTTCACCCACCGGCTGGAGGCGTATGTGCCCAAGCCGAAGCGGGTGCACGGCTATTTCGCGATGCCGCTGCTGGCGGGCGGCCGGCTGCTCGGCCGGGTGGACCCGGCCCGTGAAGGCACCACCCTGGTGGCCCGGCAGGTGTCCCTCGACGGCCCCAGGGCCGTGGCCCCGATGGCGCGGGCGCTCCGGGAGGCGGCCGGGTGGGTCGGCTGCGACTCCGTACGGATCGAGCGCTGCGACGACGCGAAGCTGGCGGCGGCACTGGTCACGGCGCTGGACTGACAGGGCAGGACGGCGCCCCCGGAAAGGAGCCCGGCCCCCGCAGGAGGCGATCCGTCAGCGGATCTCGAGGATCTTCTCCCGCATCGCGTAGACCACCGCCTCCATCCTGGAGTGCAGCTGCAGCTTCTCCAGGATGTTGCGTACGTGGTTCTTCACGGTGTTCTCGCTGATGAACAACTCCTTGGCGATGTCACGGTTGTTCATCCCGGTGGCGACGAGCTTCAGCACCTCCAGCTCACGGTCGGTGAGCCGGGGCGCCGGCACCAGCCGGCGCTCGTCCGTCCGCTGGATCATCGACTTGAACTCGGTCAGCAGCTTGGACGCCATCGACGGGCTGATCTGCGACTGCCCGTCCGCGACCGCGCGGATCGCGGTCGCCACCTCATCGGTGGAGATCTCCTTGAGGAGGTAGCCCGTCGCCCCGGCCTTGATCGCGTCGTAGAGGTCGGCTTCCTCGTCGCTGATCGTCAGCATGATGATCTTGGCGCTGGGGGCCACTTCCTTGATGGAGGTGCAGGCCTCGATGCCACCGCGCTTGGGCATCCGCACATCCATCAGCACGATATCCGGCAGCAGATCGGCGGCCTTGTCCACCGCCTCCGCGCCGTCCCCCGCCTCGCCCACGACCTGGATGTCCTCCTCGTGGAAGAGAACGATCTCCAGTCCCCGCCGGAAGAGCGCGTGGTCGTCCACGACCAGGACCCGGATCGGCTCCGCGCGGGCGGGGTTCCGCTCCGCCCGGGCGCCCTCGTCGTCGTCCTCGCCGGGCACGAGTACGGGCCCGAACCTGTCCGCCATCGTTCCTCCCCCTGAAGGCCGTGGCCCCTCGCGGATGCAACAGTGCTGCGCCGAGCCAACCGGTTTCGGCGGACCGGCGGTTGGCCGCTCGGCCATGATTTCATGCCGAGGCCGCCGAGAGGCGCTTCTGAGGACGCAGGTTGATGCCCCCGGAAGCGCTGCGGCGCTTCGAGGGCATCAACTCGATGGGTGACGACTCACGGCGCGCGGCGCCGGAGGTGACCGGGGTCAGCCGCCGAGCGAACCACCCGCGCCGCCGGGCTCCTCGGAGAACGGGTCGGCGTTGAGGTGGATGACGCCGTAGTCGTAGGCGTGCCGCCGGTAGACGACACTGGGCATCTTGGTGTCGGAGTCGACGAACAGATAGAAGTCGTGGCCGACCAACTCCATCTCGTAGAGCGCCTGGTCGAGGGTCATCGGGGCTGCGGCATGGGTCTTCTCGCGGACCACGAGAGGCCCTTCGCCCTGGACCTCCAGGGAACCGATGCGCGTGACCGGCACCTTGTTCGCCGACTGGTCGACGGCGAGCTCTCCGCTGTCGGTGAGCTCCGCGGCGCCGACGGTCACCGCTACATCGCTGGCCGGGATCCGTCCGTTGCCCCGGCGGGTGTGACGCTTGTCGTTCTGCTTGCGCAGTCGCGCTTCCAGCTTGCTCGTGGCCAGGTCGAGCGCGGCGTAGGGATCCGACGACGACGCTTCCGCCCGGATCACCGGGCCACGGGAACGGACCGTGATCTCCACACGGTCGGAGCGGTCGGCCTGCCTCGGGTTGGGCTCCTTGGACACCTCTACGTCGAGGCTGATCACCTTGCCGTCCAGCTTCTGGATCTTGTCCAGCTTCAGCTTCTCGGCCACGTGCTTGCGAAAGCGCTCGGGCACCTCTGTCTTACGGCCCTTGACGACGATGTCCACGCAGAACTCCGTTCCCGGATCGCCCCGCCGAAGGTGCGGAGCGCATCCCTCTTGCATCAGACCCCGGGGATACCCGGGGCCACCGACTCGGCGGTTTCACCTCCTCCTCCCCCATCGACAAGATCTACACCCCATCGACTTCAAGCTTCTGCGAAAGCACGCAAAGCGCGCCATTCGGAGATAAGAGGCATAGCGCTTGCCCTTCCTCACAACCGAACATATCTCGCCCGGACGCCCGTCGGTACCCCTTACCGGGCCGTACCTCCATTCAGGTGTTTCCCCGCTGTTCGCTTCGGGAACGTCGCACCGCCACCTGGGGTTCCACCGGAATCCGGGCCGGGCACGAACGCCCGCTCCGGGGCCGCGACCACCGCGGCCCCCAGCACCCGGCCGCCCGAGACGGAAACTGCCCGCGCTGCCTCCACCAGCGAGGACCCGGTCGTCATGAGGTCGTCCACCAGCACCACCGGCCCTCCGACGCGCCACAGCCGCTTCACTCCCCCGGCTACCCCCAGGGCGCCCGACACATTCACCCATCGCTGCCCGGCGTCGAGACCCGACTGATCGGCGACGGTCCGTCGCTGTCGCAGCACCGCCGCCACGCGTACGGGCTGCCCGGCGCTCCGCAGCGCCCGCCCGGCCGCCAGGGCGAGCCGTCGCCCCGCGTCATGGCCGCGCCCCGCGACCGCCCGCCGCGAGGAAGGCACCGGCACGAGCAGCAACGGGCCACTCCCGCCCCGCCTGCCCCACGCTCCGGCCTCTTGCCCGACGGCCCGCACCGCGCCCGCCAGCGCCGCGCCCAGCGGCTCCGCCAGCCCCAGCGCTCCCCGCTCCTTGTGTGCGAGCAGCACGGACCGCACCCGGTCGGCGTAGACCGCGGCGGCCCGCACGGGCGGCAGCCCCGCCGGCACCGGATCGGGCCAGACCCTGCGGGTGCCCCGCCCGGACAGCTCCCGGCGGCACTCCTCGCACAACACGGACCGCGGCAGACCACACCCCGCGCAAGGGACCGGCAGCACCAGCCCGGTGATCTCTCGCCACCATCCGCGCATACCTCAACTGTCCCGCCCCGGGACCGGCCCTGCCACCCCTGTGGAAAACCCACGGTGGATCACGGGCTCACCCACTGTGGATCACGGGATCCGCAGCGTGGCGGAGGGTTCTACCCCGGGTAGACCGGCGCCGACCCGTCCTTGGCCACCCAGTTCCAGTTCATGTCCGGCAGCAGACGGACGATGCCGTCCTCCCGCTCCGCGACCACCCCGGGCGCCTTCTTGGAGTTGCCCGGACCGGTCGGGTTCTCGGGGGCCGCGATGCCCCGCACACCCGTGATGCCCGGCAGCGCCGCGGCGTTCGACCGCGATCCGTCGGTCTCGATGTACAGCAACTGCTGCAGGCCGCCGCGCTCGTTGCCCGCCACCAGCAGCCGGCTGCCGCCCGCCCAGGACACGGCGTCGACCTCCTCCAGCTTCGGCGCCACCGAACGCAGTTCCTGCACGGACAGGCTCGGCCGCCCGGCGCTCATCCGCCGCTCGACCCGCCCGAGCTTCAGGGACTTGCGGTCACCCTTCGAGACCAGCAGCGCGATCCGCACCCCGTCGGCCGCGACCCGCAGCCCCGTGATGCGCTCGCCGTCGAGGCCGGGCACCCGGACCTCCTCCGGCGCGCCCGTGCCCCCGGGCAGCCGCAGCAGCCGCGGCCGGTCCGGGTCCTGGTCGGCGACCCACAGATCGCCCAGCCCGTCCCAGCTCGGCGCCGTCAGCCCCGCCGCCGCCCGCGAGGTCACCCGGGGCTCGCCCAGGGCCGCGCCGTGCTGCAGGTGCGCGACGTACAGCGACTGCCCGTTGGCGGCCACGCCCGCCGCGCGGGTCTCGGCGCGGTCCACGGCCACCGATTTCAGATTGACGGTCCCGTCGGCACCGAACGGCCCGGCCACGCGCGCCGGCGTCTTCTCGACGTCGCTGAGGCTCACCACCCGGTGCTGGGCGTCGAGGAAGTACTGCCGGTCGGCGTGCCCCACGGTCTGGTCCGGGGCGTACCGCCCCACCTGCTCCCGCCCCAGCGAGCACATCTGGGCACCGCCCTTGGCGCGCTGCAACGTGACGCTGCTGACCGAGGCCGACTCCTGGACGGTGTAGAAGAGCTGCGCCGCCATGCGCAGGCACTGCTCGCCGTTGATGCCCGCCGCCCGGTCGGTGAGCCGCACCTTCAGGGCGTTGGAATCGTCGAGCGAGAGCCGCTCGTCCGCCACCTTCGTGCCGGTCGGGAAGGCCGTCGCGGCGACCGGGTCGAGCCAGTTGGTCGGCCCGTCCAGGAGCGCCTTCACCGTGGAGGTCACCGGGTCTATCCGCTTGCGCAGATAGACGGGGTCGGCGACGAGCACGTCACGCGGCGCCTTGCCGGGCCCCAGCTCGGCGAAGTAGTACTTATTGACCGGCCGGTATATGCGCTGGAAATCGGACACGCCGAGCACCAGCCCGGGCGGCAGGTCGTCGATGCGCCACTCGCCGTCCTCGCGCGCGACATGGATCGCCGTCTTGTACGGGCGCTCGTCCGGCTTGTACGCGTGCTTGGCGTCCACCTTGGCGACCTGCTTGCCGACCAGGGTGATCGTGTACTCCTCCTGGGCCCGGTCGCCGGTGCGCTCCACGTTCACCTGCGGCGGGTCGGACAGCACGGTCGTCGACGTCGACGGGTCCCACCGCCGCTTCACGCTCTTGGACAGATACATCCGGGCGGTGTCGTAGTTCGGGTCGTCGCTCGTCGTCGCCTCGAGGAAGCCGGTCACCAGTTCCTGCGGCTGCTCGTGCTTGCGCGGCGGGACACCGTAGACCCGCACCTGCGAGTCGGCGTCGGCCCGCTGCGAGGAGTCCACCGGGTTCACGTCGCCGCTGTCCGGCATCGACGCACAGCCGGCCAGCAGCGCGCCGCTGAGCCCCAGCGCGAGGAGGCCCGCCGCCGAGCCCGGCCGCCTCCGGCCATCGCTCCTCGCGCCCACGCGCCCGCCCCTCACGTCCTGCTCCGGTCCTGCGGGCCACTGCCCGCGGCGTTGTCGTTGCGCGCCCCGGCCGGGCGCGTCACCACCCGGGCGCCGCTGCCGGGCAGCGCCGTCGGGTCGGCGGCCGGCCGGGCGTTGCGCGTCTGGGCCGGCACGGCGGCGGGCAGCGGCGCGGGACCGGGCACACCCCGGCCCGAGGCGGCCAGCGGCACCCCGGATTCGTTCAGCCCGCGGTTGCGCCGCGAGTCCTCCGGCTCCAGCGGGATCGGCGAGCCGCGCAGCGAGTCACCCGCCGTACGCGGCAGCGTCAGACGGAACTGCGAGCCGCCGCCCGGCTCGCCCCACGCCTGGAGCCAGCCGCCGTGCAGGCGCGCGTCCTCCACGGCGATGGACAACCCGAGACCGGTGCCCCCGGTCGTCCGGGCACGGGCGGGGTCCGCCCGCCAGAAACGGTTGAAGACGCGGGTGGCCTCGCCGGGCTTGAGGCCCACGCCGTAGTCGCGCACCGCGACCGCGACCGCGCCACCGGCGACGGCGAGCCGCACCACGACGTCCCGGCCGTCACCGTGCTCCACGGCGTTGACCACGAGGTTGCGCAGCACCCGCTCCACACGCCGGGCGTCCGCCTCCGCGATCACGGGCTGTTCGGCGCCCCGCACGAGCAGTCTGCTGCCCTTGCGGTCGGCGAGCGGCAGCGCCGCGTCGACCACCCGGTTCACCACGTCGCGCAGGTCCACCGGCTCGGCCTCCAGCGCCGCCGCACCCGCGTCGAACCGGCTGATCTCCAGCAGGTCGGACAGCAGCGACTCGAAACGGTCGACCTGCCCGTACAGCAGCTCCGCGGAGCGCGCGGTGATCGGATCGAAGTCCTCCCGCGCCTCGTGAATGACCTCCGCGGCCATCCGTACGGTCGTCAGCGGGGTCCGCAGCTCGTGCGAGACGTCCGAGACGAACCGCCGCTGCATGCGCGACAGCTCCTCCAGCTGCTGGATCTTCACCTGGAGGTTCTGCGCCATCTTGTTGAAGGCTTCACCCAGGCGGGCGATGTCGTCCTCGCCGGTGACCTTCATGCGCTCCTGGAGCACGCCCGCCGCGAGCCGCTCGGAGATCCCCGCGGCCATCCGTACGGGCGTGACGATCTGCCGCACGACGAGCCAGGCGATGGCACCGAGCAGCACCACGACGAAGACCCCGGCGGTCGCCAGCGTGGTCTTCACCAGCGTCAGCGACTTCTCCTCCTGGGTGAAGGGGAAGAGGTAGTAGAGCTGGTACGGCTTGCCGTTGACGTCATAGAGCCGCTTGCCGACCGCCAGAGCGGGCGCCCCCTCGTCCGAGGAGTTGCGCTTGATCGACACGGGGGTCTCGAACGCGCCGTTCGCGCTGTCCACCTTGCGGCGCAGCTCGGCGGGCACGCTCTGCTCGGGGTCGATGTCACCCGAGGCACGCGGCCCGCGCGTGCCCACGGAGGTGGTGTCGGTGGCGTCGGCGCTGAGCGCCACCACGTGATAGACGCCCTGCCCGCCACTGGCGAGCTGCTGCACGAGCTGGGTCAGCCAGGCCCCGGAGTCCGGGAGACCGCGGCCACCGGCCTGTGCGGCGTCCTGGCTGCGGTCGGCAGCCGCGTCGGCGGCGTCGCGCGCCGCCTTGAACCCGCCCTCGGCCTGGCTCATTGACGCGTGCCGCTTGGCGTCCAGCAGACCGTTGCGCATCTGGCCGATGACGACGACGCCGAGCAGCAGGACCACGCCCAGCGACATCAGCAGGGTGGTGGCGACCACCCGCACCTGGATGTTGCGCCGCCACAGCCGCATGGCGGGCAGCAGCGGCTGCCGCACCCAGCGCACGTACAGCCTCAGCACCGGATGCACCGGCCCCGCGGCCGCGCCGTCGGGCAGCAGCCGCGCGGCACGCCACAGCCGGCGGAAGAAAGATATGCCGCCCGTCGCATCGACGGGCCGCCCCGCGCCCCGCTCCGGGGCGGCACCGTTGCCCGACATGTCAGCTCGGCCCGGCCTTGTAGCCCACACCGCGCACGGTCACCACGATCTCCGGCCGCTCCGGGTCCTTCTCGACCTTGGAGCGCAGCCGCTGCACGTGCACATTGACCAGCCGCGTGTCCGCCGCGTGGCGGTAGCCCCACACCTGCTCCAGGAGCACCTCACGGGTGAACACCTGCCACGGCTTGCGGGCCAGCGCGACGAGGAGGTCGAACTCCAGCGGCGTCAGCGCGATCGGCTGGCCGTCGCGCTTGACCGAGTGCCCGGCCACGTCGATGACCAGGTCACCGATCGCCAGCTGTTCCGGCGCCGGCTCCTCCGACCTGCGCAGCCTTGCCCTGATCCGGGCCACCAGCTCCTTCGGCTTGAACGGCTTGACGATGTAATCGTCTGCCCCGGACTCCAGTCCGACCACGACATCGACCGTGTCACTCTTCGCGGTCAACATCACGATCGGCACGCCGGACTCGGACCGGATCAGCCTGCACACCTCAATGCCGTCCCGACCGGGCAGCATCAGATCGAGCAAAACAAGATCCGGTTTGGTCTCACGAAAAGCAGCGAGTGCCTTGTCGCCATCAGCTACAAACGACGGCTCGAAACCCTCACCACGCAGCACAATGCCGAGCATCTCGGCCAGTGCGGTGTCGTCGTCGACGACAAGGACGCGTCCCTTCATATCGACATCATCCCATTACCTGATCGTGACCTGGCACACAGCTCCGCGAGACCAGCCTCCGTGACCGGCGAAACAACCCCGTTTTCCGTGACAATTGCAGTCACCAACTCGGGCGGTGTGATATCGAACGCAGGGTTGTACGCCTGCGTCCCGAGGGGGGCGATCAGCACCCCCGAACCCGCCTCTTCCCCGGCCCCGGGCACCTGCGGCACGGCGAACTCCGTCACCTCGTGCCCCGGCCGCTGCTCCACCTCGATCGCGGCGCCCTCCGGGGTGTTGAGGTCGACCGTCGTGATCGGCGCGACGACGACGAACGGCACATGGTGATAGCGGGCCAGTACAGCCAGCGGATAGCTGCCCACCTTGTTGGCCACCGAACCGTCGGCGGTGATCCGGTCCGCGCCGATCAGCACCGCGTCCACCTCGCCCGCCGCGAACAGCGAACCCGCCGCGTTGTCCGTCAGCAGCGTGTACGACATCCCGGCCCGCGCCGCCTCGTACGCCGTCAGCCGGGCCCCCTGCAGCAACGGCCGCGTCTCGTCCACCCACAGCCGCCTCAGCTGCCCCGCCCGATGCACGGCACCGACGACCGCCAGCGCCGTCCCCTCACCCCCGGACACCAGCGCGCCCGTGTTGCAGTGGGTGAGGATCCGCAGGCCACCGCCCGGCAGCAGCTCCGTCAGCAGCTCCAGACCGTGTGCCGCCATCAGCTCACTGGCCCGCGCGTCCTCCCGGTGCAGCGCCCGGGCCGTCTCCAGGGCCGCCGCGGCGGCCCCTGTCACGTCCGCGCCGCCCTTGAGCGCCCCCCGGTAGGCCGACAGGCCCCGGTGGACCCCGTAGGCCAGGTTGACGGCCGTGGGGCGGGCGTGGGCCAGCGACTCGGCGGCGTCGTCCACGTCGAAGCCGCGTACGGCCGCGAGCGCCACCCCGTACGCACCCGCGATGCCGAGCAGCGGCGCGCCCCGCACGGCGAGCGTGCGTATCGCCTCCACCAGCGCGGGGACGTCGGTGCAGACCAGCTCGATCTCCTCGGCGGGCAACCGTCGCTGGTCCAGCAGCACCAGCACGGGCCCTTCCGGAGGCTCCTCCCAGCGCAGTGCGGGAGTCAGTGAGGACGGCGCGGGGTCCGCGGGTACCGCGTACTGATCAGCCATTGGTCCAGTCTGCCCCGCACACCCCGACTAATGAAGGTCTCCCTTGGGTCTCTCCCCCTTACGAGCCGACGTGCGAGCCGGTATCCGAGCCGGATACGAGCCCCTCGGCCGCCAGGGGCCCGCGTGACACGATGACGGAGCAATCGCTCGCCGCCGCACCGGCGAACGGGCACCGAGAAGGAGCGACGACCATGAACGACTCTCCGGGCCGCACCCCGCCCGGGCCCTCCCCCTCCGACGAGCAGGGCAACGGCGTTCCCGCCCCGTCCGCCCCCGCGGACGACCAGGCCGTACGCACGGAAGAGCCGGCCCCTCGGGCGGAGGAGGCCGCACCCGCCTCCCAGTGGGCCCGGGAGCAGCCCCCCAGGGGCCAGTGGTCCACCCCCTCAGCAGGCCCCCCGCCCGCGCCCCGCCGCCCCGCCAGGAGCCGGGCCGGGAGCAACGCCGGCCCCACGGGCCCGTACGGGCCGCCCCAGGGTGCCTGGGGCGGAAACCACTGGGCACCGATCCCGCCCGCGCCCCAGCCGGGCGTGATCCCGCTGCGCCCCTTGGGCGTCGGCGAGATCCTGGAGGGCTCGTTCGGCACCCTGCGCAGGCACTGGCGGACGGCCCTCGGCATCTCCCTGGCGGTGGCGGCCACCACCCAGGCCGTGACGACCGTGGTCACCGGAGTGTGGTTCCGCGACAACCCGGGCTTCGAGTACCTCGACAACCCGGCCTCGGCGAGCCCCGGGGAGACCTTGGACGCCATAGGCCAGAGCCTGCCGGGCACGGGGGTCACGGCGCTGGTCAGCCTGCTGGGCTCGATCATCGCCACCGCACTGCTGACGGTCGTCGTCAGCCGGGCCGTGCTGGGCCGGTCGACCTCGGTCGGCGACGCCTGGCGGAGTGCCCGCCCGCAGTTGCTCCGTCTGAGCGGCCTGCTCTTCCTGCTGCCGGCACTCATCGTCGGTGTCTTCGGCGTGGCGGTCGCGCCCGGCCTCCTGATCTCGGCGACGGGAGCGAAGGCCGTGGGCGTGGGCGTCGCCCTGTTCGGCAGCCTGGCCGGGATGGCGGGAGCGGCGTGGCTGTGGATTCAGTTCAGCCTGGCCGCGCCGGCGTTGATGCTGGAAAGGCAGGGTGTCATCGCGTCGCTGCGCCGGTCCGCGAAGCTGGTGCGCGGATCCTGGTGGCGAATCTTCGGAGTGCAGCTGCTGGCCGTATTCCTGGTATTCGTGGTGGCGACAGTTATTGGCATTCCCGTCGGCATCATTGAAATGATCTTCACGGGTGAGAGCGCCACTTCCGGCACCATCGGCTGGAACACTTTGATCATCTCCGGTGTCGCGGCGGTCATCAGCACGACGCTGATGGCGCCGATCACGGCCGGCGTGACCGCGCTGCTTTATCTGGACCAGCGCATCCGCCGCGAATCCCTCGACGTCGAGCTGGCGCAGGCCGCCTCGAAGTAATGCGTTGTATCCCGTCCTGTTTCCCCGGGCCTGAGCACCTGGCCCGGGGAACGGCGGGCACAAGGGAAGCATCACGAGGGGAGCATTCCCGTCCCGGTCCGGAGATTATTGTCCGGAAACGCAGAATAGCCCCCGCAGGAACCAAATGGCTCCCACAGGGGCTACTCTTAAAAATTGTTCGGCGGCGTCCTACTCTCCCACACGGTCCCCCATGCAGTACCATCGGCGCTGAAAGGCTTAGCTTCCGGGTTCGGAATGTAACCGGGCGTTTCCCTAACGCAATGACCACCGAAACTCTATGAAATTAACCAACCGGAACACAACACGGTCGTTACTTCAGAACCTACACAGTGGACGCGAGCAACTGAGGACAAGCCCTCGGCCTATTAGTACCAGTCAGCTCCAACCGTTACCGGTCTTCCACACCTGGCCTATCAACCCAGTCGTCTACTGGGAGCCTTAACCCCTCAAAGGGGGTGGGAATACTCATCTCGAAGCAGGCTTCCCGCTTAGATGCTTTCAGCGGTTATCCCTCCCGAACGTAGCCAACCAGCCATGCCCTTGGCAGGACAACTGGCACACCAGAGGTTCGTCCGTCCCGGTCCTCTCGTACTAGGGACAGCCCTTCTCAATATTCCTACGCGCACAGCGGATAGGGACCGAACTGTCTCACGACGTTCTAAACCCAGCTCGCGTACCGCTTTAATGGGCGAACAGCCCAACCCTTGGGACCGACTCCAGCCCCAGGATGCGACGAGCCGACATCGAGGTGCCAAACCATCCCGTCGATATGGACTCTTGGGGAAGATCAGCCTGTTATCCCCGGGGTACCTTTTATCCGTTGAGCGACGGCGCTTCCACAAGCCACCGCCGGATCACTAGTCCCGACTTTCGTCCCTGCTCGACCCGTCGGTCTCACAGTCAAGCTCCCTTGTGCACTTACACTCAACACCTGATTGCCAACCAGGCTGAGGGAACCTTTGGGCGCCTCCGTTACTCTTTAGGAGGCAACCGCCCCAGTTAAACTACCCACCAGACACTGTCCCTGATCCGGATCACGGACCCAGGTTAGACATCCAGCACGACCAGAGTGGTATTTCAACGACGACTCCACACACACTGGCGTGCATGCTTCACAGTCTCCCACCTATCCTACACAAGCCGAACCGAACACCAATATCAAGCTATAGTAAAGGTCCCGGGGTCTTTCCGTCCTGCTGCGCGAAACGAGCATCTTTACTCGTAGTGCAATTTCACCGGGCCTATGGTTGAGACAGTCGAGAAGTCGTTACGCCATTCGTGCAGGTCGGAACTTACCCGACAAGGAATTTCGCTACCTTAGGATGGTTATAGTTACCACCGCCGTTTACTGGCGCTTAAGTTCTCAGCTTCGCCCTGTCGAAACAGAGCTAACCGGTCCCCTTAACGTTCCAGCACCGGGCAGGCGTCAGTCCGTATACATCGCCTTACGGCTTCGCACGGACCTGTGTTTTTAGTAAACAGTCGCTTCTCGCTGGTCTCTGCGGCCACACCCAGCTCAGGAAGCAAGTTCCATCACCGGACATGGCCCCCCTTCTCCCGAAGTTACGGGGGCATTTTGCCGAGTTCCTTAACCATAGTTCACCCGAACGCCTCGGTATTCTCTACCTGACCACCTGAGTCGGTTTAGGGTACGGGCCGCCATGAAACTCGCTAGAGGCTTTTCTCGACAGCATAGGATCATCCACTTCACCACAATCGGCTCGGCATCAGGTCTCAGCCTTAATGTGTGACGGATTTGCCTATCACACGGCCTACACCCTTACCCCGGGACTACCACCGCCCGGGCTGGACTACCTTCCTGCGTCACCCCATCGCTTACCTACTACCACCTTGGACCGGCGGCTCCACCACTTTCCTTTCCCCGAAGGGTCCGGAACGGCTTCACGGCCTTAGCATCAATGGATTCGATATTGGGCGTTTCAAAGCGGGTACCGGAATATCAACCGGTTGTCCATCGACTACGCCTGTCGGCCTCGCCTTAGGTCCCGACTTACCCTGGGCAGATCAGCTTGACCCAGGAACCCTTAGTCAATCGGCGCACACGTTTCCCACGTGTGTATCGCTACTCATGCCTGCATTCTCACTCGTGAACCGTCCACAACTCGCTTCCGCGGCTGCTTCACCCGGCACACGACGCTCCCCTACCCATCCACACGGCCGTTGGACCTATTGTGTGAATGACACGACTTCGGCGGTACGCTTGAGCCCCGCTACATTGTCGGCGCGGAATCACTTGACCAGTGAGCTATTACGCACTCTTTCAAGGGTGGCTGCTTCTAAGCCAACCTCCTGGTTGTCTCTGCGACTCCACATCCTTTCCCACTTAGCGTACGCTTAGGGGCCTTAGTCGATGCTCTGGGCTGTTTCCCTCTCGACCATGGAGCTTATCCCCCACAGTCTCACTGCCGCGCTCTCACTTACCGGCATTCGGAGTTTGGCTAAGGTCAGTAACCCGGTAGGGCCCATCGCCTATCCAGTGCTCTACCTCCGGCAAGAAACACACGACGCTGCACCTAAATGCATTTCGGGGAGAACCAGCTATCACGGAGTTTGATTGGCCTTTCACCCCTAACCACAGGTCATCCCCCAGGTTTTCAACCCTGGTGGGTTCGGTCCTCCACGAAGTCTTACCTCCGCTTCAACCTGCCCATGGCTAGATCACTCCGCTTCGGGTCTTGGGCGCGCTACTCAATCGCCTTATTCGGACTCGCTTTCGCTACGGCTTCCCCACACGGGTTAACCTCGCAACACACCGCAAACTCGCAGGCTCATTCTTCAAAAGGCACGCAGTCACGACGCACCAAGCAAGCTTGATGCGCGACGCTCCCACGGCTTGTAGGCACACGGTTTCAGGTACTATTTCACTCCGCTCCCGCGGTACTTTTCACCATTCCCTCACGGTACTATCCGCTATCGGTCACCAGGGAATATTTAGGCTTAACGGGTGGTCCCGCCAGATTCACACGGGATTTCTCGGGCCCCGTGCTACTTGGGTGGTTCTCAAGCGAGCCGTACAGATTTCAGCTACGGGGGTCTTACCCTCTACGCCGGACCTTTCGCATGTCCTTCGCCTACCTGTACGGTTTCTGACTCGCCGACCAGCCGGCAGACTGATCAAGAGAACTCCCACAACCCCGCACACGCAACCCCTGCCGGGTATCACACGCATACGGTTTGGCCTCATCCGGTTTCGCTCGCCACTACTCCCGGAATCACGGTTGTTTTCTCTTCCTGCGGGTACTGAGATGTTTCACTTCCCCGCGTTCCCTCCACACTGCCTATGTGTTCAGCAGCGGGTGACAGCCCATGACGACTGCCGGGTTTCCCCATTCGGACACCCCCGGATCAAAGCTCGGTTGACAGCTCCCCGGGGCCTATCGTGGCCTCCCACGTCCTTCATCGGTTCCTGGTGCCAAGGCATCCACCGTGCGCCCTTAAAAACTTGGCCACAGATGCTCGCGTCCACTGTGCAGTTCTCAAGCAACGACCAGCCACCCACCACCCCAACACCAAAGTGTCGAGTTCACTGGGGCCGGCATCGCGAAGGCTCGAAACTTACGTTCCGTACCCTCAGATACCCAACAGCGTGCCCGACCCGACCCATCCAGTATCACGTTCCACGCCGAAGCAGTACTAGTGAACCAAACCGATCGTGCCGAATAGTCAACGTTCCACCCATGAGCAACCGTGCAGAACGTTTGTCTGCAGTCGGCTATGTGCTCCTTAGAAAGGAGGTGATCCAGCCGCACCTTCCGGTACGGCTACCTTGTTACGACTTCGTCCCAATCGCCAGTCCCACCTTCGACGGCTCCCTCCACAAGGGTTGGGTCACCGGCTTCGGGTGTTACCGACTTTCGTGACGTGACGGGCGGTGTGTACAAGGCCCGGGAACGTATTCACCGCAGCAATGCTGATCTGCGATTACTAGCAACTCCAACTTCATGGGGTCGAGTTGCAGACCCCAATCCGAACTGAGACCGGCTTTTTGAGATTCGCTCCACCTCACGGTATCGCAGCTCATTGTACCGGCCATTGTAGCACGTGTGCAGCCCAAGACATAAGGGGCATGATGACTTGACGTCGTCCCCACCTTCCTCCGAGTTGACCCCGGCAGTCTCCTGTGAGTCCCCATCACCCCGAAAGGCATGCTGGCAACACAGAACAAGGGTTGCGCTCGTTGCGGGACTTAACCCAACATCTCACGACACGAGCTGACGACAGCCATGCACCACCTGTATACCGACCACAAGGGGGCGACCATCTCTGGCCGTTTCCGGTATATGTCAAGCCTTGGTAAGGTTCTTCGCGTTGCGTCGAATTAAGCCACATGCTCCGCTGCTTGTGCGGGCCCCCGTCAATTCCTTTGAGTTTTAGCCTTGCGGCCGTACTCCCCAGGCGGGGAACTTAATGCGTTAGCTGCGGCACCGACGACGTGGAATGTCGCCAACACCTAGTTCCCAACGTTTACGGCGTGGACTACCAGGGTATCTAATCCTGTTCGCTCCCCACGCTTTCGCTCCTCAGCGTCAGTAATGGCCCAGAGATCCGCCTTCGCCACCGGTGTTCCTCCTGATATCTGCGCATTTCACCGCTACACCAGGAATTCCGATCTCCCCTACCACACTCTAGCCTGCCCGTATCGAATGCAGACCCGGGGTTAAGCCCCGGGCTTTCACATCCGACGCAACAAGCCGCCTACGAGCTCTTTACGCCCAATAATTCCGGACAACGCTTGCGCCCTACGTATTACCGCGGCTGCTGGCACGTAGTTAGCCGGCGCTTCTTCTGCAGGTACCGTCACTCTCGCTTCTTCCCTGCTGAAAGAGGTTTACAACCCGAAGGCCGTCATCCCTCACGCGGCGTCGCTGCATCAGGCTTTCGCCCATTGTGCAATATTCCCCACTGCTGCCTCCCGTAGGAGTCTGGGCCGTGTCTCAGTCCCAGTGTGGCCGGTCGCCCTCTCAGGCCGGCTACCCGTCGTCGCCTTGGTAGGCCATTACCCCACCAACAAGCTGATAGGCCGCGGGCTCATCCTTCACCGCCGGAGCTTTCCACCCACCCCCATGCGGAGGCAGGTCGTATCCGGTATTAGACCCCGTTTCCAGGGCTTGTCCCAGAGTGAAGGGCAGATTGCCCACGTGTTACTCACCCGTTCGCCACTAATCCACCCCGAAAGGCTTCATCGTTCGACTTGCATGTGTTAAGCACGCCGCCAGCGTTCGTCCTGAGCCAGGATCAAACTCTCCGTGAATGTTTACCCGTAATCGGGTGACACTCGCGTTGAGCGGCACAACCAGACGGAATAAGTCCGGTCGTGCACAGCGTCCTCGCTGTGTTGTTGCCCACCAGACCCCACAGGGGACCGGCAGGACTTTCAAAGGAACCGCGTCCCGATCGCAGAGCGACCGGAGACGGGGTATTTTATAGTCTGGCGTTGACTTTTGGCACGCTGTTGAGTTCTCAAGGAACGGACGCTTCCTTTGTACTCACCCTCTCGGGCTTTCCTCCGGGCGCTTCCCTTCGGTATTTCGTGTTCCGACTCTATCAGATCCTTTTCCGTGCCGTTCCCGGCTCGAATTCGTTTCCGATCCCCATCGGAGGGGTTTCGCCTTCTTGCTTTCGCTTTCCGGCGATTCCGACTTTATCAGACTCGTTCCGGCCGAGCTAATCGGCCTTTCCGCTTCCAACAAGGAGTCGAAGATGCTCGGCGTGAATTCAATTCACAGTCCGAAGCGATTCAGATACTAACGGTTGCGAGTGAACCTGTCCAGTTCGTTGCAACTGCTCGAATCTACCTCCCCTGTCATCCTGTGTCAACAGGTTTTCTGGGGCGAGGAGGACACTAGCAGGTCAGCGGGGGTCGATGCACATCCGACGGCACCCCCATCGGCGTAGTCGGCAGCGCCTTCACCCGAAACGACTCCATCAGCCGAACGACGAGGGAGGGCTCTCCAGGTCCTCGAGCTCGATGCCCGGGGCCGAGAGGACCACGTCGCCGGCGAGGTGGACCGTGTGTTGCTCACCGGTGTCCAGGGCGCTGACCTGGTACTCGTCCACTTCCAGCGGGCCGTTGTCAGTGGCGTGTGCTGTCCTGCTGATCAGCGCCCACGACTGGTCGAGGGTGCGCGGGGCGAGGACGGGGGCGGTGAAGGCGACGAGCCGGACCCGGGTGGCTCCCCCGCCGGGGGAAAGCCGGAGGAGGCGGGAGACCGCCACATAGAAGGCAGGGGAGGTGCCCGTGAAGGTGTGTGCGGCGACGTTGCCCTCCGTCGCGTGCTCGCCGGTCGGATCCGTGCGGACCCAGGTCACTCCCTCCAGCGCGGCCCCGCGCACCTGCCAGCTCGCGGCGTGGAGCTGGAGACGGATCGGGCGGCCGAGTTCATCGAGGGTGAGGTCGACGGAGCCCGAGTGGTCGCCGGAGGGCGCGGTGGTCTGGGAGACATAGCGCCAGCCGGACGGGCCGGTGGCGCAGTGGAAGTGCTCTTCACCGAGGGGGGTGTGATCGTGCGGGTCGTGGAGGGAGTAGCGGCCGCGGGGCATGGTGGGGTCCTTGACGGGGAACGGGACAGGCCCCCGCCGAGGGCGGGGGCCTGGTACCGGCTGTGGGACTACCGGCTTCTGGCGCGGGTGCGATCAGTAGCGGTAGTGGTCCGGCTTGTACGGGCCCTCGACCGGAACGCCGATGTACGCGGCCTGCTCCGGGCGGAGCGTCGTGAGCTTGACGCCGAGGGCGTCGAGGTGGAGACGGGCGACCTTCTCGTCCAGGTGCTTCGGCAGCACGTAGACGTCGGTCGGGTAGGACTCGGGCTTCGTGAAGAGCTCGATCTGGGCCAGGGTCTGGTCCGCGAAGGAGTTCGACATCACGAAGGAGGGGTGCCCGGTCGCGTTGCCCAGGTTCAGCAGACGGCCCTCGGACAGCACGATGAGGACCTTGCCGTCGGAGAAGGTCCAGGTGTGGACCTGCGGCTTGACCTCGTCCTTGACGACGCCCGGGATCCTGGCCAGGCCGGCCATGTCGATCTCGTTGTCGAAGTGGCCGATGTTGCCCACGATGGCCTGGTGCTTCATCTTGGCCATGTCGGCGGCCATGATGATGTCCTTGTTGCCCGTGGTGGTGATGAAGATGTCGGCGGTCTCGACGACATCGTCCAGGGTGGTGACCTGGTAGCCGTCCATCGCGGCCTGCAGCGCGTTGATCGGGTCGATCTCGGTGACGATGACCCGGGCGCCCTGGCCGCGCAGCGACTCGGCGCAGCCCTTGCCCACGTCGCCGTAGCCGCAGACGACCGCGACCTTGCCGCCGATGAGGACGTCGGTGGCGCGGTTGATGCCGTCGATCAGCGAGTGGCGGCAGCCGTACTTGTTGTCGAACTTCGACTTCGTCACGGCGTCGTTGACGTTGATCGCCGGGAAGAGCAGGTTGCCGTCGCGCTGCATCTCGTACAGGCGGTGGACGCCCGTCGTGGTCTCCTCGGTGACACCGCGGATCTCGGACGCCAGCTGCGTCCACTTCTGCGGGTTCTCGCCGAGGGTGCGGTTCAGCAGGGTGAGGATCTGGGCGAACTCCTCGCTGTCCGCGGTGGCCGGGTCCGGAGCGGCACCGGCCTTCTCGAACTCGACACCCTTGTGGACCAGGAGGGTGGCGTCACCGCCGTCGTCCAGGATCATGTTCGGGCCGCCGGTGGGGGTGTTCGGCCAGGTCAGCGCCTGCTCCGTGCACCACCAGTACTCCTCCAGGGTCTCGCCCTTCCAGGCGAAGACCGGGACACCCTGCGGGTTCTCGGGGGTGCCGTTCGGGCCGACGGCGATGGCCGCGGCCGCGTGGTCCTGGGTGGAGAAGATGTTGCAGGACGCCCAGCGCACCTCGGCGCCGAGCGCGACCAGCGTCTCGATGAGCACGGCCGTCTGCACGGTCATGTGCAGCGAGCCGGTGACACGGGCGCCGGCCAGCGGCTGCGCCTCCGCGTACTCCTTGCGGATCGCCATCAGACCGGGCATCTCGTGCTCGGCGAGGGTGATCTCCTTGCGACCGAAAGCTGCCAGCGACAGGTCCGCGACCTTGAAGTCCTGGCCGGTGGAGGTGGTGGTCATACGGGCTGCTCCTCCTGAGGGGCGAGCGAGGGTGGGTACGGCCGTGCACGCGGTCAGGCTGCTGGACATTGTGGACACACTCGTCCCCTGGCCGCAGCGCAGTCCGTCGGAGGCCCTCTCTCCCTCGGCCGGTCCGTCGTGCGGGCCGCCCGACCGCCATCAGCAGCGACGTCTGGCTCTGGTCACGAATCTACACCGGGCTGCCCGGTGAACCCCAGCCCCGTTCGACTCCCGTCCGGCGGAGTGGCAGGTTCCGGCCGCTCAGGGGCCCTTTCGGCGGCGGGATTTGGGGGCCGAACCGCTTTGCCCGGCCGGTCGCGTGTTGCAGGATGCGGTGAACGCGGGGGACACAGCGCCCTCCTGTGCGACGAGTGGTGAGGAGATCCATGTGACCAGTCCAGCCGATCCCCCCGACGGCGCGGGGACGGGCGGGCCGAGGCTCAGGCTCCTCGCCGTGACCGCCTGTCCCACCGGGATCGCCCATACGTACATGGCCGCCGAGAAGCTGGTGCAGGCCGCGCAGGCGCTCGGTCACGAGATGAAGGTGGAGACCCAAGGCTCCATCGGTGCCGAGAACATCCTGTCTGACAACGATGTCATACAGGCGGACGGCATCATCGTCGCCGCCGACAAGGACGTCGATCTGGGCCGCTTCGCCGGCAAGCGGGTGCTGTCGGTCGGTGTCGCCGAGGGCATTCACCACCCGGAGCGGCTGATCGAGCGCGTCCGCAGTGCGCCGGTCCACCAAGGCGGTGGGACGGGCGGCGGCCCCGGGACCGCCGCGCCGGCCGACGGGGCGGGCGGGGCCGGCGGGAAGCAGCGCGGCGCCGGTTACAAGGCGCTGATGAACGGCGTCTCGTACATGATCCCGTTCGTCGTCGTCGGCGGGCTGCTGATCGCGGTGTCGCTGGCGCTGGGCGGGCACGCGCAGCCCGACGGCGGCCTGGTGATCCCGGAGGGCTCCTTCTGGAAGCACGTCAACGACATCGGCGTCATCGGCTTCACGCTGATGGTGCCGATCCTGTCCGGCTACATCGCCTATGCCATCGGCGACCGGCCCGCGCTCGTCCCCGGCATGATCGGCGGCTGGATCGCCAATACCGGCGCGCTGTACGACTCGGAGTCGGGCGCGGGCTTCATCGGCGCCATCGTCACGGGCTTCCTCGCCGGCCATCTGGTCGTGTGGATCAAGAAGGTCGAGGTCCCCCGGTTCGTCCGGCCGATCATGCCGGTCATCGTCATCCCGGTCGTGGCGACCTCGGCGCTCGGTCTGTTCTTCATCTATGTCATCGGCCGACCGATCGCGTGGGTCTTCGAGCATCTGACGGACTGGCTCGGCGGTCTGACGGGGACGAGCGCGGCGCTGCTCGGGGTGGTCCTCGGCCTCATGATCGCGTTCGACATGGGCGGGCCGGTCAACAAGACGGCGTTCCTCTTCGGCGCGGGCCTGGTCTCCAAGAACCCGGAGATCATGGGCATGTGCGCGGCGGCCATCCCGGTGCCGCCGCTCGGTCAGGGGCTGGCGACGCTGCTGCGTCGGAAGCTGTTCAGCGAACAGGAGCGGGAGACCGGTCTGGCGGCGCTGTTCATGGGGTTCTTCGGTATTACGGAAGGCGCCATTCCGTTTGCTGCCGCCCGGCCCGCCCGGGTGATTCCGGCGAACATGGTGGGCGGCGCGGTGGCGGGCGCCGTCGCGGGGATCGCGGCGGTCACCGACAGCGTGCCGCACGGCGGTCCGATCGTGGCCGTCCTGGGCGCGGTCGGCGGGGTGCCGATGTTCTTCGTCGCCATCGCCGTCGGAGCGGTGGCGACCGCGCTGATGACCGTCACCCTGATGTCTGTCGGAAGCGGCACGGTGAGGAAAAGCGCCGTCGCGAGCGCACCCACCGCACCCGCCGAGCCGGCCCCGGGTGGTGCCGGCGAGGTGCTCTCCGGCTATCTGACCGCGTCGACGGTGCGGCAGCGGCTCGTGGCGGACGAGAAGGAAGCGGCGATCCGTGAGATGGCCGGACTGCTCGCCGCCACCGGCAAGGTGACGAACGCCGACGCGCTCATCGCCACGGCCCTCGCCCGGGAGGCGCTGGGCACGACCGGGCTCGGCGAGGAGATCGCTATTCCGCACGCCAAGACCGATGCCGTCTCGGCGCCGGTCGTGGGCTTCGCCCGGTCCGCCGAGGGCGTCGAGTGGGGCGCCCCGGACGGGACGAGGGCCCGGCTCATCTTCATGATCGCGGTGCCGGAGGCGGCCGCGGGGGATGTGCACCTGCGGCTCCTCGCACTGCTGGCCCGGAGGCTGATGGACCCGGGCTTCCGGGAGCGGTTGCTGGCGGCTCCCGACACGGAGGCGATCATGCGGGTGCTGGGCGAGATCCCGTAGGCCCCGTACCGACGAAGGCCCCCGCGGAAATCCGCGGGGGCCTTCGTTCATGCGTCGAGCACCCTCTCGGTGGAGGGCCGGGGCTCAGTGGAGGGCCGGGCCACCGGGGGTGGTGGTGGGGTCCGCGCCCGCGGCGGCGACGTCCGCGTTGTAGATGTCCGGCTCCAGGTAGATCACCCGGGCGATCGGGACGGCCTCGCGGATCCGCGCCTCGGCCGCGTCGATGGCCGCGGCGACCTGGGTGGCCGAGGACTCGGCCGGTACCGCGATCTTGGCGGCGACCAGCAGCTCCTCCGGGCCGAGGTGGAGCGTGCGCATGTGGATGACCCGGGTCACGGACTCGCCGTCGACGGCCGCGGTGCGGATCCTGGCGACCTGTTCGGCGCCGGCCGCCTCACCGAGCAGCAGCGACTTCGTCTCGGCGGCCAGGACGAGCGCGATCAGGACGAGCAGGGCGCCGATGCACAGCGTGCCGATGCCGTCCCAGACGCCGTCGCCGGTGCCCATGGTCAGCAGCACGCCGCCGAGCGCCAGCACGAGGCCGACGAGGGCGCCGAGGTCCTCCAGCAGGACGACGGGCAACTCGGGGGCCTTGGCCGTACGGATGAAGGAGCTCCACGACTGCTTGCCGCGCAGCTCGTTCGACTCCTTGATGGCCGTCCGGAACGAGAAGCTCTCGGCGATGATCGCGAAGACGAGCACCCCGACCGGCCAGTACCAGTTGTCCAGGTCGTGCGGGTGCTTGATCTTCTCGTAGCCCTCGTAGAGGGCGAAGACGCCACCGATGGTGAACAGGACGATGGAGACGAGGAATCCGTAGATGTACCGCTCGCGGCCGTAGCCGAAGGGGTGTTCCTCGCTCGCCTGCTTCTGTGCCTTCTTGCCCCCGAGCAGGAGCAGCGCCTGGTTGCCCGAGTCGGCCACCGAGTGCACGCCTTCGGCGAGCATCGACGACGAGCCGCTGAACGCGAACGCGACGAACTTCGCCACGGCGATGGCCAGATTCGCGCCCAGCGCGGCGACGATGGCCTTGGTTCCGCCAGATGCACTCATGTGTGCGCTTTGTCCCTTCCGCCCCTGGAATTGCTTTGCTTTTCCTTTACGGCGGGTCATTGTTGCAGCCGTGGGGCGGGAGTGCGCGTCAGGCCACCACTGTGGCGCGGAAGACGGTGGCCTCGCCGTGCAGGACGATGCGCTCGTCGGCTCGTACGAAGACGGACTGGCCCCGGTCGAGGAGCAGTTCGCCGCCCTCGGCGTCCCGCAGGACGGCGGTGCCGGAGGTGCACAGCAGGATCTGCGCCGCGCCGGGCGGCAAGGCGGCCCCTTCGGCGCCGGGCGCGAGGACGTAGCGGGAGAGCCGGAACTCGTCGATCGGCGTCTCGTAGACCTCTTCGCCCGCCGCGTCGGCCTCGGGGCGCAGGACACCGGGGTCGCCGCTCTCGAAGCGGACGACGCGCAGCAGTTCGGGGACGTCGACGTGCTTGGGCGTCAGACCGCAGCGCAGCACGTTGTCCGAGTTGGCCATGATTTCCACCCCGAGGCCGTCGAGGTAGGCGTGCGGGACGCCGGCGCCGAGGTAGAGGGCCTCGCCGGGCTGGAGGCGCACGTGGTTGAGGAGCATGGCGGCGATGACGCCCGGGTCGCCGGGGAAGTGCCGGGCCGCGGCGGCGTACGCGGCGTACGCCTCCTGGTACGGGCCGTCCTGCGCGGCGAGCCGTTCGGCGGCGTCGGCGGCCCGGTCGACGGTCTCGGCCATGACGGCGCGGTCGGCGGTCAGGACGGCGGTGAGGACCTCGCGCAGGGCGTCCGCCTCGGGGTGGGCGTGCAGGAGGTCGACGTACGGCTTGAGGGAGTCGACGCCGAGGGCGGCGAGCAGTTCGGCGGTGGCGGCGGGGGCCCGGAAGCCGCAGAAGCCGTCGAAGGGCGTGAGCGCGCAGATCAGCTCGGGCTTGTGGTTGGCGTCCTTATAGTTGCGGTCCGGCGCGTCGAGGGGGACGCCGCGCTCCTCTTCGGCGGCGAAGCCCTCGCGGGCCCGATCCAGGTCGGGGTGGACCTGGAGGGAGAGCGGGGCGGCCGCGGCCAGGACCTTGAGGAGGAACGGCAGCCGCGGCCCGAAGCGCCGGACGGCCGCGGCGCCCAGCTCGCCCTCGGGGTCGGCGGCGATGGTGTCGGAGAGCGCGCGGGGGCCGTCGCCGCGGTCGAGACGGGAGGGGGCGCCGGGGTGGGCGCCCATCCACAGCTCGGCCTGGGGCTCGCCGGTGGGCGGGGTGCCGAGCAGTTCGGGGATCGCGGTGGTGGAGCCCCAGGCGTAGGGGCGCGCGGTGTTCTCGAGGCGGTCCATGGGGCGGTTCCTGACTGTTCGTACGGCTGGGACCCGGCTGCGGGCGAGGGGGCGGACCGTCCGCCCGCAGCCTGAATCGCTTCTACGGGGTCTGGGGAACGCCGCTACGGAGTGCAGGCGAGCGTCAGGTAGACGGCGGCGAAATCCGTGATGGCGAGGAGTTCCGCGGCGGTCTCCAGGGGGCTGCTGCCCTCGGCGGCCTCCAGCTCGCTGACGGGCGTCTCACGTTGCAGGGCCAGCGCGCGGGCGGCGGGTGAGGGTGAGGTGATCTCCTCTTCCCGGTCGCGGAGCAGGACGACGCGGGCGTGCAGTTCCCGGGAGTCCTCGACCCGGTCGCGGAAGAATTCCTCGGGGTCGGCCCCGGCGGCAAAGGCCCCGGCGAGCAGGGTGCCGTGCGCGGTCAGCGCCTCCGGCAGCTCGGCGGCGAGGGCGGGGCGCCCGGCGAGCGCGGCGAGGACGGTCGCGAAGTGGCGGCCGACGGCGGCGGACAGCTCGCCCTCGGTCCAGATGAGCGGGAGGGTGTCCGCCAGCTCGGCCGCGAGGGTCTTGGCGGGGTTGCTGTACGTGGCGATGGCGGGTCCGCAGCGCTCGGCGGTCTGGTCGAGGCGGGTCGCGAGCGCCTCCAGGGCCGTCGGCGGCACGTCGAACAGGCCGATGCGCCCGAGGAGGGCGAGCATCGGGGTGATCAGGGACCACAGGGTGCCGGGACCGGCGGGCAGACCGGGGGCGGCGTCGGCCTGGGCGCCGCCCGTCACCGTCTCGTACGGGGCGGTGGCCAGCGGGATCGCGAGGCCGCGGGCCTGGAGGGTGGCGTCGGCGAGCGGGGCGCCCACGGGCGTGACGCAGGCGACGGAACAGCCGCGTCGGTATGCCTGCTCGATGAGGAGGGCGAGGCCCGGCTCCGAGCCGTCCGGGCTGGCGACGAGCAGCAGGTCGAGCGGGCCGGCCCAGCCGGGGAGCGTCCACTGCAGGGCGCCCGGCGCGGGCGCGACGCCGACCGGTCGGATCAGGGCGACGGGGCAGCCGCCGCCCGCGAGCGCGGTGAGCAGGTCGGCGGCGCAGCCGGCGGTGGGGCCGGGGCCGGCGACCAGGACGGCGCGCGGCCGCCCGTCCGGTTTGAGGGCGTCGACGCCGGCCTCGGTCGCGTTGCGCGCGGCCGTACGGACCCGGGCGCCGCACTCGGCGGCACCGCGGAGGAGACCGTGGGTGTCGGCGCGGGACAGAGCTTCGGGGTCATCGAGAAGGGTCTCGTCGAACACCGTTGATCAGCCTCCGGTCGCCGTGGGATAAGCCATGCGGTGTGCCTGACGGGGTCAGGTTGACGGAGTCAGGCCGTTACGGGAATCAGGCGGGGCGGCGGGCCTCGTCCACGAGCAGGACGGGGATGCCGTCGCGCACGGGGTAGGCCAGCCCACAGCTCTGGCTCTCGCACACCAGCTCGGGGTTCGGCTCGGCGTCGGCTTCCTCGCGGAGGGGGGCGTGGCACGCCGGGCAGGCGAGGATCTCCAGGAGACCGGCTTCGAGCGGCATGGGGTTCCCTTCGGAATGTGCGTTTCTGTTTGGCCAGCCTATCCGCTGCGCGGGGCTTTGACGTTTGCCTTGGGCGGCGCCGTTTTCCGCTGGCGCGGCGCCGTTTCCCGCTGCGCGGGGCTGTTCGGGTGCGGTGTCGGGCCTCCGCGGGTGCTGTGCCAGGCTGCTTCGCTTTACGCCTGGCACAGCACCCGCTCCGACCCGCCCCCTTTCGTGGGGGGTGGGAAAAACCCTCGGTGGTCGGGGCGCCGGAAACGGTGCGGGTCACCCACGGGAAACGGCTACGCGCGAACGATCGCCAATACCTCGTCCCGCACACGGGCCACCGTGTCCGCGTCCCGTGCCTCCACGTTCAGCCGCAGCAGCGGCTCCGTGTTGGAGGCGCGGAGGTTGAACCACCAGTCGGTGCTCGTGACGGTCAGGCCGTCCAGCTCGTCCAGCTCTACGCCGTCCACGGCAAACGCGGTCTTGACCGCGGCCGCGCGGCCGGCCTGGTCGGCGACGGTGCTGTTGATCTCGCCGGAGGCGGCGTAGCGGTCGTACTGCCGCACCAGCTCGGAGAGCGGGCCGTCCTGGCCGCCGAGGGCCGCGAGGACGTGGAGCGCGGCGAGCATGCCGGTGTCGGCGTTCCAGAAGTCGCGGAAGTAGTAGTGCGCGGAGTGCTCGCCGCCGAAGATGGCGCCGGTGCGGGCCATCTCCTCCTTGATGAAGGAGTGCCCCACCCGGGTGCGGACGGGCTTGCCGCCGTTCTCCTTGACGACCTCCGGTACGGACCAGGAGGTGATGAGGTTGTGGATGACCGTGCCACCGGGGTGCTTGGCCAGTTCGCGGGCGGCGACCAGGGCGGTGATCGCGGACGGGGAGACGGGCTCGCCGCGCTCGTCCACGACGAAGCAGCGGTCGGCGTCGCCGTCGAAGGCGAGGCCGATGTCGGCGCCCGTCTCGCGGACCTTGGCCTGGAGGTCGACCAGGTTCGCCGGGTCGAGCGGGTTGGCCTCGTGGTTGGGGAACGTGCCGTCCAGCTCGAAGTACATGGGGACGAGGTCGATCGGCAGGCCGTCGAAGACGGTCGGGACGGTGTGGCCGCCCATACCGTTGCCCGCGTCCACGACGACCTTGAGGGGGCGGCTCTTGCGCAGGTCCACCAGGGAGCGCAGGTGCGTGGCGTAGTCCGCGAGGACGTCCCGCCGGGTGACGGCCCCGGCGCTGCCGGCGGCCTCGGGCGCGCCGCCGTCGGCCCAGCCCTCCACGAGGGTGCGGATCTCGGCGAGGCCGGTGTCCTGGCCGACCGGGGCCGCGCCCGCGCGGCACAGCTTGATGCCGTTGTACTGGGCGGGGTTGTGGCTGGCGGTGAACATCGCGCCGGGCAGGCCCAGTTGGCCGCTGGCGAAGTACAGCTGGTCGGTCGAGCAGAGCCCGATCTCGGTGACGTCGACACCACGCGCGGCGGCGCCGCGCGCGAAGGCGCCCGACAGGCCGGGCGACGAGGGCCGCATGTCGTGGCCGACCACGATCGCGCTCGCGCCCGTCACCTGGGCGAAGGCCGCACCGAACAGCTCGGCCAGGGATTCGTCCCACTGGTCGGGGACCACACCGCGCACGTCGTACGCCTTCACGATCTGCGACAGATCAGCCACAGCCAACCCCTCCTGGAGTCCGGTACGGGAAGACAAACCTACCCGGAGCCTCCGAACAATCCGGACGCCGGACGGGAAGAGGATTCCGTCATGACCACAGAAGACCCATAGAACGCGCAGAAGCAGACAGAACACCCAAAGGCGGTGCCTTGGTCGGCATTTCGGGCAGCGTAGGAGGTGTCAGGAGTCGGGTGAGCGCAGCACCCTGAGGTGGCCCCGGCGGGCGACCTCCATGGGATTGGCCTCCCGGGCGCTCGGACCGACGGGGCCGGGCGTGGCGACGGGACCGTGCGCGCGCTCCGGCGGGCGGCCCGCCTCGCGCACGGCGTTGGCCAGCGCTTCGAGGTCATCGCCGCTCGGGCGGGCGGGCCCGCTGTCGATGGCGAGACGGACGACCTCCCAGCCGCGGGGCGCGGTCAGGCGCTCCGAGTGCTCGGCGCAGAGGTCATAGCAATGGGGTTCGGCGTAGGTGGCGAGCGGTCCGAGAACGGCGGTCGAATCGGCGTAGACGTACGTCAGCGTCGCGACGGCCGGGCGGCCGCACGCGGTGCGCGAACAGCGACGTACAGGGCTCACGAGGTTGGACGGTACCGCACTCTTGAGCGGGCCGCGACGACTCACCCCCGCCTCACTCCTCCGTGTCGCCCCGGATCGCCCCGCGGGCGGCGCCACCGAACCTCCTGGTCGACCTGTGTCGGCAGGCGGTGTCCGCGGGCCCGCGGACAAAGAAATCTGTCATCCCCCGGCATACATAGTGTCATTCGGCATGCGACTGCCGATCCTGGAGATGGCTGTAATTGATCGCATAGATGACCAGAACGCTCATCAGGCGACATGCGATGAGATGCGCGGGTACCGCGTGCGCGCGGCCGGGTGGCGGATACTCTCGGAGGTGATGGACAGCCCCGTACCGCCCCGCCAGGCCGACCCGCGCCCCCGCCGCCGCGACCGACACGGACGCGGCATGCGCGGACCGATCGCACCGCCCCAGGTGCCGCTGTCCGTCAGCCGGGGCGAGGCCTTCATCGACCTGGTGCACGACTCCGCCGAGCGGCTGGAGCGGCGCTGGCCGCAGCTGGCCGCGGTCGACTTCGTCGTCCGCGAGGTGCCGGTCCCCGGCGGTCCGGACGACCCGGACGGCCCGGCCCCCTTCGGCCTCGACGGCGACGTCGTGCCGCTCGGCCGGTACGTCGAGGCGCACGGCGACAACCCGGACCGGATCGTGGTCTACCGCCGCCCCGTGGAGATCCGCACCAAGAGCCGCGACGAGCGCGCCCTGCTCGTCCACGAGGTGGTGGTCGAGCAGGTCGCCGAACTCCTCGGACTCGCGCCGGAGTCGGTGGACCCGCGCTACGGCCAGGACTGACCCCGCCCCGACCGTCACCGTCGCCGTCAGCGGTTCAGCATCGACAGGTCCTGCTCCGCCTCCGGGACCGCCACCGTGGAGCGGTCGTCGGGCAGCGGCTGGATCGTGAACATGGGCAGCCCGTCCTTGGGCAGCGCGAGCGTGCGGGAGGCGTGCACCGGTCCGCCGGAGATGCTCTCGACGGTCACGGCGAACGGGCCCTTCGCCCCGCCCGGCCGCGGCGGCTCCACGGCCAGCGTGGTGCCCGCCTTGACGGTGTAGGTCCTGCTCACCGGGCTGCCGCCATCCGCGCCCGCCGAGGAGGTGACCTTCACCCGGGCCTCCTTGCCGGGGGCCGCCAGGGCGAGGGTGCTGCCCTCGGTGCGGTTGTCGGCGGCGGTGCCCCGCCCGTCGAGGGCCGGGGTCGCGGGGATGAACGCCGTCTCCTGCTTGTCGCCCTTGCCGCGCGTGACCCGCAGCGCGGCGACGACCGGGGCGCTGTCGCCCTCCGCCGTGAGCAGCAGCGACCCGGCCTGGCCCTTGGTGACGTCCCCGAGGTCGACGGCGGTGGTCATCCCGCTCTTGACGTGCAGCGTCTCGTGGCCCGCCGGACTGATCGAGCCGGTCGGTCCGGCGAGGCGCACCTTGAGGTCGGCGTCGTCGTCACCGGGCACATGGGCGACGAGCCGCACGGACGTCGCGTCGGCCGGGATGCCGGGGAGGACGGCGTCGGGCGAAGCGTCGCCGGACGGGGCGAGCCAGTCGCCGCCGAGCTTCTCGTCGGACGCCTGCACGGCCGCGCCCACCCGGCCGTTGCGGGCCGCCACATGGAGGGTCAGGTCCTCGGTGGGCGCGTCCGTCAGGGTCGACAGCAGCACCGGCACGGTCGAGCGGGGCGGGACGTTCACGGCCTCGCCGGTGGGGGCCTTGATGCGGCCGTCCTTGCCGTACAGCTCCAGGTCGACGACGGCCGCCGTGGTGTCGGGGTTGGTCACGTGGACGTAGTCCTGGCGGCCCTTGGCAGTGCTGACGCCGGGGAACCAGAAGGACGTGTCGGGGGCCGCGCACGTCATACCGTGCAGCCCGCGCCCGGCGCCCGCCGCGATCACCGTGGTCTGCTGGGTGGTCCAGCCGGGGGCGAGCGACCCGTCGGCGGTGCCGATGAGGGCGGGGGCGTCGGAACTGCTCGTGGTGGCAGTGGCCGGCTTGCCGGGCTCCTTGAGCGACAGGACGGGCTTGCCCGCCTCCTGGGGGGCCTTGGCGCCCTTGCCGGCCTTCTTGGGGTCGGCCTTCGCGTCACTCTTCGCCGCGGGGCCCGCCGCCGACAGCAGCTGGGCCGCGGACTTCCGCCCGCCCGCAGCGGACTTCCCCGGTGGGGTGAAGGAGGTGTACGTCGTCTCGCCGACGTCGGACGAGGTGGGCGCCGGGCACAGCGCGGTCGAGCGCTGCACGGGCAGCCGGGCGGGAGCCTTGGCGCCCGTCTCCGCGGCGGGCGGCGCGCCGCCCAGCGCGGCGACGCCCGTGACGGCGGCGAGCGCCGCGGCGGCGCCGAACAGGGACAGGGTGGTGCGCTTCACTGCTGCTCGCTCCCGTCACGGTGGGGCCCGGTACCGCCGCCGTACGTCGTGTCGTAGGGCTGCTGCTGTCCATAGCCGTACGGGTCGTACGGGTCGTAGGCACCGCCCGCGTAGGGATCGGCCGGGTACTGCTGGGGGTACGAGCCGTCCGGGTGCTGCCCCTGCGGGTCGTGGGCCTGCTGGTACGGGCCCGCGTACGGGTCCTGCGGGTACTGGTCGTAGCCCGGGGCGGGGGCCGCGTCGCTCCCCCAGCCGTCACCGGCAGGCGCTTGCTGGCCGTACTGCTGGTAGGGCACCGCCGCGTACGGGTCGGCCGTCGGCTGCGCGTAGGGGTCGGCGGCCTCGGGCGCGTGGTCCACGGCGGCCGGGGCCGGGATGTCCGCGGGCCGCTCGGCGGGGGCCCCGCCGGCGGCGGCCCGCAGTCTGCGGGCGCGGCGGCCCTCCCCCGCACCGGCCTGCGCGGGTACGGACGCGGCGGGGGCCTTGGACAGCGCGGCCGGTGCCGGGGCCGCCGCCGCGCCGCCGTCCTCCGGCAGGTCGTCGTCGATCTCGCGCCGCCGGCCCGGCAGGGCGAGCACGACGAGGACGAGTCCGAGGGCGCCCTGGGCCCATAGCCAGGCCGCCCGCGCCGTCGGTGTCTCGTAGGTCAGGGCCAGCCTGCCGCCGGTGGTGGGCAGGCCGAAGCCCTGGGCCCAGCCGTCGACCGTGGTGCTCTTGAGGGCCTTGCCGTCGAGGGTGGCCCGCCAGCCGGGGGCCGCCTTGTCGGCGAGCCGCAGCACGCGGCCCTCGGGGCCGTCCGGGATCGTGGTGTGCGCGGAGACCGGCCCGGCGGCGACGGGCACCGGACCGTCGCCGCCGCCCTGGGACGCGCCGCTGACGATCGTCACGCGGGCGGTGCGCCGGTCGACCCGCCACAGGGCGGTGCGGCCCTCCTGGCTGAGCCGGGTGAGGCCGGGGGTGGCGTCGAGGACCCGGCTCATCGCCTTCGGGGCGTCGCCGCCGACGAGCACATAGCCGACCGCGTACTCGCCGAGGCGGCCCGTCTGGTCGGCGCCGGAGCCGGCGACGAGATGGGCGACCACGTCGTCGAGCTTCTTGTCCCGGCCGGCGGCCGCGGCCGCCTCGGCGTCACCGAGGCGCGCCCCGGAGCCGCGCACCAGGGTGTAGGTGACGCGGCCGGTGGTGCCGCCGAGCACGAGGGTGCGGGCCTGGTCGCGGGTGCGCGCCTCCTCCGCGACGAACGCGGGGACCTGCACCGGGTCCCGCCGCTGGAGCGGCCCGGCCGCGCCGCCCGCCATCCAGACGACGGCCGCGACCAGCGGCGCGGCGCCCGCGGCGACGGCGATCAGGGCCGCGACGGGCTGCCGCCAGCCGAAGCTGAGCGCCGCGACGCGCTCGCGCGCGCCCTCGGCGCCGACGGCGGCCGCGGCGATCAGGGCCAGCCCCTGGACGAGGGTGGCGGGGCCCGCCCACGCGGCCCCGGCCGTGAGCCCCGCGCAGAGCAGCGCGGTGAGCGCCGTGACCCAGGCGGCGGCGACCGCGAGCCGGCGGTCCTCGCGCAGCAGGGCGGCCAGCGCGGCCAGGACGACGCCGGTCAGCAGCAGGAGGCCGGGGGCCTTGGGCCCGCCGGGGTCGGCGGTGAGCAGGCCCAGCGGGCCGGGTGCCGTGCCGCCGAGGTCGAGCCCCGCCTCGACGAGGAGGCGGCCGGGGTCGGCGAGCAGCCCGAACGACCAGGGGGCGAGCACGACGAGCGGGGTGCCGAGCGCCGCCAGGAAGCGCGGCCCGTGCGCGGCGAGTGCCGCCCCGCCGCCCCGTGCGCAGCGCAGCGCCAGCACGCCGAGCCCCAGCACGAGGGCCAGCGGCCAGACGACGGGGGTGAAGGCGGTGGTGATGGTGAGCAGCAGCGCGTACGTCCAGGTGGCGCGCCACGGCGGCCGGGCGGCCGGGGTGCGCAGTCCGGCGGCCGTGACGGCCGCGCGGGCCATCAGGGGCAGCAGGACCGCGAGGACGGCGGTGCCCAGTCTGCCGGTGGCGAGCGCGCCGGTGGTGGCGGGCAGGAAGGCGTACGCGACGCTCGCCCAGGCCCGCAGCAGCCGGGAGTCGACGAGCGGGCGGGAGGCGAAGTAGGCGGTGAGTCCGGCGAGCGGCACCGAGCAGACGAGCAGCAGGGTGAGGGTGAAGGACGTGGAGCCGAGGAAGAGCGTGGCCAGCCCGGCGAGGACCGCCAGGTAGGGGGGAGCGCTGCCGGTGGTGCCCACGCCGACCGGGTGCCAGGCGTCGGTGTAGCGCGCCCACAGGGCGGAGACGGTGTCGGGGGCGGGCAGCAGCGCACCGCCGGACAGGGCTCCGCCGCCGAACAGGCCCCGGCAGGCGATGAGGGAGACGAGCAGCAGCAGGGCGAAGAGGACGGGCCCGGGTTTGCGCGCGACGCGCTTGAGCCGGGCGAACTGTTCGACCTCCAGGAAGTCGGCGTCGTCACCGCCGGGCCCGGACTCGACGGCGCCGTGGCGGCCGGCGGAGGAGAGTTCGGCCTCCGAGGCGCCGCCGAAGTTGCTCGCGACCTGCTCCACGGTGGCGCGGACGGTCGCGCCGGGCGGCGGGAAGAGGTGGCGCAGCTCGCTCCCGGCGACGGCCGGTGTGCCGCGTCGCTTGCGGGCCGCGCGGATCCGGCCGGGGCGCAGCAGCGTGCCGACCAGGCCGGTGAATTCGTCCAGCGCCTGGCCGGGGACCTTGCCGACGAGATAGGCGAGGGTGCGCAGCAGGGTGCCGAGGACGATCCGGAGCATGACGTAGGGCAGCAGCGCGCCGCGGGTGTTGGCGAGCAGGGTGTAGACGGCGCCGGCCTTGTCGACGCGGTGCGGGCCCGCGGGCTTACGGCCGGCGCAGTCGACGGGGCGGCGCTCGCGGGCGGCGGCCTCGGCGTGCCGGAGCACGGCGTCGGGCGCGACGAGGACCCGGTGGCCGGCGGCGTGGGCGCGCCAGCACAGGTCGACGTCGTCGCGCATGAGGGGCAGCCGCGGGTCGAAGCCGCCGAGCTGTTCGAAGACGTCGCGGCGGACGAGCATGCCGGCGGTGGACACCGACAGCACGGGCCGCACCTGGTCGTGCTGTCCCTGGTCCTGCTCGCGGCGCTCCAGGCCGGTCCAGCGGCGGCCGCTGCGGGCGATGGAGACGCCGACCTCCAGCAGCTGTCTGCGGTCGTACCAGCTGCGCAGCTTGGGGCCGATGACGGCGGCGTGGGGTTCGGACTCGGCGACGCGCAGCAGTTCGTGCAGGGCACCGGGTTCGGGTGCGCAGTCGTCGTGCAGCAGCCACAGCCAGTGGACGGGTTCGAGGTCGCGGTCGCGGTGCGGCGTGTCGTCCCGGCCGTAGGCGTCGTAGGAGTCCTCGCGCCAGGTGCGGCTGACGGGGTCCCAGCCGCTGGAGCTCTTGAGGTAGGGCAGGTCGTCGGCGGTGGGGGCGGGGGCCGCTCGGACGGCTTCGTCGACGGCGGTGCCGAACCCCGCGCGGCGGGCGAGGTGCAGGACGCGGTCCGCGCCGAGCGCGTCGGTGAGCAGCCGGGCGGAGTCGTCGCTGCTGCCGGTGTCGGCGGCGACCGCGTTCTGCACGGGCCGTTCCTGGCCGAGCAGTCCGGCGAGGGCGTCGGGCAGCCAGCGGGCGCCGTCGTGGGCGACGAGCACGGCGGTGACGACGTGGCGGGGGAACGCCGGGGGGCCGGCGGGCTGGTCGAACGAGGCAGCCGGGTAGGGGGCCGCCGTATTGCTGTGCACGGACATCGGGGTACGGGCCCTCCGGCCGGGGTCCGGGGGTCGCCCCCGGAAGACGCTGTGCTGGACTGCGCTGGACGTGAGCGCCCCCGTGGGGCGTCGGTACGTCGCGGACGGGCCCCCACACTAATGGCTGCGCACGCATGCGGTCCGCCTCCTGCGGGCGGGCGCAGAGGGCGGACCGTGGGGGGATGGCCTGGGTGTGGACAGTGTCACGGAGTGTGCGGGCCGGACTGTCCGTCAGCCCGCGGAGCGGGCACTGAATAAGACATATCGTCAGGTCGCGCGCCGGGTCCCGGCGGCGGAACACGCGTCGGGGCAGGGCCCTGGACGGGTGGCCAAAGCTCTCGGGCCCGGAGGCCCTGTCGGCTCGGGTGCCTCAGACCGCGGCCTTCTTCAGGCGGCGGCGCTCACGCTCGGACAAACCGCCCCAAATACCGAAGCGTTCGTCGTTCGCAAGGGCGTATTCAAGGCACTCGGAACGGACTTCACAGGCGAGGCAGACTTTCTTCGCCTCCCGCGTGGATCCGCCCTTTTCGGGGAAGAAGGACTCAGGATCGGTCTGGGCGCACAACGCGCGCTCCTGCCAGCCGAGCTCCTCGTCCGCCTCCTCGACCAGCAGTTGCTGGAACAGCTCGGTCATGTGCGCCCCTCGTCTGTCATTTGCGTCCCCGTGGTGCTGCCGCCTTCGGGTGCGGCAGAACGACACGAGTGAAATTACAAGTGTGCCGATCCGGGCCAGTCAAGCCGAGATCTGCTATTGGGCCCCATATTCACTCTGCGGAACCAAGGCTAAGCGGAAAGTGGCCAAAATGTCACAAGATTGGACACTTCCACCCGCCTGTCGCAGTCATCCCGTCTTCCTCTTCGAAGAGAGGACGACACTCGCGCCCGTCCCGTTGCACCGCTCCGGCTGAACGATGTTTACGGAACCAGTCGGAGCGCCACCTGTCCGCGACCTCACCACCACAAACCTTTCATCGCGCACAGTAACCGGATGAGGTGAAAGATTTACCTCAAACCCGACACATGGTTGACAGAGCGCGTCCGAACCGGTCTCCTTGGTGCCATGCCAGCAACCGCCGCGCTCCGCCTGACCCGTGCCTACGGGTCCCGCTGCGCTGTGCAGGCTCGCTGTCGCTGTTGCAGCTGTTGACGCCCCCGAGCTCCAGCTGATCTTTCTCTCCCGCACGGCGCCGTGCCTCCAGGCGCGTACGCTCCGTGCTCGCCTGTCTCCCCGCCGCTCGTAGGCCGCTCCGTATGCCGCCCGCATCCCTGCCGAGGAACTCCCGCACATGAACAGCGACGTCCAGATCGCCGGCGACCCGCTCGCCGTCCCGCACCTCATGCCGCCCGTGCCCGCCCACCCCTCCACCGTCGCCGAGTTCGCCGGCCTGGCCCGCGGCATCGCGGCCGACCGCGACAGCTGGGCCCACCTCGTCCGCTACGACGCCGCCAGCCGCTGGTACCACCGGCTGCGCACCGGCCCCGGCTACGAGGTGTGGCTACTGAGCTGGGTGCCCGGCCAGGGCAGCGGACAGCACGACCACGGCCCCTCCTCCGGGGTGCTGACCGTCCTGAGCGGTGAGCTGACCGAGCTGACCGGGGCCACCGGGGCCCGCCGTCGCCTCCGCGCCGGCGACCAGCGCGTCTTCGCCCCCGGCTACGCCCACGAGGTCGTCAACGACTCCCTCGAACCCGCCGTCAGCCTGCACATCTACTCCCCCGGTCTGACCGAGATGCCGATGCATCACGCGGCGCCCGCCGCGAGCGTCGTGCCGTCCGTCGCCCCGGGTGCCGTCGCCCGCTGACGGCTCGCTTCCGGCCCGCTTTCCGCCCACTTCCAGCCCGTCGGTGATCACCCGTACGAGTGACTTCGGTGGGTGGGTGACGGGCGGGCCTGTCACCCACCACCACTCTTCAGCGCGCCCGCCCCCGGCTGACAGACTGCGTTCATGCAGCGCATTGTGGTTCTGGCCGGCGGGATCGGGGGCGCCCGCTTCCTCCGCGGCCTCAAGTCAGCAGTTCCCGACGCGGAGATCACCGTCATCGGGAACACCGGAGACGACATTCACCTCTTCGGCCTCAAGGTCTGCCCCGACCTCGACACCGTGATGTACACCCTCGGCGGCGGCATCCACGAGGAGCAGGGCTGGGGCCGGTCCGACGAAACCTTCGCGGTGAAGGAGGAGTTGGCGGCCTACGGGGTGGGGCCCGAGTGGTTCGGGCTCGGCGACCGCGACTTCGCCACGCACATCGTCCGCACGCAGATGACCGGCGCGGGCTATCCGCTCAGCGCCGTCACCGAGGCGCTGTGCGACCGGTGGCAGCCGGGCGTCCGGCTGCTGCCGATGACCGACGACCGCGTCGAGACCCACGTCCTCGTCGACGACCCCGACGGGGGCGGGCGCAAGGCCGTGCACTTCCAGGAGTACTGGGTACGGCTGCGGGCCTCCGTGCCCGCCCACGCGATCATTCCCGTCGGCGCGGAGGAGGCGAAGCCGGCCCCGGGTGTCCTGGAGGCCCTCGCCGCCGCCGACGTCGTGCTCTTCCCGCCGTCCAATCCCGTCGTCAGCGTCGGCACGATCCTGGCGGTGCCCGGCGTGCGGGAAGCCGTCGCGGCCTCGAAGGCGCCCGTCGTCGGCCTGTCCCCCATCGTCGGCGACGCGCCCGTGCGCGGCATGGCCGACAAGGTCCTCGCGGCCGTCGGCGTGGAGTCCACGGCCGCCGCGGTCGCCCGGCACTACGGCTCGGACCTCATCGACGGCTGGCTGGTCGACACCGTCGACGCGGGCGCGGTGCCCGAGGTGGAGGCCGCGGGCATCCGCTGCCGCGCCGTGCCGCTGATGATGACCGACGTCGAGGCCACGGCCCGGATGGCCGCCGAGGCCCTCGCCCTGGCCGAGGAGGTCCGCGCGTGAGCGACCTGCCCGCGTACCGGGTCTGGGCCCTGCCCGGCATCCCCGAAGTGCGCACCGGGGACGACATCGCCAAGCTCATCGCCTCGGCGGCCACCGCCGAAGGACTGCCGGGCCTGGCCGACGGCGACGTCCTGATGGTCACCTCGAAGATCCTCAGCAAGGCCGAGGGCCGCGTCGTCCAGGCCGACGACCGCGAGGCCGCGATCGACGCCGAGACCGTGCGCGTGGTGGCCCGGCGCGGCCCGCTGCGCATCGTCGAGAACCCGCTCGGGCTGATCATGGCCGCGGCCGGCGTGGACGCCTCCAACACCCCCGCGGGCACGGTCCTGCTCCTGCCCGAGGACCCCGACGCCTCGGCCCGGCGGATCCGGGCGGGCCTGCGGGACACGCTCGGCGTGAACGTCGGCGTCGTCGTCACGGACACGTTCGGGCGACCGTGGCGCAGCGGGTTGACGGACGTCGCGATCGGGGCGGCCGGGGTGCGCGTCCTCGACGACCTGCGCGGCGGCACGGACGCGCACGGCAACCCGCTGAGCGCGACCGTCGTGGCCACGGCGGACGAGCTGGCGGCCGCGGGTGATCTGGTCAAGGGCAAGGCGGCGGGGCTGCCGGTCGCCGTGGTGCGTGGGCTGTCGCATGTCGTTGTGGCCGATGCGCCCCCTGGCGAGGACGTTGACGGGTCCTGCGGTACCGACGAGGGGGCGCGGGCGCTGGTGCGCAACGCCGCCGACGACATGTTCCGGCTGGGGACGTCCGAGGCCGTCCGCGAGGCGGTGACGCTGCGGCGTACGGTCCGGGAGTTCACGGACGAGCCGGTGGACGGCGGCGCCGTGCGCCGGGCCGTCGCCGCGGCCGTCACGGCGCCCGCGCCGCATCACACGACGCCGTGGCGGTTCGTGCTGCTGGAGTCCGCGGAGTCGCGGGTGCGGCTGCTCGACGCGATGCGCGAGGCGTGGATCGCCGACCTGCGCGGCGACGGCTTCACCGAGGAGAACATCGCCCGCCGGGTGCGCCGCGGGGACGTGCTGCGCAAGGCGCCGTACCTGGTGGTGCCGTGCCTGGTCATGGACGGTTCGCACACGTATCCCGATGCCCGGCGCAACGCCGCCGAGCGGGAGATGTTCGTCGTCGCGGCGGGTGCGGGCGTGCAGAACTTCCTGGTGGCGCTGGCGGGTGAGCGGCTGGGGTCGGCGTGGGTGTCCTCGACGATGTTCTGCCGCGATGTGGTGCGGGACGTTCTCGGGCTGCCGGCCGGTTGGGATCCGATGGGGGCGGTGGCGGTGGGGCGGGCTGCGGTTGCGCCGTCTGAGCGGCCTGTGCGGGACGCCGGCGCGTTCGTTGAGGTGAGGTGAGGTGAGGTAGCGGCGCGGCTCGTCGTGGTGCGGGCGCCGGGGCCCCGCCCCTGCGGCCCCGTCGCCCTCCCCATCGTTGCCGAACTGCCCTACCGGGTCGAGTGTCGGGGTGATGGCGGGTGGTGGGTCTCTACAAGCCCCTGATGTCGTTCACCGACAGTCTCGGTGCCCTTCTCGGTGGCGTGTGGCCGCTCAGGAGGATCAGGCGGGTGGCTCGGTGGCGGTGGCCCTCGTAGGGGGTCAGGAGGTCGAGCATCCTCGCGTCGTCCGTGTCACGGACACCCGTGAGGGCGTAGCCGATGATCTTCGGCAGGTGGAGGTCGCCGACCGTGACCGCGTCGGGCGCGCCGTTGCTGCGCTGGAGGGTCTCGGCCGCCGTCCAGGGGCCGATGCCGTCGACGGCGCACAGGCGGCTGGCGGCCCGTTCCGCGTCCATCGTCGCGGCCTCCTCCATGCGGTGGAAGACCTTCGCGGCCCGGACGATCGCGGCCGATCTCTTGCCGTCCACTCCCGCCTTGTGCCAGTCCCAGGACGGGATGCGGGCCCAGGTGCGGGGGTCCGGGGGCGTGTGCATCCGGTCCGCCGGGCCCGGGGCCGGGGGGCCGTACTGCCGTACGAGCAGGCGCCAGGCGCGGTACGCCTCGTCGGCGGTGACCTTCTGTTCCAGGATCGAGGGGATCAGGGATTCCAGGACCAGGCCGGTACGGGTCAGGCGCAGGCCCGGGTTGCGGCGGTGGGCCTCGTGGACGATGCGGTGGCGGGGGGTGAAGCCCTCGGGGTCGTCCTCGGCGCCGAGGAGGGCCGGGAGGCCGTCCAGGAGCCAGCCGCCGCCCGGGCCCCACGCCTCGGCCTCGATCGTCTCCCCGCTGCGCGCGACCCGCAGGGTGCCGGGGCCGGCGGGCGTGCAGGACGCGCGCCAGACCGAGCCGTCCGGGGTGACCCGGAACGTCGGGTCGCCGGGGCCGCGGCGCAGGGGGCCGAGGGTGACACCCAGGTGCAGCGGGCCCGGCGGGGTCCAGCGGCGGGTGCGGGAGCCGGCGGTCACCGGGCGGGGTCTGCTCGCGGGCACGGCCGCCCGGCCACCGCGCACGGTGGTTCGGGTGAGGCGGTCGGCTGATTCCACGAGGTGTCCTGAGGTCGGGTGCACCTACGAGCGTAGGCGCACCCGCTGACAACCGGGGGAACTACTGGTCGGACGAGAACCGCACCGCGCCGTCCGGCAGGACCGCGCCGCACCAGACGCGGACCCCGTCGCGCAGTTCGTTGTCGGCGCCGATGCGCGCACCGTCGCCAATGACGGCGCCCGTCAGGACCGTACGCGCCCCTACGTGCGCACCTGCGCCGATGAGCGAGTCGCGCACGTCCGCACCCGTCTCGATGACCGCGCCGTCGAGGACCGTGCTGCCGTCGACGCGCGCGCCGGGCTCGACGCGGGCTCCCGCGCCGATGACCGAGCCGCCGGTGATCTTGGCGTCCGGGGCGACGTCGGCGCTGTCGAGGACCAGCCGGTCGCCGCAGCGGCCGGGGACGGCCGGGGACGGGGCACGGCCGAGGACCAGGTCGGCGGAGCCGCGGACGAAGGCCTGCGGGGTGCCGAGGTCGAGCCAGTACGTGGAGTCGACCATGCCCTGGAGGTGCGCGCCCGAGGCGAGCAGTCCGGGGAAGGTCTCGCGCTCGACGGAGACGGGCCGGCCCGCGGGGATGGAGTCGATGACCGACCGGTTGAAGACGTACGCGCCCGCGTTGATCTGGTCGGTGACGATCTCCTCGGGCGTCTGCGGCTTCTCCAGGAAGGCGGTGACGCGGCCGTCGGCGTCGGTGGGCACCAGGCCGAAGGCCCTCGGGTCCTCGACCCGTGTCAGGTGCAGGGAGACGTCCGCGCCCGTCGTGCGGTGCGTGTCGACCAGTGCCTCGATGTCGAGGCCGGTGAGGATGTCGCCGTTGAAGATCAGGACGGGGTCGTCCGGGGCGGAGTGCAGCTTGGAGGCGACGTTGCGGATGGCTCCGCCCGTGCCGAGCGGCTCCTCCTCGGTGACGTACTCCAGGTGCAGGCCCAGCGCGGAGCCGTCGCCGAAGTACGGCTCGAAGACCTCGGCCAGATAGGACGTGGCGAGCACGATGTGCTCGATCCCCGCCGCGCGCGCCCGCGCCAGTTGGTGCGTGAGGAAGGGCACTCCGGCCGCCGGGACCATGGGCTTGGGCGTGTGCACCGTGAGCGGGCGCAGCCTGGTGCCCTTGCCCCCGACCAGGAGGATCGCTTCAGTCACCTTGTCGTCTCTGCTTCCTGCTGGGGCCGGGCCGTGATCGGCGGCCAGTGTATGCAGACCCTGCGGCCCGGCCCGCCCCGGTCAGCGTCCCTGGAGGCGGGCCGCGGTGCTGCGGGCCTTGCCGAGCTTCTTGTAGAGGAGGTCGCCGGGGCACTCGGTGGCGTAGCCGTCGCGGTGTCCCGAGATGACCTTGAGCCTGACCTTGGTCCCCTTCTTGAACAGGTTTCCGCCGGCGGACACCAGGGTCGTGGAGCCGAGGGGGTTGCGGCCGAACAGTCCGAGCTTCCAAGCGGTGAGTCTGGCCACGGCGTCGACCGCGGCGGTGGGCGGGGTGGAACTCGCGAAGGTCCCGAGAACGGCGATGCCCATGCTGTTGGAGTTGAAACCGAGCGTGTGGGCGCCCATGACGGCTTTCGCCACGCCGCCCGAGCGGCCTTCGTAGATCGTGCCGCATTTGTCGACGAGGAAGTTGTAGCCCATGTCCCGCCAGCCGCTGCTCTGGACGTGGTAGCGGTAGATCCCCCGGATGACGGAGGCGGACTGGGAGCAGCTGTATTTGTTGCCGGAGGCGGTGTGGTGCACGAAGGCCGCCCGCACGGTCTTGGTGTAGACGAAGCCCCGCTCGCGGATGGACTCGTCGGCGCCCCAGCCGGCCCGGGTGACGATGCGGGGGCGCGGCCCGATGTAGCCACCGCCCTCGACGTAGCGCGACCCCTGGTCGGCACCGTCGGCGGCGTCGTCCGCGGCGGCGTCGGCGGCGTCGTCCGTGGTGTCCACGTCCGCGGCCCCGTCGGTGTCCGGGTCCTGGGGCGGGCTCTTGACCGGGGCGTCGCCGGGTCCGGTGGCGGCGACGTCGGCCCCGGAGCCGTCCTTGTCGCGGGCGGGGATCTCGGTGGCGCCCAGCGGGGCGAGGAGGGAGTTGACGGCCGAGGTGGCGGCCTCCTCCTCGCCGAGGACCGGGGAAGCGGCGATGGTCGGCTCCCCGGCCGCCCGCGCCGGTGCGGCGGCCGGCACGGACGGCGCTTGGCCCTGGGGCCGGGCGGGCCCGGGGGCCGGGTCCTTGCCGGGATCGACGAGTTCGAGGCGCAGGCCCACGGGGAAGGCCGGGCCTTCGGGGGTCCGGTCCGTCACGGTCTCGGCGCGGACGCGGACCTGGACGGCGTCGGAGGCACCGACCCACAGGGGCGCGGTGGCGCCCCGCCGACGGCCGCTGGCGCCCTCGGCGGAGTCGAGATCGGGGCGGTCGTCGTCGTGGATCTGCACGTCCTGCCACGCGGACCACCGGTGGCTGCCCACCGCGCGGGTACGGACCTGGGCCTGGCCGCGCAGCTCGGCGGCGGCGCTGTCCCAGACGATGCCCACCAGGGAGAACGGCTCGACCTCCCGGGGCGGCAGCCCCCGCTCGGCGGTACGGCCGCCGAGGGCACGGTCGCCGCCGGGGAGCGGCACCAGCGGCAGTGACCGGGTCGAGCCCGGCACGCCGCTCGGGCCGGCAGCGGGGGCGGTCCGGACGGCGGGCGCGGTGGCGGCGCCGGTGGGAGTGGTGAGCAGCGGCAGGGTGAGGGCGGCGGCACAGGCGGTGACGGTAGAAGTAACGAAGATTCCACGCATAGTGACAACCCTGGTCATATCACTAGATATCTGTCCATTCGAAAGTTGACGGCCAGTCGGTCGTATCCGCCCTCCGGCCGAACGGTCCACTCGTCCGTCCGACTGACCGTCAATGCCCTCGCCGCGTACGCTGACGATGATGAACGCCATCGATCGCACCCCCGCCGACCTGCTGCGTTCCGCGCTCGCCGCGGATCCGGCCCGCCCGCTCGTGACCTTCTACGACGACGCCACCGGCGAGCGCGTGGAACTCTCCGTGGCCACCTTCGCCAATTGGGTGGCGAAGACCGCCAACCTGCTCCAGGGCGATCTCGCCGCCGGGCCCGGGGACCGCCTCGCCCTCCTGGTGCCCGCCCACTGGCAGACCGCCGTCTGGCTGCTCGCCTGCTCCTCCGTCGGCGTCGTGGCCGAGGTCGGCGGCGACCCGGCCGACGCGGACCTGGTCGTCAGCGGCCCGGACACCCTGGAGGAGGCGCGCGCCTGTTCCGGTGAGCGCGTCGCGCTCGCGCTGCGCCCCCTGGGCGGGCGCTTCCCGCAGGCCCCGCAGGGCTTCGCGGACTACGCCGTCGAGGTGCCCAGCCAGGGCGACCGCTTCGCCCCCTTCGCCCCGGTGGACCCGGACGCGCCCGCGCTCGTCGTGGACGGCACGGAGCTGACCGGTGCGCAGGTCGTGGAGCGGGCCCGGACGGACGCCTCCCAGCACGGGCTCGGCGCGGGCTCCCGGCTGCTGTCGGGCCTGCCGTACAGCGGCTGGCACGGGCTGTCCGCCGGGCTGTACGCACCGCTCGCCGCCGGTGGGTCGGTGGTGCTCTGCCGCCACCTCGACCGGCTCTCCGCCGGGGCCCTGGACAAGCGCCGGGAGAGCGAGCGCGTCACCGTGACGGCCCCCTGACACTGCCGGAGCGCCCGGATCGCGCGATGATCGTACGTACGCCGCACGACGTACGTACGCCACACCAGGCGTGGAGGGCCGCAACCCGGCCCTCCACGAAGGCTCCCGCTGGTGCGAGGCCGCCGACTCCGTGAGGGAGGGCCGCAGCCGTGACAGACCGCCCTGGAAGCCCCAGCAGCCCCGGCACGCCCGCCGCCGGCCCCACCGGCGGGGCGTGGGGCGCCCCCACGCCCGCCCCCGCACCACGGCGACGGCGCCGATGGCTGCGCTGGGTGGCGCTGGGGATGACGCTGCTGACGCTCACGGCGGCCGGGGTCGGCTGGGCGCTCTACCAACGGCTCGACAGCAACATCACCACCGACACCGACACCGCGGACGAGCTGGCGCGCTGGGAGAAGGAGCGCCCGGTCGCGCTGGTGCAGGGCGCGCAGAACATCCTGATCATCGGCTCCGACACCCGCGGCGCCGGAAACGGCGCGTACGGCACCGACAGCGGCACGCAGCGCTCGGACACCACGATCCTGCTGCACCTGGCCGCCGACCGGCGCAGCGCGACCGCCGTCAGCCTCCCCCGGGACCTGATGGCGAAGATCCCGAGCTGCCGGCAGTCCGACGGCTCCCGGACGAACGAGCGGTTCGCGCAGTTCAACTGGGCGTACGAACTGGCGGGCGCGGCCTGCACGATCCGCACGGTCGAGAACATCACCCGGATCCGCGTCGACCACCACGTGATCGTGGACTTCAACGGCTTCAAGCGGCTGGTCGACGCCATCGACGGTGTCGAGGTCTGCCTCAAGCAGCCCGTGGACGACGACGACGCGAAGCTGCGGCTGCCCGCGGGCCGCCAGGTGCTGCGCGGAGAGGCCGCGCTGGGATACGTACGGGCCCGCTACAGCCTCGGCAACGGCAGCGACACCGAACGGATGGGGCGGCAGCAGGAGTTCCTGGGCTCGCTGTTCCGCGAGATGCAGAGCAGCGGCGTGCTGCTCAACCCCGCGCGGCTCTATCCGGTGCTCGACGCGGCGACGTCCTCGCTGACCACGGACGCCGGGCTGGACACCCTCCGCAAGCTGTACGACCTGGTGCGCACCGTACGGGACATCCCCTCCGAACGGGTCCAGTTCCTCACCGTGCCGCGCCGCCCGTACGTCCACAACAGCGCCCGTGACGAACTGGTGCAGCCGGACGCCGACCAGCTCTTCGAGCAGTTGCGGAACGACCGGCCGGTGGCGGTCGGGATGCACGTACGGGCGGCCGACAACAAGCCCCGGCGGGAGCCGGCGCCTTCGGATCCCGGCACTTCGGCGCCCGCCACGGGATCCCCTGAGCCCACTACTCCGCCCACCTACGAGGGAACCACCGCAGCACGTGGCATGTGTGGATGATTTTACCGAAAGGTACGATCACCTTTTCCTCCGGATGATCGTTCGGGCGAAAGGATTGGGCAGAATGCCCAGTTGTAGGGGAGTGCAATTTGTCACCGGCGTCGCTTGACGCTGAACTGGGCGGATAGTGTGAGCGATCCGGTGCGCACGGCCGGGCTGACCGCGCACTGCACAGACGACGTGACCGAGCGCCTCGGGGGGGTAGGCGCCGCGTGGCACCGACGGAGGATTCAAGCGACCGTGGACGCGCAGGGCCGTGGGCGGGCGGGCGACATCGACCCCGCCGACCAGTGGGTCTTCGACCCGAAAACAGGCAGCTACGAGCTGCGCCTTGACCATGCCGAGGAGTCGGAGGCGACTCCCGGGAGCGGCACGTCCGCGACTGCTTCATCCTCTGCTTCCGCAGATTCCGGCTCCCCCGCCGTACCGGCTCCCGCGAGATCGCGGGTCGGGACGCAGGGCAAGCCCGGCCGCCGTACGGTGCCCGGGCAGCGCGGCAATCCCCGGCGCGCCGGGGCCAAGCCGGCGCAGGGACGGCGCAAGCCGAAGCCGAAGCAGAGCAAGAAGAAGAAGGCGCTGATGTGGACGGGCGGCACGCTCGCCTTCGTCCTGGTCGGCGGCTCGGTGGCGGCCTACCTGGTCTACCAGCACTTCAACAACAACATCGACAAGGTCGATGTCGGGATAAACAACGACGCGGTCATCGACGGCCCGGTGAACATCCTGGTCATCGGCACCGACAAGCGTGACGGCAAGGGCAACGAGGGCTACGGCGACCCGGGCAGCGTCGGCCACGCCGACACCACGCTGCTGTTCCACGTCTCGGAGGACCGGACGAACGCCACGGCGCTCTCCATCCCCCGTGACATGATCACCGACATTCCGGAGTGCCCCACCAAGAAGGACGGCCAGACCAAAATCATCCCGGGCACGAAGGGCGTCCGCTTCAACGAGAGCCTGGGCCAGGAGGGCCGTGACCCGGGCTGCACCTGGCGGACCGTCGAGGCGCTCACCGGCCTGAAGGTCACGCACTTCATGATGGCCGACTTCAACGCCGTCAAGGAGCTGTCGTCGGCGGTCGGCGGTGTCGAGGTGTGCCTGGCCAAGGACATCAACGACCCCAAGTCGCACCTCAAGCTGAGCAAGGGCCGGCACGAGATCGAGGGCGAGGACGCCCTCGCGTTCGTCCGGACCCGGCACAGCGTCGGCTTCGAGAGCGACCTGGACCGCATCAAGCTCCAGCAGCAGTTCCTGAGTTCGATGATCCGGAAGATGAAGTCCGGTGACACGCTCTCCAACCCGAAGAAGCTGTACGACCTGGGCAACGCGGCCACCAAGTCGCTCACCGTCGACACCGGCATAGGTTCCGTCAGCAAACTGACCAGCCTGGGCAAGGAGCTCAGCAAGGTCGACCTCGAGAACATCACCTTCGCGACCGTCCCCGTCAAGGACAACCCCGCCGAGGGGAAGAACCACCGGACGGTCGTCCTCGACAAGCCGAAGGCCGATCCGCTCTTCGCCATGGTCCAGCAGGACGTCTCCCTCACCGAGGTGAAGGAGAAGGAGAAGAAGGCCAAGGACGCGGCGGACGCCAAGCAGGCGGCCCTGCTCAAGGGGCCCAAGGCGGAGCCCGCGGCCGTGCGGGTGAAGGTGCAGAACGGCAGTGGCCGGGTGGGTGCCGCCCAGGAGGCCGTCACCTGGATGCAGAACTCCAAGGGCATGCGCCTCACGAGCAACGGCGGCAACGCCACGGGCGGCAAGAAGGACAAGACGGTCCTGGAGTACGCCCCCAATCAGGCGGACCAGGCGCGTCGGCTCGCCGAGATCATGGGACTGCCGGTCGAGGCCCTCAAGCAGGCCACGTCCGACGCCGCGCCGACGGCCGGGATGACGCTCGTCCTGGGCGCCGACTTCAAGGCCGCCGGCACCCCGATCTCCATCCCCGCCCCCGCGAAAGCACCCAAAGACATCCAAAAGATCGAAGCCGACGACAAGAACATCTGCGCCAAATGAACCTGGCCCCCCGCTGCCGCATCTAGGCCAGTAACTAGAGTCACACCAGCTACAACACGCCTGCCCTTCGGGCCGGACGCACCATTCAGGGGAGGCCCGATGCGGCAGAGCAGCGGCGTGCGGGGACCGGCTGGCACCTCAGCCGACGACACGGCCGGCGGCGGGGTTCCGGCCGCCAGGAAGTCCGGGCGCCGGGGCCGCCGGGCGAAGAAGTCCGACGCGGCCGGCGGCGAAGCCACGGACGCCACCCGTGGCGAGGGTGCCGGGGCCGAGCGCTCCTGGGACGCCGAGACCGAGGGACGCACCGACTCCGAGGGCGGCGAAGACGCCACGTCGGACGCGCCCTCCGGAGGCGACCGGGCCGACACCGCCGACGCGGACAAGCCCGAAGGCAACGGGGCCGCCACCGCCAGAGCCGGCCGCAAGGCCACCCGCAAGGCCACCCACGCCAAGAACCGATCGGCCAAGCGCAAGCGCAAGCGCACGCGCACGCGCGCTGCCCGAATAGCCCGCTGGACCGCGCTCTCCCTCGCGGTCATCGTCCTCGGCACTGCGGCCGCCGGGTACTTCTACTACGAGCACCTCAACGGCAACCTCAAAAAGGGCGACCTCAACCTCGGCGACAAGCGGCTCGACCGCAGCGCGGCCAACGCGGCGGGCCAACGCCCCCTGAACATCCTGATCCTGGGCTCCGACAGCCGGAACAGCAAGAAGAACGTCGAGCTCGGCGGCGCCCGCGAGGACGCGGGGCGCAAGCCGCTCGCCGACGTCCAGATGCTGGTGCACGTCTCGGCCGACCGCAGCAACATGTCGGTGATCAGCGTGCCGCGCGACACCCGGGTGACGATCCCCAAGTGCACCGACCCGGAGGACGGCACGGTCTACAAGGAGACCGACCGTCAGATCATCAACACCAGCCTGATGAACGGCGGCCCGGGCTGCACGGTCGCCGCCTGGGAAGAGCTGACCGGCATTCCCGTCGACCACTTCATGATGATCGACTTCGCCGGTGTGGTGAGCATGGCCGACGCGGTCGGCGGCGTTCCGGTGTGTGTGGACGCCAACGTCTACGACAAGGACTCCGGTCTGCGGCTGACGAAGGGCTCGCACAAGGTCAAGGGCGAGCAGGCCCTGCAGTGGCTGCGCACCCGGCACGGCTTCGAGGACGGCAGCGACATCGGCCGCACCCACGCCCAGCACATCTATATGAACGCCATGGTCCGCCAGCTCAAGGGCGGTACCAAGCTCTCGGACCCCGGCCAGCTCACCGACCTCGCCGAGGCCGCCACCAAGGCGCTCACCGTCGACAAGGACCTCGGCTCGGTCAAGAAGCTCTACGACCTCGGCAACGACATCAAGCGCGTGCCGTCCGGGCGCATCACGATGGCCACCATGCCGTGGGTCTCCGATCCGCAGGACCCGGACGCACACGTGATACCGAAGCCGGGGGACGCCGACAAGCTCTTCTCGCTCGTCCGCAACGACATCGCGCTGGACGGCAAGGACAAGAAGTCGGACAAGGGCGGCCCGAAGCCCACCGTGCCGGCGGCGCCGAAGGGCGACATCGCTCTCACGGTGTTCAACGGCACCGGCACCGCCGTCCAGCCGCCGGCCACCCGTCGGGCCTCGGACATCGCCGAGTTCCTCGTGAAGGCGGGTTTCACCAAGACGACGTCGGACTCCGCCCCGCGTGCTCAGGCGGACACGACGATCACCTATCCGAAGACCGCCGAGCGGCCGGACGCCGAGGCCGTGGCCAAGGCCCTCGGGCTGCCGGAGAGCGCGCTGCGGATGTCCCCCACGGTCGACCGGGTGACGCTGGTCATCGGCAGCGACTGGCGTACGGGCACGAAGTACCCGAAGACCGAGGAACCCGAGGAGAGCGACTCCTCACAGGAGCCGACGGGCGGGGCGACGGGCGACGGCAAGAAGGACGACAAGGGCGGGAAGGGCGAGAAGGACGGCGACAACAAGGCGCCCAAGAGCTCGGACCCGCTCAACGGCAACGACACGTCGGCGTGCATGAACGTCAATCCGCTGAATCGTTTCTGAAGACCGTCCGCCCCGTGCCGTGTACGGACACGGACCGGGGCGGACGGCATGCGGCGGGTCGGCCGGGCGGCTAGTCGGCCCGGACGGCCGGGCGGCGGCTGGCGATGACGCGCTTCGCCAGCGAGCGCGGGCTGGTCAGGAAGCCGAACCCCCACGACATGTGCATCGTCGCCAGCGCCACCGGGATCCGGACGCGTGCGGCCGGCGACAGCCCCTTGCCCGCGGGCAGCGAACCGGCGGTGATGGCCGCCAGGTAGCCGGCCGGGACCAGCAGGCCCCAGGGGGTGACGGCCGCGCCGACCACGAGACCGGCCGCGATGGCGACCACGGCGGTCGGCGGGGCCAGATAACGCATGTTGATCGAGCCCTGGTGGAAGCGGGCGACGACGTGCCGCCAACGCCCGTAGTCCTTGTACTGCTTGGCGAGCGCCTTGACGCTGGGCCGCGGCCGGTAGGAGACCTTGAGCTCCGGGGAGAACCAGATCAGCCCGCCCGCCTCACGGATCCGGAAGTTCAGCTCCCAGTCCTGGGCACGGATGAACTCCTCGTTGTACCCGCCCTGCTGCTCCAGGGCCTCGCGCCGGAAGACACCCAGATACACGGTTTCGGCCTCGCCGGCCGCGCCTCCCGTGTGGAAGGCCGCGTTGCCCACGCCGATCTTCGAGGTCATGGCGGCGGCGACGGCCCGCTCCCAGTCGTTCTCGCCCTCGGCGTGCATGATGCCGCCGACGTTCTGGGCGCCGGTCTCGTCCAGCAGCCGCACGGCGGTCGCGATGTAGTTGGGCGAGAGCATTCCGTGACCGTCGACGCGTACCACGATCGGGTGGCGTGACGCCTTGATCGCGGCGTTGAGCGCGGCAGGGGTGCGGCCGGTGGGGTTCGGCACCGTGTGGACCCGGGCGCGGGGGTGGTTCGCGGTCTCCCGCACCAGGTCGGCGGCGATTTCGTCGGTGCGGTCCGTGGAGGGACCGAGGGCGATCACGACCTCGAGTTCACCGGCATAGTCCTGTTCCAGGATGTGCCGCACGGAGGTGCGCAGATACCGCTCCTCATTGAGCACCGGCATGATGACGGAAACGGCGGGCGGCTGCTGATCGGGCATGGTTCCTCGGCGGTACGGGGGGTGCCCCCGGCGGACGGCGGATCGTCGGTCACGTTACGCCAATGGGGCACCCGAAAGCGCCCCGCCCGGGTGGCAGGCCCCGCCCGGACGGCGTGGGGCCGCGAACCGACGATCGTATGGGCCTACCGTTTCCCCGGTTCTGCCCAGTCCGTCGCGGAGGTTCGAAGTGACCGCACCGGCCCGCTCCCCCCGCCAGGCCAGGCCCCGCCCGAACCGGCCCCGCCACAGCGCGCCCCGCCGCCCGCGCTGGGGACTGCGCCTCGCCACCGGCGCCGCCGTGGCCGTGCTGGGCACCGGCGGCATCGGACACGCGGTGGTCACGGGGATCGAGGGCGGCATCGGGCGGGTGGATCCGTTCGGGGGCCTGTCGAACCGGCCGCAGACCAGTCAGGGCAAGAACATCCTCGTCGTCGGCACGGACGGCCGCGACAAGATCACGGAGGAGGAGCGGACCCGTTACCGGCTGGGCGGCGCGCCCTGTCACTGCACCGACACGGTGATGCTGGTGCACCTCTCCGCCCGGCACGACCGGGCCAGTGTGATCAGCCTGCCGCGCGACACCTACGTCGAGATCCCCGAGCGCGCCGACGCGCAGGGCCGGATCCGCCCCGCCCATCCGCAGAAGCTCAACGCGGCGTACGCGGAGGGCGGGCCGAGTCTGACCGTACGGGCGGTGGAGCAGCTGACCCGGGTGCACGTCGATCACTACCTGGAGGTCGACTTCGCCAGCTTCATGAAGACGGTCGACGTGCTGGGCGGGGTCCGGGTGTGCACGGTGCGACCGCTCAAGGACGTCTACACGGGCCTCGACCTGCCGGTGGGGTCCAGCGACCTCAACGGCGGGCAGGCGCTCCAGTACGTGCGCTCCCGGCATCTCGACGGGGGCTCCGACCTCGGCCGGATGCAGCGGCAGCAGCGGTTCCTCGCCTCGCTGATCCACAAGGCGGCGGGCGGTGAGGGCCTGCTGAACCCGGTGAAGTTCCAGGAGGTCGGGACGACGCTGCTCGGCTCGGTGCGGGCCGACCGGGGGTTCGGCAGCGCCGAGCTGGTCGAGCTGGCCCAGGGGATGAAGAATCTGACGCCCGCCTCGGCCGAGTTCGCCTCGGTGCCGATCGGTATCGCGAATTTTCCCGTGCCGCGCGTCGGCTCAACGGTGAAGTGGGACGAGGCGGCGGCCGGGAAGATGTTCCAGGCCCTGCGCGAGGACCGGCCGCTGACCGTGCACGCCCCCCGGCGGTCGCAGGACGCGAAGCCACAGGCCAGGCCGGCGGACCAGCCCGCGACGCCGGTGGACGTGGCGCCCGGACAGATCCGGGTACAGGTCCTCAACGGCAGCGGCCGCACGGGTCTGGGCCGCGAGACCGACAACGCCCTGCACGCGACGGGCTTCGCCACCACCGGCCTGCCGACGGACGCGCCCGGACCGCTGACCCAGCGGACGGTGATCTCCTACGACCCGCGCTGGGACCGCTCGGTCCGCTCCGTCGCGGCGGCACTCCCGGGCGCGGAACTACGCCCGGCACCGGGCCAGGGCCCGCTGATGAAGGTGACCCTGGGCACGGACTTCAAGGGCGTCCACCCGGTACGCGCCCAGGACCCCCCACAAGCCGCGGGGGCCGCCCCGGCGGCGGTCCGGGGCGACCAGGTGGTCTGCCCGGACGGCGCATAACCGCGCGCAGCGCGGCGGGAGGCACGTGAGTGGCCCTGCCGGGGCCGGGGCAGCCCCCGGGCCCCAGGAGGAGGCGCCGCAGGCTCACCGGCGTGAGGGCTCGGGACGCGCAGGTGGGTCGCGGGGCGTAAAGCGAAGCAGCCCCGCGACCCACCGGAGCGGCACGGGCCCGACCCACGCCGAGGGCAGACCCCCAAGGCCCCCGCCAGGGACCCCGCGGGGGTCAGTCCCCGAAGCCCTCGGCGATCCGCTTTTCGCGCAGCTCCATGATCGCGCGGCGGCGGGCGAGCCGGTGGGTGCGGCGGATCTGGGCCTCTTGGTAGCGGCGCTTGTCCTTTTCCGTCTCGGGGACCACCGGCGGGACGCGCCGCGGCTTGCCGTCCTCGTCGACGGCGGCGAAGACGAGGTACGCGCTGCCGACCTGCGTGGCGGGCGTCGACTCGTTCCAGCGTTCGGCGAGGACCCGCACGCCGACCTCCATGGACGACCGGCCGGTCCAGTTCACCTGGGCCTTCACATGCACGAGGTCGCCGACCCTGACCGGTTCGAGGAAGGCCATCTCGTCCATCGAGGCCGTGACGGCGGGCCCGCCGGAGTGCCGCCCGGCGACCGCGCCCGCGGCGTCGTCCACCAGCTTCATGATCACGCCGCCGTGGACGGTGCCCAGCAGATTCGTGTCGCTGCCGGTCATGATGTGGGAGAGCGTCGTGCGGGAGGCGGACGTCGGCTTGCCCGGTATTTCCGCTTCCGGGCTGCGGTCCTGATTGGTCATGTCCACCACTGTATGCGGGCCCGGGGACACGGGCGGATTTGCATCAGCTCTGCTACAGCCCGACCCCGAACCCGTCATCCCCCTGTAAGGCGGGTCGCCACAGCGGGCACACTCGTGTCATGAGCAATTGGGCCGATGGGCGGACCGACGACCGCCAGGACCGGTACGGAAACGGCGCGAACGCCGAGCCGGAGGGCGCGCGCGCCATGCCGCAGATCCGGCGCACCGCACCGCCCCCGCCGCGCCGCCCCGCCGAGCCGGCACCCGGCTACGGCCACGCACAGGGCGCCGCCGGCGGTCACGGCCGCGTGCCGGACCAGGGCGGCGGCTACGGTGACGGCGCGGCCCACGCGGCCGGCGGTCACGACGACGGCTACAACACGGGACAGGTCTACGGCCGGGGCGGCCCGGCCGGCCCCGGCGGCCACCGGCACGGCCCCACCGGCGGCGGCCCGGGCGGCCGCGGCCCGCGCACCGGCGCCCCCGACTGGCGCAAGCGCATCAAGATCGGCGGCATAGCCTTCGTCGTGGCGCTGCTGACCGTCTCCGTCGGCACGTACTTCTGGGCCGACTCCAAGATGCGCCGCGAGGTCGACCTCGGTCAGCTGAAGGACCGCCCGGCGGCGGGCGAGGGCACCAATTACCTGATCGTCGGTTCCGACAGCCGTGAGGGCCTCTCGGACAGCGACAAGAAGGAACTGCACACCGGGTCGGCGGACGGCAAGCGCACCGACTCGATGATGATCGTGCACACGGGTGACAACGGCACCACGATGCTGAGCCTGCCGCGCGACTCCTACGTCACCATCCCCGCCTTCAAGGGCAAGGAGTCCGGCAAGAGCTTCCCCGCCGCCACGCACAAGCTGAACCAGGCGTACGCCGACGGCGGCCCGGAGCTGCTGGCGCAGACCATCGAGTTCAACACCGGGCTGCGCATCGACCACTACGCGGAGATCGGCTTCGGCGGCTTCCGCAACCTCGTGGACGCGCTGGGCGGCGTGGAGATGTGCCTGGACAAGCCGCTGAAGGACCGGGACTCGGGTGCGGACTTCAAGGCGGGCTGCCAGGAGCTGAGCGGCGCCCAGTCGCTGGCCTTCGTGCGCCAGCGCCACCAGGAGGCGGACCAGGACCTGGGCCGGATGCGCAACCAGCAGAAGTTCCTGAACACCCTGGCCAACCAGGCGGCCTCGCCGTCGACGATCCTCAACCCGTTCCGGCTCTACCCCGTCATCGGCTCCGGTCTCGACACGCTCATCGTCGACAAGGACATGGAGCTGTGGGACCTCACCTCGATGTTCTGGGCGATGAAGGGCGCGACGGGCGGCGACGGCAAGCAGATGACCGTGCCGATCGCGAGCGCGAACTTCCCGACCCGCTCCGACGGTGTCGCGGTGAAGTGGGACACGGCCAAGGCGAAGCAGCTCTTCGACCAGCTCAAGAAGGACGAGAAGGTCACCGTCTCGGACAAGTGAGCGACGAACGCGGGGCAGGGCCCGTGACCTCCGGGGAGCACGGAGGTCACGGGCCCTGCCGTGTTCTCAGGGGGCCGCGGGCCCCTTGGCGTTGATCATCGCGAAGGTGCCGCCCTGCGGGTCCTGCACGATGGCCATCCGCCCGGCCATCATGTCGAACGGCGGGACGAGCACATTGCCACCGCCCCGGGTCAGGGCGTCGACGGAGGCGTCGGTGTCCTCGACGGCGAAGTAGCACAGCCAGTGCGAGGGCGTGCCGGGCGGCAGCTTGTCCAGCCCCTGGGTGCCGCCGACGGTCCGGCCGTCGACCTGGAGCGCGGAGTAGTCGGGCGCGCCGTCGATGGGGACCGCCTCGATGCCGAGCGCGGCGGAGTAGAAGGCCGCGGCGGCCTGGGGGTCACTGGTGTTCAGCTCGTTCCAGATCAGCGCCCCCGGCTCGTTGACGACCTCCGCCCCGGGGAAGTCCCGGGCCTGCCAGAGCCCGTAGACGGCCCCCGTGGGGTCGGCGACGACCGACATACGGCCGAGGGTGAGCACGTCCATGCCCGGCATGATCACGGTGCCGCCGTTGTCGGCGATCTTCTTCTCGGTGGCGTCCGTGTCGGAGACGGCGAGGTAGGTGGTCCATACGGTGGGCGGTGTCGGCTGATCGGGGTCGGGCGACATCGAGGTCATGATGCCGGCCACGGGCTTGCCGTTCAGGGTGCAGACCGCGTACCCGCCGGTCTCCGGCGGGCCGACCTCGCCCTGCCATCCGAACAGGTCGCGGTAGAAGTCGAGCGCCGCCTGCTGGTCGGGGACCATGAGGTCGACCCAGCAGGGGGTGCCGGGTGTGTACGGAGCGGTTACCTCGGGCATGTCATGAGCCTCCAGGGCAGTACGACCCCCCACCGCCCCCACCTTCGGTGCCCCGGCCCGATACCGCCACCGGCGTTCCCCCGTACGCGCGCGACGGCCCCCCGGCGGGGTGCCGGGGGGCCGTCGCGGTGAAACGCCCGGAGGGTTACTTCGGCAGGTTGCGCGCCATGACGATGCGCTGGACCTGGTTCGTGCCCTCGTAGATCTGCGTGATCTTGGCGTCGCGCATCATGCGCTCGACCGGGTAGTCACGGGTGTAGCCGTAGCCGCCGAGGAGCTGGACGGCGTCCACGGTGACCTCCATGGCCACGTCGGACGCGAAGCACTTCGCCGCCGCACCCTGGAAGGTGAGGTCGCTGTCGCCGCGCTCGGACTTGGCGGCGGCCGCGTAGGTCAGCTGGCGGGCGGCCTCGATCTTCATGGCCATGTCGGCCAGCATGAACTGGACGCCCTGGAAGTCGCCGATCGGCTTGCCGAACTGCTTGCGCTCCTGGACGTAGCCCTTGGCGTAGTCGAGGGCGCCCTGGGCGATGCCGAGGGCCTGGGCGGCGATGGTGATACGGGTGTGGTCGAGCGTCTTCATCGCCGTGGCGAAGCCGGTGCCCTCCTCGCCGATCATGCGGTCGGCGGGGATGCGGACGTTGTCGAGGTAGACCTCGCGCGTCGGGGAGCCCTTGATGCCGAGCTTGCGCTCCGGGGCGCCGAAGGAGACCCCCTCGTCGGACTTCTCGACGACGAACGCCGAGATGCCCTTGGAGCGCTTCTCCGGGTCGGTGACGGCCATGACCGTGTAGTACTCGCTGACGCCCGCGTTGGTGATCCAGCGCTTGACGCCGTTGAGGACCCAGAAGTCGCCGTCGCGCACGGCCTTGGTCTTCATGCCGGCCGCGTCGGAGCCCGCGTCGGGCTCGGAGAGGGCGTACGAGAACATCGCGTCGCCCTTGGCGAGCGGGCCCAGGTAGCGCTTCTTCAGCTCCTCGGAGCCGGACAGCACGACCGGCAGCGAGCCGAGCTTGTTGACCGCCGGGATCAGGGAGGACGACGCGCACACCCGCGCGACCTCCTCGATGACGATGACGGTGGCGAGCGCGTCGGCGCCGGCGCCGCCGAACTCCTCGGGCACGTGGATCGCGTGCAGGTCGGAGGCGACCAGCGCGTCGAGCGCCTCCTGCGGGAAGCGGCCCTCCTCATCCACCTCGGCGGCGAACGGGGCGATCTTCGCCTCGGCGAGCGAGCGCACGACCTTGCGGAGCTCGTCGTGCTCCTCGGACGGCCGGTACAGGTCGAAGTCCTTTGATCCCGCCAAGGTGGATTCACTCCCCAAAGAGTTAACTACCGTTTAGTAACCCGATTCTAGGGGCGGCCCCCCGCACGGGGATACGTGAGCTTGCCGACAGCGCCCGGGCACCCCCGGGATCTCCCCCGGACCTTCCCGCTCCGGGCCCCGACTATGCTCGGCGCAGTCCAGCCCGTCAGCACATGGAGCACGCATGGCCCCCAAGATCACCGTGATCGGCACCGGCTACCTCGGTGCCACCCACGCCGCGGCCATGGCCGAGCTCGGGTTCGAGGTGCTCGGCCTGGATGTGGTGCCCGAGAAGATCGAGATGCTCGGGCGCGGCAAGGTCCCGATGTACGAGCCGGGCCTGGAGGAGCTGCTCCGCCGCCACGTCGCCGGGATCGAGGGTTCGACCGGCCGGCTGCGCTTCACGATGTCGTGGGAAGAGGCCGGCGAGTTCGGTGACGTCCATTTCGTCTGCGTGAACACCCCGCAGAAGCACGGCGAGTACGCGTGCGACATGAGCTACGTCGAGAGCGCCATCGACGCCCTGGCCCCGCATCTGCACCGCCCGGCGCTGGTCGTCGGCAAGTCCACCGTCCCGGTCGGCAGCGCGGCCCGGCTCGCGGCCCGGCTCACCGAGCTGGCCCCGGCGGGCTCGGACGTCGAACTGGCCTGGAACCCGGAGTTCCTGCGCGAGGGCTTCGCCGTCCAGGACACCCTGCACCCGGACCGCATCGTGGTGGGCGTCGCCGGCGAGCGCGGCGAGAAGCTGCTGCGCGAGGTGTACGCGACACCGATCGGCGAGGGCTCGCCGTTCGTCGTCGCCGACTATCCGACGGCCGAGCTGGTCAAGACGGCCGCCAACTCCTTCCTCGCCACGAAGATCTCCTTCATCAACGCCATGGCCGAGGTCTGCGAGGCCGCCGACGGCGACGTGGCGAAGCTCGCGGAGGCGATCGGCCACGACGAGCGGATCGGCAAGAAGTTCCTCCGGGCCGGCATCGGCTTCGGCGGCGGCTGTCTGCCCAAGGACATCCGCGCCTTCATGGCCCGCGCCGGTGAGCTGGGCGCGGACCAGGCGCTGACCTTCCTCCGCGAGGTCGACTCCATCAACATGCGCCGCCGCGGCCACATGGTCGAGCTGGCCCGCGAGACCGTGGGCGGCAGCTTCCTGGGGCAGCGCGTGGCGGTGCTGGGCGCGACCTTCAAGCCCGACTCCGACGACGTACGGGACTCGCCCGCGCTGAACGTCGCCGGGCAGATCCACCTCCAGGGCGGCCAGGTCACCGTCTACGACCCCAAGGGCATGGACAACGCCCGCCGCCTCTTCCCCACCCTCGGCTACGCGCCGACCGCGCTCGAGGCGTGCCAGGGGGCGCACGTGGTGCTGCACCTCACGGAGTGGCGCGAGTTCCGCGAGCTGGACCCGGCGGCACTGGCCGCGGTCGTGGCGGAGCGGCGGATGCTGGACGGGCGCAATGCGCTTGACGCCGGCGCTTGGCGTTCTGCGGGTTGGACCTACCGGGCCATGGGTCGGCCTCAGGCCTAGGCCAAGGATTGCCCTCAATCGCCGGGCGGGCTGGGCTTTCCCACGGTGAAGAAGGGTTGGAAGTAGTCGGCCGGGTAGCCCTCTGCGACGGGTTTCCCCTCGGCCTCCAGCCAGGCGTGGGCGCCGAACGGGGGGAGTCGTCGCACACCGACGCACCACGTCGGCCACTGGCCGCGAAGCCGGCAGAGCAGGACCGTGGCCAGGGACCGGGGCAGGCAGCCCTGCCGGCCGGCGCAGCGCAGGCTGACGGCCGTCACGCTGTCGCGTGCGGCCTTGGCCTCGGCGTACGTGGCCGGGCGGCTTCCCCGGCTCAGCAGGCGCAGCACCGTGCGGATCCGGCGCGGGGACCGGGTGCCGAGCACGCGGGCGCCGAGCACCACGAGCCGGACCAGCGTGCGCAGGGGCAGCGACACCGCGTCCGGTCGGTGCGCAATGGCTTCGGGCAGGGTCATGAACGCGCTCCTACGCCTCGATGAGGTGTGCGGCCCGGAGTTCGTCCAGCAGGTCGAGGACGTCCGCGGCGGCCGTCTCGGGGTCGGTGTCGTAGTCCGTGTACAGCACGCGGGCCGCGTCCTGGTGGGTTCCGCCGGCCAGCAGCGTGCGCAGCACCGAGGCCGCGGTGGGGTTGAGGGTCCAGTACCGGCCGGTGTCCTCGTCCAGCAGGGCGATCCCGTACTCGGTCGGGGCCTGCAGCACCCCCGCGCGCAAGGTGATCGGCATGGTCGCTCCTCAGCTCGGTGTGCCGGCGCGTTCGAGCGTGCGCAGCCACACTTCGCACGCCACGGTCTGGTACAGCACCTCGTACGGCAGCGTCGGGGGCAGCGGCCGCTCGCAGGTCCTGCGCAGGAGGTCCGCGTCGATGAGGCCGAGCCGGGCGAGCCGGGAGTCCTCGCACAGGGCGAGCAGGTCCTTGCGGTGTTCGCTCAGGCCCGCGTGGACGTCGTGCGAGCCCTCGGCCTTGGTCACGCGGGTGAGGGACTCCGGCGGCACGATGCCGCGCATGGCCGCTGCGATGAGCGGCTTGTACCGCCACGGCGTGACCCGCTCCCCCGGCCGCACCGCCAGTGCCGTCTCGATCACCCGGTCGTCGTAGTACGGCGCCGCGAGCGTGACGCCGATGCGGCCCGCCAGCTGGGCGAGCTGGCGGATCACGCGGGTGACCGCCCGCATCGTTCCCAGCTCCTGGTGCAGGCCGTGGGTCGCGGCCAGCGGTTCGGCCGTGGGCGCCGCGTCGTGGACCGCCTCCCGGACCGCCCTCACCGCGTCCCGGGTGGCCCACGGCGGGAGCCGGGCGGGAATGCCCCAGCCCAGGAAGGGGGCGTCCGGCTCGGAGGCCGGGCCGAGCAGGTCGTCGCCGGCCCGGGCGAGCCAGCTCCGGTACGGCGGGTCGGTGAGCAACTGCGCCAGGGCCTGCCGGTGCGGCCAGCGGTACAGGCCGGCGTAGCCGCGCAGGTCGCGCAGCGCCGACCGCGGGCTGCGGCGCAGCATCGCGTGCAGGTGGGCGGGTGAGCCGCCCAGCAGTTCGTCGCCGCCGAAGCCGGTCAGGTGCAGCCGGGAGCCACGGGCCGCCGCCGCCCGCGCGATGACCAGCCACCGGTGGTGGTCGACGAGGGCGGGAAACGGCTCGTCCAGCGGGTCGTCGAAGTCGAGGATGCCGTGGTAGACGTACGGCACCGCCTCGGCGGGCAGGACCTCGTGCTCGATGTTGCCCAGGGCGGCGACGGTCCTGCGGGCCCAGAGCGCGTCATCGCCGTGCGGGTCCCGGGAAGCGAGCGTGTAGGCGATCAGCCCGGATGCCCCTCGGGCCGCCAGGCAGCACACCGCGGTCGAGTCCACTCCCCCCAGGTCGGCGCTGAGCACCGGCCTGTCGCGCGTGCGGACGTCCACCGCGGCACCGAGTACCTCGCGCAGTGCCGCCGCGCCGTCGGCCATCGGCACCACCGGATCCGGCGGGGTCCACCAGCGGGCCCGGTGGGCTCGCCCGTCGCGGTGGAGGCTGAGGTGGTGGCCGGCCGGTACCGCGCTCACGCCGCTCCAGACCGGCCGGTCCGTGACGGGGTGCAAGGAGAAGGGCTGGAGCAGGTGAACGGCCAGCCGGCGGCGGTCGGGTCCGGCGCCGGTCATCCCGGCCAGCACATCGGCCCGGTCGGCCGCCACGACGGCACCGCCGACGTACGCGTGGAACACCCTGCGCAGACAGCTCACCGGGCCCTGCACCCGGACCTGGCCCCCCACCGAGGCGACCAGGTGGAAACTGCCCCGCAGCGAGCGGTACAGCGGGCCGACGTCGGCCAGTGTGCGAATCCGTGCGGCCGCTTCGGTGAGCGCGCCTGCGGTCACCTCGTGCTGGCCGATCACGGCGAGTGCGGTGTGCCCGGCCTCCGCCATGACGGCGTCGTCGCCCCAGCGTCCGGCCATCCACGGGCGGCCGGAGGGGTGCCGGGTCCGCTGGTGCGCCGTGGCGGGCAGCAGGGTGCGGGCGGGCGCGGCGGAAGGACAGTCGGGAAGAACGACGAACCACGACGGAACGGCGGCACTGGTCATCGAGCTCCTCTCGGCCGCGGTCGCCGGGCCTCCGGATGGCGACGGTCGGCCACCACCCGGGGCCGCTCTTGCCCCCGTCGGCACAGCCCGGTCACGGGGAGGCCGGGTAAGCGGTCACATCCTCTTGAGGAGCAGGAGTTCGGGCCCGCCGCTGATCCCGAGACCGGTCTTCTTGGCGAAGGAACCGGCCGGCGTGAGGGCGGGACGCTCGTAACGGCGACGCTTGGGAGGGCACTTGGGGGGACTCATGGGTGACATCTCCTTCCGGAGTGGCCGATTCGACCAGCGTGCGCGCACGCGTCACCCCGCGCCAGGGGGACGCCCCCGCGCTCGAAGCACCCCACGGGCGCCCACCGGCCCTGTGCACGACGGGTGGGACGTCAGGGGCCGGGCTGCCCGGGAACCCGGCCCCCGGTGCTCAGCCGTCCAGTTGGTCGATCGTCGCGATCGACGGGCCCCGCGTAGCGGAACGGGCCACGTCCTCCGCCGCCCGCAGCACCCGCACCGCGTTCTGCCACGTCAGCTTCGCGAGGTCGGCGTCCGACCAGCCGCGGTGCAGGAGTTCCGCGATCAGGTTCGGGTAGCCGGCCACGTCCGCGAGGTCTTCCGGGGTGAACGCCGTGCCGTCGAAGTCGCCGCCGATGCCGATGTGGTCGATGCCCGCCACCTCGCGCATGTGGTCGAGGTGGTCGGCGACCGTGGCCGCCGTGGCGAGCGGACGGGGGTGCGCGGCCTCGAAGGCGCGGTGCACGGCCATCCCGGCGGGGGTGGTGTCGAGGTGGTGCAGGCCGTTGGCGCGCATGTTCTCGTCCGCCTGCCGGGTCCACTCGACGGCGGCGGGCAGGACGAACTTCGGCACGAACGTCGCCATGGCCACGCCCCCGTTCGCGGCGAGCGCGCCGAGCACGTCGTCGGGGATGTTGCGCGGGTGGTCGCAGACGGCACGCGCGGAGGAGTGCGAGAAGATCACCGGCGCCTCGGTGACCCGCAGCGCGTCCCGCATCGTGTCGGCCGAGACGTGCGAGAGGTCGACCAGCATGCCGAGGCGGTTCATCTCACGGACGACCTCCTCGCCGAAGCGGGTCAGGCCGTTCGCCACGGGCTCGTCGGTCGCCGAGTCCGCCCAGGGGATGTTGTCGTTGTGGGTCAGCGTCATGTAGCGGACGCCGAGGTGGTGCAGGGCGCGCAGGGTGGCCAGCGAGCAGTTGATGCTGTGCCCGCCCTCGGCGCCCATCAGGGAGGCGATGCGGCCCTCGGCGCGGGCGGCCTCCATGTCGTCGGCGGTGAGCGCGAGCCGCAGCTGGGAGGGGTAACGATTCACCAGCTGCCGCACGACGTCGATCTGTTCGAGCGTCGCGCTGACCGCCTCGTCACCGGCCATGCCGGTGCGGACGTACACGGACCAGAACTGGGCCCCGACCCCGCCCGCCCGCAGCCGGGGCAGATCGGTGTGCAGGCCGGTGGCGCTCTGGTCGGTGGCGATGTCGCGCCGGTCCAGGTCGTAGCGGACCTGCTCGCGCAGGGCCCACGGCAGGTCGTTGTGACCGTCGACGACGGGGTGGGCGGCGAGCAGCTCGTGGGCGCGGGCGAGGTGACCGGCCGCGGTGGTGGCGCTCACGGTCACTTCCCGAAGCCGAAGTGGGCGGTGCCCATGGCCTTGGCGCGCAGGCGCTTGCCCTTGTCCGTGGCCTGCTCGTTCAGCTCGTCCTGGAAGTGCCGCATCCGGGCCAGCAGCTCGGTGTCGTGGGCGGCGAGCATCCGGACGGCGAGCAGCCCGGCGTTGCGCGCGCCCGCGACGGAGACGGTGGCGACGGGCACGCCGGCGGGCATCTGCACGATCGACAGCAGGGAGTCCATGCCGTCGAGGTACTTCAGCGGCACGGGCACGCCGATGACCGGCAGCGGCGTGACGGACGCCAGCATGCCGGGCAGGTGGGCCGCGCCGCCCGCGCCCGCGATGATCGCCTTGAGGCCGCGGTCGGCGGCCTGCTCGCCGTACGCGACCATCTCGCGCGGCATGCGGTGCGCGGAGACCACGTCGACCTCGTAGGGGACCTCGAACTCGTCCAGGGCCTGGGCGGCGGCCTCCATGACGGACCAGTCGGAGTCCGAGCCCATGACGATGCCGATGAGAGGAGAAGTCATTCGGTGATCGTTCCTCGCAGGTATCCGGCGGCGTGGGCGGCGCGCTCGCGCACGTCCGCCAGATCGTCGCCGTAAGTGTTGACGTGTCCGACCTTGCGACCGGGCTTGACGTCCTTGCCGTACATGTGGATCTTCAACCCGGGATCGCGTGCCATGCAATGGAGGTACGCGGAATACATGTCCGGATAGTCGCCGCCGAGCACATTGGCCATGACGGTCCACTTGGCGCGCGGGCGCGGGTCGCCGAGCGGCAGGTCCAGCACCGCCCGTACGTGGTTGGCGAACTGCGAGGTGATCGCGCCGTCCTGGGTCCAGTGGCCGGAGTTGTGCGGGCGCATCGCCAGCTCGTTGACGAGCACCTCGAAGGAGCCGTCGGGCTTGCGGATCTCGAAGAGCTCCACGGCGAGGTGGCCGACCACGCCCAGCTCCGCGGCGACCTTGAGGGCGAGCTGCTGTGCGTGGGCGGAGAGCTCGGCGGAGAGATCGGGCGCGGGCGCGATGACGGTGTCACAGACGCCGTCGACCTGGATGGACTCGACGACCGGGTACGAGACGGCCTGGCCGTGCGGGGAGCGGACGACATTGGCGGCCAGCTCGCGGGTGAAGGCGACCTTCTCCTCCGCGAGGACGGGCACACCGGCGCGGAAGGGTTCCGCCGCCTCTTCCGCGCTGCGGACGATCCACACGCCCTTGCCGTCGTAGCCGCCGCGCACCGTCTTGAGCACGACGGGGAAACCGTCGCCCTCCTCCGCGAACCGCGCCACGTCGGCGGGGTCCGCCACGATGCGGTGCCGGGGACACGGCACTCCGATCTCACTGAGCCTGGCCCGCATCACGCCCTTGTCCTGGGCGTGCACCAACGCGTCGGGCCCCGGGCGGACGGGAATGCCGTCTGCCTCCAGGGCCCGTAGGTGCTCGGTGGGGACATGCTCGTGATCGAAGGTGATCACATCGCAGCCTTGTGCGAAAGCACGAAGGGTGTCCAGGTCGCGGTAGTCGCCGATGACGACTTCCCCGACCACCTGGGCCGCCGAGTCCAGCGGGGTATCGCTGAGCAGCTTGAACTTGATGCCGAGGGGGATGCCCGCCTCGTGGGTCATACGGGCGAGCTGGCCGCCGCCGACCATGCCGACTACCGGGAACGTCACGCTCCCAGAGTATCCGTACGCACGAACAGCTCCGACCGGGCCTGGATGATCGTCCAACTGCCGGGGCACCCGAGCCGACGGCCGGATGGGAGCGCGTTCGCCGGCCGTTCACCGGAGTCAGCGGTTGGGGCCGGGGCCCGCTGGTTAGCATGAAGGCTGCCCTATGCCCAGTTTCGCCCAGCAACGGAGCCTGACGATCACTATGAGTCAACGGTCCGCGATGCGTGCCCGGCTGGAGCGGCTGGCCCGCGAAATCGCGAAGTTCGGGGCGGTGGGCGCCGTCGGTTTCGTGGTGAATTTCATCGTCTTCAACATCTGTGTGCACGGCTTCGGCCTCGCGGTGGTGCGCTCGGGCGTCATAGCGACCGGCGTCGCGATCGGCACCAACTACGTGGGCAACCGCTACTGGACCTACCGGGCCGGCGACAAGAACCGGCGCAGCCGCGAGCTGACCCTGTTCCTGCTGTTCAGCGGTGTCGGCCTGGTGATCGAGAACGGCATCCTGGCCCTCTCGCACTACGGCTTCGGCCTCACCTCGCCGCTCGCGGACAACATCGCGAAGAACGTCGTCGGCCTCGGCATCGGCACGGTCTTCCGCTTCTGGTCCTACCGCACCTGGGTGTTCCGGGCGCTGCCCGCCCGTGAGGCGGTGGAGACTGCTGAATCGTTCCTGGACGACCGTCCGCAGCGGGCCGGGACGGGCGACGCGACCCGCTGACGCCCCCGGCGGGACATCCGGGGCCGTTGCCCCCGGCGGGGCGCCCGGGCCGTCAGTCCTCGTGCGGCTCCCCGTGGTCGCCCGCCTCACGGCTCAGGAACAGCGCGAAGACCGGCGGGTGCGGCTGGAGGAGTTCGAGCCGCCCGCCGTCCGCCTCCGCCAGGTCACGGGCGACGGCCAGCCCCAGGCCCGTGGAGTTCCGGCCGCTGACCGTCCGCTCGAAGACCCGCGACCCGAGGTCCGGCGAGACCCCCGGCCCCTCGTCCGTGACCTCCACGACCGCCTGGTTGCCGGTGACCCGGGTGCGCAGGGCGACCGTGCCGTCGCCGTGCATCAGCGAGTTCTCGATGAGGGTGGCGAGCACCTGCGCGACCGCCCCGGGCGTGCCGACGGCCCGGAGCCCCTGCTTTCCGGAGCGGACCAGGGCCCGGCCCTCGCTGCGGGTGGCGGGCCGCCATTCCTCCAGTTGCTGCTTGATGACCTCGTCGAGGTCGAAGCTGACGGCCGAGCCCGACTGCGGGTCGCGGGAGTTCGTCAGCAGCCGCTGCACGACGTCGGTGAGCCGCTCGACCTGGGTGAGGGCGATCGTCGCCTCGTCCTTCACCGTCTCGGGGTCGTCGGTCAGCGTGATCTCCTCCAGCCGCATCGACAGCGCGGTCAGCGGCGTGCGGAGCTGGTGCGAGGCGTCGGCCGCGAGGCGCCGCTCGGCGGTGAGCATCCGGGCGATCCGCTCGGCGCTCGCGTCCAGGACGTCCGCGACCCGGTCCAGCTCGGGCACCCCGTAGCGGCGGTGACGGGGACGGGGATCGCCGGAGCCGAGCCGCTCGGCCGTCTCGGCGAGGTCGGTCAGCGGCGCGGTGAGCCGGTTCGCCTGGCGCACGGCGAGGAAGACGGCGGCGATCACGGCCAGCAGCGCCACCGCGAGGATCACCATCAGGGTGCGGCCGAGCTCCCTGCTGACCGCGGAGCGGGACTCCTCGACCCGTACGGTCTCGCCCTGCTCGCCCCGCTCTGTGGAGGCGATGACATCGCCCTCGGGGCGCTCGCCGATCTCGATGGCGGCCCGGCCGGGGATGTCGACCCGCGCGTACCGGTCGGGGGTGATCTGCTCGCGCAGCACCCCCGACTCCACGCGCTCGCCGCCGATCAGCCGGCTGTCGAGGATGCTCACCAGCCGGACGGCCTCGGACTGCACGCTCTCCCGCGCGCTGCTCTCGATCGTGCGGGTTTCGACGATGACGAGCGAGATGCCGAACACGGCGATCACGACGAGCACGACGGCGAGGGTGGAGTTGATCAGTCGGCGGCGCACGGTGCCCTCCGGGCAGGGTGGTACGAACACAGCCCGGCGGAGGCCGGTCAGCTCTTTTCGAAGCGGAAGCCGACGCCTCGGACGGTGGCGATGTAACGCGGGTTCGCGGCGTCGTCCCCGAGCTTCTTGCGAAGCCAGGAGATGTGCATGTCGAGCGTCTTGGTGGACGACCACCAAGTGGTGTCCCAGACCTCGCGCATCAGCTGGTCGCGGGTGACGACCCGGCCCGCGTCCCGGACGAGCACCCGGAGCAGATCGAACTCCTTCGCGGTGAGCTGGAGCTCGTCGTCGCCCATCCAGGCGCGGTGCGACTCGACGTCGATCCGCACGCCGTGGGTGGTGGGCGGCTGCTGCGGGGCCTCGACCGTGCCGCGGCGCAGCAGGGCCCGCACCCGCGCGAGCAGCTCGGCCAGCCGGAACGGCTTGGTGACGTAGTCGTCGGCACCGGCGTCCAGGCCGACCACGGTGTCCACCTCGTCGGCCCGGGCGGTGAGCACGAGCACCGGGAAGCCGTGACCCTCCGTGCGCAGCCGGCGGCAGACCTCCAGGCCGTCCATGCCGGGCAGGCCGAGGTCGAGAACGAGGAGGTCGACCCCTCCCTTGAGGCCGGCGTCGAGCGCCGTGGGGCCGTCTTCACGCACCTCCACCTCGTACCCCTCGCGGCGCAGCGCGCGTGCGAGCGGCTCCGAGATCGAAGCGTCATCCTCGGCGAGCAGTACTCGGGTCATGGGGTGATGGTAGTCCGCTCGACCGCATGTCAGGAGGGGGATGGGGCTACCTGCGGCAACAGCGCCGCCAGCCGGTCTGGACCATTGAATGTGGGCAAACAGTTCCACAGTGACCTGTGATCCATATCTCAACTCCTTCCTTTTGCGGGCGGGGTGTGACGTATGGTGACGGGAAGTCTGTAGCACTACCGGGGGCCTTCGGCATGTCCAACACGCCGGGGGTCTCTGCTGTGCGCGGTACTGGCCCACCAGTCCCGTCACAGAGAATGACCTGACGGCCGGGTCCGCCGCGCGAAGGTGCGCGGGGGCGTGGATCCCGGTGCGCGGCTGTCCTGCCGATCTCCTCTACCGAGGTGCGTCGAACCCCTGGGGCGTGGGGGCGGGCAGTGCGGTGCCCGGTGCCGGCCAACCCCCACCCGGGCGCGCATCAGCTCCACGCGCGTCCCGAGCACCCAAGGACTGACCATGGCGTCCAGCCTGACGAAGGACCCAGCCGAGCAGGAGAAGACCTCTCCGGGCTCCGGCAAGACGTTCTTCGGCCACCCCCGCGGCCTGGCCCCCCTCTTCATGACGGAGATGTGGGAGCGCTTCAGCTACTACGGAATGCGCGCCCTTCTCGTCGTCTACCTGATCGCCGGCGGCCCGGACGCCAAGCCCGACAGCCAGGGCGGCGGTCTGGCGATGCCCGAGGCCAGCGCGGTGGCGATCTACTCCGTCTACGTGGCGATGGTCTACCTGCTCGCCATGCCCGGCGGCTGGTTCGGCGACCGCGTCTGGGGCCCGCGCAAGACGGTCACCATCGCGGCCGCCACCATCATGGTCGGCCACCTGGCGCTGGCGATCCCCGGCAAGCCCTCGTTCTTCGCGGGTCTGGCGCTCGTCGCGCTCGGTTCCGGTCTGCTGAAGGCCAACATCTCCACGATGGTCGGCCACCTCTACGACGGCCCGAAGGACCCGCGCCGGGACGGTGGCTTCACCGTCTTCTACATGGGCATCAACCTCGGTGCCTTCTTCGCCCCGCTGGTCATCGGCACCGTCGGCCAGAAGGTCAACTGGCACCTGGGCTTCACCATCGCCGCCGCCGGTATGGCGCTCGGCCTGGCGTTCTTCCTGTGGGGCACCCGTCACCTGGACCCGAAGAGCAGCGTCGTCCCGAAGCCGCTGTCGGCCGCCGAGAAGAAGTCGACGCTCACCAAGGGTCTGATCTGGCTCGCCGTCGCGGCCCTCTTCTACGGCGTCGTCGGTGGCACCGGACACTTCACGCTCAACTGGGCGCTGATCCCGATCACCGTCGCCGGTCTGATCATCCCGATCACCGTCCTCGCCCGCATCAAGCGCGACAAGGAACTGTCGGCGACCGAGCAGACCAAGGTCAGCGGCTACATCTGGTTCTTCGTCGCCGCCGCCGTGTTCTGGATGATCTTCGACCAGGCGGGCTCGACGATGTCGACCTTCGCCGAGAAGAAGACCGCGGACAACGTCTTCGGGATCGAGTTCCCCTCGACCTGGTTCCAGTCGGTCAACCCGCTGTGGGTCATGGCGCTGGCCCCGGTCTTCGCCTGGCTGTGGGTGTGGCTCGCCCGCAGCGACCGCGAGCCGAGCACCACGGTGAAGTTCGCGATGGCCATGGTCGTCATCGGTGCCTCGTTCTTCGTCTTCGCCGTCCCGATGGCGATGGCCGGCGACGGCACGAAGGTCAGCCCGATGTGGCTGCTGTCGATCTACATGATCCAGACCATGGGCGAGCTGTGCCTCTCCCCGGTGGGTCTGTCGCTGACCACCAAGATGGCGCCGCAGAAGTACGCGAGCCAGATGATGGGCGTGTGGTTCCTCGCCGTCACCGCCGGTGACTGCACCACGGGTCTGCTGTCCATCGCGGGCGTGGACCTCAACGGCACCGGCATGATCCTGCTGCAGGCGACGCTCGCCGCCGTCGCCGGTCTCGCGGTGTGGATGTACCGCAAGAAGATCGAAGCCCTGATGGGCGACGTGAAGTAACCGACGTGAAGTAACCGACGTGGAGCAACCACGGTCGTGACAGGGCCCCGGCGCGGATCTCCGCGCCGGGGCCTTCGCGTGGGCCCGTCACCGTCTGCCGTGCCTCAGCGGCGCACCCGGCGCCCGGGGACGAAGGCGAGGACCGCGCCGCCGACGAGGACGAGCGTCCCGGCGGCGAAGGCGAGCGCCTTCAGCGGCCCGCTCGCGCCGGTCGCGGCGAGACCGCCGGAGCCGCCGCTTCCGCTGCTGCTGCCGGTGCCGGTGCCTCCGGCGGTGGTTCCGCTGGTGCCCGTCGTCCCGGTGGTACCGGTGGTGCCGGTGGATCCAGTCGCGCCGGTGGTGCCGCCGGGCTGTTCCTTGGTGTCCACTTCGAGGGACGCGCCCGGGTCCTTGGCCGGGGTGCAGACGGTGGTCGTGCCGAGGGCCTTGACCGTCAGAACACCGGGGGTGAGCGTCGCCTTGCCGCTCGCGCCGGGCTTGTACGTGCCCTTGAGGTCGGGGACGACGATGGGCTGCCCGGTCTTGATCGGATCCTTGTTGGGCTCGCCGACGACCTCGACCTTGCCCTTGTCCGCGCCGCCGACGGTGACCGCCATGGACGGGACGACGGACTTCGCGGGGATGTCGGCGGGGCTGTCCATGACGGACTTGCCGAACTTCACGGTGAGGTCGAAGACGCCGCTCTTGCGGAGGGCGTTGATCTGGACCGGCGAGGTGACGTTCTTGTCGCCGATGGGCGTCTTGCACTGGTACTCGACGTTCAGCTGCTTGCCCGTGAGGGGCCCGTCACCGGGGTCGCTGCCGCCGGTGGCGCCACCGGACGTCGTGGTGGTGCCGGTGGTGCCGCCGCTGGTGCCTGTTGTGCCGGTGGTGCCGGTGGTACCGCCCGTGGTCGTGCTGCCACCGGTCGTCGTCGTACCGCCGGTCGTCGTCGTACCGCCGCTGGTGCCGGACGAGCCGTCCGTCACCTTGATCGTGGCGGCGGGCTTCACCGCCTCCTTCGGTGAGCACTTGGTGTCGGTGGGCAGCGGCTTGCTGACGTTGATCGCGTAGGCGCCGGGGGTGAGCGTCACCTCGCCCGCCTTCGTCAGCTTCACCTTGGCCTTCATGTCGGGCAGGATCATGGCGCTGTTCTTGGGGATGGGCGGGTTCTGCCGCGGTCCTTCCACGGCCAGCTCACCGGTCTGCGCGCCACCGAGCGTGATCTTCCCGGTCGGTTTGACGGTGTCCTTGTCCAGATCGAGGATGTCGGGGTTCTTGGAGGCGGCCTGGACCGTTTTCCACACCACCTCGACCTCGTCGCCGACCTTCGCCGTCGCGGGGGCGGTGATGTCCGCCCGCGTGGTGCCCCGCACGGGCGGCAGCTGCGAGATCGGGGGCGGTATGCACTCGGTCGCGTACGACACCTCGGCGGCCTGCACGCTACCCGCGCTCAGCAGCGTGCCCGCGCCCCCCAGCATCAGCGCGAGCCCTGCCGCGCGCGCTCTCCGTCGCGTACTCACGTCGTTCCCTTCGTCGGTCCGTCCTCGGATGGTGCGGAAACCCGTGGCTGCGTGTCACCGGCGAACCACGGGAGGCCCTCGCGGGCGGCGGGGCCCCTGCGGGGGCGGGCCCCGGGGCCGGGGGCCGTGGCCGGGCAGGCGCCCCCACCGGTGCCGGAGCCAGGGCCGGCATCGTCAGCCACTACCGGGCGGGGGTCCGCCCCGGAGCCCCGGGACCTGCCCGGGGCGGGGACGGGGCTCGCGCCCCCGCCAGAGGCCGGGTCCCTGCGGGCGCCAGAGCCGGGACCCTGCGCCGGGCCGAGGGCGGCCTCCGCGCCCGTGGCGGCGCCGCGGCCCGCGACCGCGTCGGCGGCTGAGCCGGTGCCCGGGGCCGGGCTCGTGGGCCCGGTCGCGAGCCGCTCCGCGTCCGGCGGGTGCGGGCGTGAGGTCGGGCGGATCCACCCCCGGGGTGCCCGTACCGCCCGGTGGCGGCGGCCCGTACCGGCCGCCGTCGGCGTCTCGTCCCGGCGGCGGCCCGCGGCCGCCACCGCTGCCATCGCCGCCCGGAAGACCGTCGCCGGAACGACCACGCACAGCAGGGTCCAGAACAGCGTCACGCCCCACGGCCGGGGTACGTCCCACGGTTGCTCGACCAGCAGCTTCCCGCCGTACTCGAGCGAGACGGCGTAGTCCCCGTGCGCCCCGGCCGCCAGCTCCACGTCCAGCGCGACCCGCGCCTTCGCCCCGGCGGCGACCGTGCCGCGCCAGCGCTGTTCCTCCCAGGCCGGGGCGAGCACGCCGTGCGCGGTGCCGACGCGGAAGACGGGGTCCCGGGCCGGGGTCGGGCCGAGGTTGCCGACGGTGACGACGAGCTTGCGTCGCGGGGGTGCGCCGAACCAGGTCAGCAGGCCGCTGGAGCCCTCCAGCCGCGCCCCGAGCACGCTCAGCCGCTCCCGGCCGGTCTGCCGGGGCAGCGGCTCGACCGGGTGGCCGGCGACGCGGAACGCGGCGTCCGCGGCCGCCCGCCCGCCCGTGACGGTCGCGACGTGCACCACGCAGGGGCACGGTTTCGGCGGCTCGGCGACGGGGATCTTCCGGCTGAACCGGCCGTCGTCGCCGACGGTGACCGCCCGGCCGTCCGCGTTGGCGCAGTCGTTGGTGCCGCCGATCATGTTCTGCCCGCAGATCAGCAGCGTGAGGAGGGCCCCCGGCCGCCATCCCGCGCCGGTCACGGTGACGCTGCCGCCCTTGCCCGCCTCGGCGCGGTCCACGGCCGCCGTGGGCCCGTCCGCTGCCGCCCGTCCGGCCGGCAGCAGCACGAGCGCGGCGACGGCGAGCAGCGCGGCCGCCAGCGCCCCGGGCCGCCCCGGGCGGCGGCTCATGCTGTGGCTCCCGCGCCGCGCCGGCCACGGCGGCGCACGAGGAGCCGGCCGGCCGCGCCCGCGCCCGCCAGGCCGAGCCCGGCCAGGACGGCGGGTACGAGCCAGGGCAGCGGGGTGTACGAGCCGGAGGCGGTGGCCGGGGCGGCGCCCGGGGCCTGTGCGGTGATCCGGACCTCGACGGGGTCCAGCCGTGGGGCGTCCGGCCACTTCTCCGTCAGCCGGACGCTGCTGCCCGGCGCCAGTGCGGCAGGCACGCCCCGCGCGACGCGGTGCAGCACCTCGCCGAAGTGGCCCTTCGCACGGATCGTCAGGCGCGGGGCGAGGATGGTGTTGCCGCGGTTGACCAGGGCGTACCGGATGACCGCGGCCCCGCCCCTGCCGCTGACCCGTACGTGCTCGACCGTGAGCGCGGGCAGCGCGGGGCCGCTCACGCGCACCGCCATCGGCACCCGGACCCGCAGGCCGTCCCCGGTGGCGACGACCGCCGCGTGGTGGTCGCCGGGCGCGGTGCCGGCCGGGACGGTGACGGTGAGCGGCACGTCGGCGCGGGTGCGCGGCGGGACCGTCACCCGCCGCTCGGCGAGGGCGATCCACGGGCCGGTGCCGCGCAGGGCGACCGTGCGCGGCCGGTCGCCGGAGTTGACCACCGTGAGCCTGTCCTCGATCACCGTGCCCGGCCCGCCCTCCAGGAAGAAGGAGGAGCGGTCCTCCGCGCCGGGCCCCCGGGTGCCGCCCGGCGCGGGAGCGGCCGACCAGGGCCGGGTGTCCGCGGTGGCGGGCGCCGCGGACAGCGCGCACAGCGCGACGACGGCGGCCGTCACGGCGGCGCGCGTACAAGCGGTGGTGCGGGTGCGGGAGGTGGTACGGGTGCGGGAGGTGGTACGGGACAGCATCGGCGGCTCCCTCGGCGGACGCGTACGGGCCTCGTGGCCGCGCTACCGGGCGGTGCCGGTGCGCTGACGCCGGGTCAGCCAGAGGGTGCCGGCGATCCCGGCGAGCAGCACGGTGCCGCCGAGGGTGCCGAGGGCGACGGCCGCGTCCGCGGGCCCGGTCCGCGGCAGCTCCCCGCCGCCGGTGGAGCCCGACGAGCCACCCGTGCCCGTAGTGCCACCCGTGCTCCCGCCCGTGCCGTCGGTGCCGCCCGTGCTCTCGGTGCCGCCCGGTCCCTTCACGTCGAGGCTCAGCGACGGCTTGGGGGCGTTGGAGGGGGTGCACGTGGTCGTCGTGCCCAGCGCGACGATGGTGAGGGTGCCGGCCGTGAAGGTGACCTTGCCGCTCTTCTTGGGGGTGTAGGTGCCCGACAAGTCGCTGATCTTTATCGGGGTGTTGGCCGGAACCGGCGCGTCGTTGGCGGGCCCCGCGACGGCCACCGTCCCGCTCTCCGCGCCGCCGAGCTTGATGATCGCGCTCGGCTTCATCGCGCCCTTGCCGAGCTCGACGGGGCTGGAGGAGACGCCCTTCTGGAAGGACATGGTGAGTTTGTAGGCGCTGCCGCTCGCCACGCCCTTGATGTCGATGGGCGATACGGCGCTCTTGTCCCCGATCGGCGTCTTGCACTGGTAGTTGACGTCGACCGTCTCGGCGTGCGCGGCCGGGGCGAGCAGCAGCGCCGATCCGCCGGCGAGGGCCGTGGCCAGGGTCAGCGCGGTGGCGCGGCGCACGGGGGCGCGGCGGACGTGCCGTCGGGGGTGGCTCTGGGGGTGGGACACCTCGTTCCCCTCTCGTCCGGTGCCGTACCGAAAATCACTGACGACACATCAGATCGGGCGCCGACAGTACGCCGGGGACCTTGTCGAGGGAAGACGCAGAACACGCCGCCGTGGTGTCCGGCGGCGCGTGTCGGAGGCGTCCGGGCCCGGCCGCGGGGGCCGGGGGCGAAGGGAAGGGGCAGGTCAGCCGGGCGCGGCGAGCGGCGGCCGGACCGGTTACGCGGGGGCGGCCAGTTCGGCCCAGACCGTCTTGCCGTTGCCGCCCTCGTTGCGGACGACGCCCCAGTCCAGGCAGAGCCGCTCCACGATGAACATGCCGTGGCCGCCGGGGCGGCCCGCGCGGTGCGGTTGGCGGGGGGTGGGCGTACCGCTGCCGAGGTCGACGACCTCCAGCCTGAGCACCTTGCCCGCGAAGGCCACCCGCAGCTCGTCGGGGCCGTTCGCGTGCAGGCAGGCGTTGGTGACCAGCTCGGAGACGACGAGCAGGACGTCCTCGGCGGCGGCGCGGTGATCGGCGCTCGCCGCGGGCAGCCAGCCCCAGTCGTAGAGCGCCTGGCGCGTGAAGTCGCGGGAGCGCGGCACGGCACCGCTGACCCCGACGAGGTGGAGCCTGCGGACCTGCCCGCTCGGCCGCGGCGGACCGGCAGAGGCAGCGCCGCCCGCCTCCGGGCCGCGGTCGCCCGGCTGCGGGTACGGCCGGGTGGTGCTCATCAGCGCTTCACCTCACCGATTCACCGATTGAGAAATGTTGGATACCTGGCACATTGAACAGATTCAGCAGACTCCTGCCCGACCGATCCGTGAGAACACCCACTTCTTCGACGCGGTTCCTGTGACTCGGATAACGCATGAGTAACGCCACAGGAAGCGGGCCGGACGGTGGACGTGCCGGAGGGGCGGCGGAGCCGGGCGCGACGATCAGCCGGCGAGGGCCGCGTCGACCGTGTCGTGCACGGTGAAGACGGCCTCGGCTCCGGTGATCTCGAAGACCCGGGCGACCACGGGCTGCATGGCGGCCAGGTGGATGGCGCCGCCGACGGCCTCGGCCTTCAGCCGGGCGCCGAGCAGCACGTTCAGCCCGGTGGAGTCGCAGAACGCCAGCTCGGAGCAGTCCACGATGACGCGGGTCCCGGCTTCCTCGGCGCACGCCTCCAGGGGCTCGCGCAGCAATTCCGCCGTATGGTGATCGAGCTCACCCGCCGGTCTGACGATCGCGCTCGCCCCCTCCCGCCGGACCTCTACATTCAGCCGGCCCCTGCTCGCACTGCCGACCATCCCGCGGTCCATGCGCGTCCCTTCTCGGTGTGCTGCGTGGTGTTGCTGTCCTACGTGGCGCTACGAGAACCCTACGCCTTCGATACGCAGGCCGGAAGCCGAAGATCCGTCATTTTCGGATATAAACGGACAACGTGGACTTGCCATGTGGAGGTGAAGACGGGTAGGGCTAGATAGGTACATCCACCACGGACGGCTTTGGAGGCGCCGCACACCGCAGCAAGAGGTCACGGCATCGGCAGCCATACGCCGAGAATGATGGAGGACACCCATGTCACCCCGGCTCGACGAACCGCGCACCGAATCTTCTCGGGAGACCGCCTCGTCGACAACCCCGCCCGAGCAGATCGAGCCCGAAAATCTGGCTCTCCCCGAGATCCCGCCGTACGACGAGGTGGGACCGGTCGACGCGCGGGCCCTGTCCAAGACGCTCTTCGCGCGCCTCGAGTCGCTCGAAGAGGGCACGCACGAGTACTCCTACGTACGCAACACGCTGGTCGAACTGAACCTGGCCCTGGTGAGGTTCGCCGCCTCCCGGTTCCGCTCCCGCAGCGAGCCGATGGAGGACATCATCCAGGTCGGCACGATCGGCCTGATCAAGGCCATCGACCGCTTCGAGCTGAGCCGCGGCGTCGAGTTCCCGACCTTCGCGATGCCGACGATCATCGGTGAGATCAAGCGCTTCTTCCGCGACACCAGCTGGTCGGTGCGGGTCCCGCGACGGCTCCAGGAGCTGCGGATCGACCTGGCCAAGGCCGGGGACGAGATGGCGCAGCAGCTCGACCGCGCGCCCACCGTCGGCGAGCTGGCCGAGCGGCTCGGCCTCTCCCGCGAGGAGGTCGTCGAGGGCATGGCCGCGAGCAACGCCTACACCGCGAGCTCGCTGGACGCCCAGCCCGACGAGGACGATTCCGAGGGCGCGCTGTCGGACCGCATCGGCTACGAGGACCACGGGCTCGAGGGCATCGAGTACGTCGAGTCGCTCAAGCCGCTGATCGCGGAACTGCGCCCGCGCGACCGGCAGATCCTCTCGCTGCGCTTCGTGGCGAACATGACGCAGTCGGAGATCGGGGAAGAGCTCGGCATCTCCCAGATGCACGTCTCCCGTCTGCTGGGCCGGACCCTGGGCCGCCTCCGCAAGGGCCTGCTGACGGAGGATTAGCCTCCGGCACCCCGCCCCTTTCGCAACGCCGCGCGCCGCCACGGAGACCCCGGGCGGCGCGCGGCGTTTGGGGGCGATGGCGCCCGCAGGCATCTTCAGCCTGGTGGCGGCTTCCACTCTCTATACGTGGTGGTCCGTGGCAGATGGGCCCACACCGTCTTCCCCACGCCTCCAGGCCGCTCCCGGACACCCCAGCGAGTGCTCAGCGATTCGACAAGGTTCAAACCACGCCCGCTCTCTTCGGTCTCCCCGGCCTCACGCGGCCTCGGCCGACCGAAGTGAGCGTCCGAGACCTCGACGACAATCCCCTCGGGGCCACTTCGCAACTCGACCTCGAACAATCGCCCCCTGACGTGTCCGTGGCGCACCGCGTTGGATGTCAGTTCATCGACGACGAGCACGGCGTCCACCAGCTCCTCAGGGTGGCAGCCCCACCGTCCGAGCACACGTGCGACCTGCATGCGGACGCGGGGAACCGATCGGCGAACCGAAGTGAACCGCATCTGCCACCGAAGCGCGGTATCCGCCTCGTCATTCATCGGGGCCGGCACCTGTCCTCCCAGTAACGCATCTCGATCACTGTCCCGGCTCTGCCGGGTACGCCATCCAGGATCCGGGCCAAGGCCGTGCGGGCTCATGAGCGTTTATGACAGGCTCGGGCCCGCACCTTGTAGGCGACCGGGCCGGGCGGGCGAGGGATGCGATGAGTGCTGATCGTCAGAGGCTCTGCAGGCGCTGCGGCGCGGCGCTCAGCCGGTACAACACCACGCGAATCTGCACAGTGTGCGATCGCAGACATCCGACTGTGCCGGATGATTTTTGGCAGCGCCCGGATATCCGCAACGCCCTGGCCGCCTGGGACATGGGCGCGGTGGTGCGCGGCTTCCGGCAGTTCACCGGAGCATCCCAGGGAGCGGTGGCAACGCTCGTCAATATCGACCAGGCCGAGGTGAGCCGCCTGGAACGCGGGCGCAAACGCTTGCGTGACCGGTCCCAGCTATTGGTCTGGGCGAAGGCACTGGGCGTTCCCCCCGACCTCGTCACCGCGGCTCCCGCGAATGCAAGCTCGTCAGCAAGTATCGCGGTTCTTCTGGGAATCCCTCTGGATGTCAACCTCGAGAATGTGAGAATCCTGCCGTCCTCCGAAAACGATGCCCTGGCGCTCGACGGGCAGCTGATCGATTTGCAACGGCGCGACAACGCCGGTGGGGCGAACGTTCTTCTGGCTGATGCGCGACGCAGTTTGCAGTCGGCGATCCGGGCGATCGCGGAAGGCCTCACGTCCGCACGCGAAGTCCAGGCACATGGTGCCGCAGCTCAGCTGGCACAGATGGCCGGCTGGCTCTCCCTCGACGGTGGTCGCCCCGAAGACGCCCGAAGGTATCTGGGGGCGGCGTTGTACTGCGCACACACCGTGGGCGACCTCCGCCTTGCCGGGAGCATTCTCGGGTATCTCAGCCTCACGGCTCTCTACGACGACGCACCGACGGAAGCGCTGGCCCTGGCACGCACCGCCTACGACACGAATCGTGGCGGCGGACAGAACCCCGTGACCACCATGCTGGCTACGCGGCTGGCACGAGCTCTGGCGGCGAATGGGGAGGCGGCGGAATGCCGAAGGCTGCTACGAGAGGCCGACCATCATCACGAGACGTTCAACCAGATCTGCGCCGTACCCGTGTGGCTCGACTACTTCGACGAACCAGAGCTGCGCGCCCAGCAGGGTACGTGCCTGATGCAGATCGGAGAATTGGACGAGGCCGAGGCACACCTCACCGCCGCTTTGACACTGTGCCGCGACCGCGGCTCGGAAAGGCTGCGCGATCAGGTGAATTACTGCCTGAGACTGGCTGACATCGCAGTGGCGAAGGGGGACCTCGACGCTGCTTGCGCGCAGGCGGGAACGGCACTGACGATCAACCGTACGATCTCGTCCGCGCGCATGACAGCCAATTGCTCCGACTTCGCCAGGCGGCTCGCCCCGCACCGCGCGCACAAGGGCGTCGGTGAGCTGATCGAAGCTGCCGCCCGTCCGCACTGATCTAAGGAGTGATCGAGGCGGGGGCCGGATGGTCGCCTCCGCCCACGGCAGCCACCAGGGCCGCCGTGTCTGTGAGATCGGGCAGAACGACATCGGCGCCGGAGGCGGCCAGCTCGGCGGCGGATGTGGTGCCCGTCGCCACGGCGATCGACCGTGCGCCGCCTGCCTTCGCCGTGGCGACGTCCAGCACGGTGTCGCCGATGATCACAGTATCCCGGCCCGTATAGCGATGGCAGTGCCGCGAACGTGCGCGGCGCCAGGCGTGTGCCAGGAGTGCGGGACGTTCGACGTCGTCGTCACCGTATGCCCCGGCCTCGAAATCGATGTGCTCGGCCAGACCGAAGACCCTCATCTTGAGTTCCGCGAGGCTGCGCATGTTGCCGGTCAGGAGGGATTGATGCGTGCCCTCGATGCTCGACAGCGCCGATATCGCCGCTCGTGCCCCCGGCAGAGGGCGCCCGGCGGAGGCCAGAGCCTCCTCGCGGGCATGGAGTTCCTCGGCAACGGCCGCGGTGAACCGTTCGACCATCGCCGGGTCGGGGGTAAGGCCGTGCAAGCGGAGCGTGTCCGTCGAGATGGCCAACTCGGTCCGGCCCGACATGTCCGCCATCTCGCGGAGAGGCTGCCCGGTCACCCGTGAGAAGGCCGCCGCGTACGCTTCCCGGCTCACTCCCCCGCCGTCGATCAGGGTGTGGTCGATGTCCCACAGCACCAGTCGTCGATGTGCCTGCGCCGAGGTCATGGCATCCACTCCTGAGGGAACCGGGACCGGAGGAACCACCTAACCCCACTGGGCCAGCCGTGTCACGCCGCCGTCGCCACCCCCTCCGTCGCGGCCAGGAGGGCCGCGAGTGCGGAGCGGGCCTGTTGGAGGTCGGTGATGTGGGTGTCGAGTTCGGTCAGGCGGGTGCGGAGGTGGGTTGTCACGCAGGGGTCGAAGGCGGTGCCCGTGCCCTGGACGCAGGGGAGGATCTCGCGGATGACGCGGGTGGGGAGGCCGGCCGCCAGGAGGGCGCGGATGCGGTGGACAGCCTCGGGGGCGTCGGGGGCGTAGCGGCGGTGGCCGCCGCCGGGGCGCTCGGGGGTGAGCAGGCCCACCTCCTCGTAGTAGCGCAGGAGGCGCACGCTCACGCCGCTCTCGCGCGCCAGCTCACCGATCTTCATATGGCCTGCCTCACAAGGGCTTGAATCTCACACGGGTGTGAGAATTTAGCGTGGCGTCCATGACGAACACAGCCACCGGCGCCCCGCATTCCCCGGCTTCCCCGGCCACGCCGCCCAACAACAGCAACCCCTTCAATCTCCGCGTCATCGAGGAGTTCCGGGCCAACGCGGGCCGCGTCGGCGGACAGTTCGCCGGTACGAGGCTGTTGCTGCTCACCACGCGCGGCGCCCGCAGCGGGCTGCCCCGTACGACGCCGCTCGTGCATCTCCCGGACGGGGAGCGGCTGATCGTGTTCGCGTCGAACGGCGGCGCGCCCGCCGCGCCGGGGTGGTTCCACAATCTGACGGCCGCGCCGGACGCGGTCGTCGAGGTGGGCGCGGAGCGCTATCCCGTGCGGGCCCGCCTCGTCGAGGAGTCCGCGCGCGAGGGCGTGTGGGAGCGGCAGATCGCCGCCGATCCCGCGTTCGCGGACTTCCGGCGGCGGGCGCTGGCGTCCGGGCGGGACATTCCGCTGGTGGCGCTGGAGCGGGTCGGCTAGCAGGGAGTCGTCAGGCGAGTTCGCCGTCCTGCCAGACGGCCGAGACCAGGGGGACGCCGGGGCGGTAGGCGAGGTGGACGTGGCTGGGGGCGTCGAGGAGGGCGAGGTTCGCGCGGGCGCCCGGGGAGAGGCGGCCGACGTCGGTGCGGCGCAGGGCCGCCGCGCCGCCGGCGGTGGCGGACCAGAGGGCCTCGTCCGGGGTCATCCCCATGTCCCGCACGGCCAGGGCGATGCAGAACGGCATCGAGCTGGTGAAGGACGAGCCGGGGTTGCAGTCCGTGGAGAGGGCGACGACGGCGCCCGCGTCGAGGAGGCGGCGGGCGTCGGGCCACGCGGCGCGGGTGGAGAACTCGGCGCCGGGCAGCAGCGTGGCGACCGTGGAGCCGCCCGCGAGGGCGTCGACGTCGGCGTCGGTGAGGTGGGTGCAGTGGTCGGCGGAGGCGGCGTCGAGTTCGACGGCGAGCTGGACGCCGGGGCCGTGGGTGAGCTGGTTGGCGTGGACGCGCGGCAGCAGGCCCGCGCGCTTGCCGGCGGTGAGGATCGCCCGGGCCTGGTCGCCGTCGAAGGCGCCGCGCTCGCAGAAGACGTCGATCCAGCGGGCGTGCGGGGCGCAGGCGTCGAGCATCGGGCCGGTGACCAGGTCGACGTACGCCTCGGGGTGCTCGGCGAACTCGGGGGCCACGATGTGTGCGCCGAGATACGTCACCTCGTCGGTGTGGACGGAGGCGATGGTCAGGGCGCGGGCCTCGTCCTCGGTGGTGAGGCCGTAACCGGACTTGATCTCGATGGTGGTGGTGCCCTGCCGGCGCGCTTCCGCGACGTAGCGGGCGACGTTGGCGTTCAGCTCGTTGTTCGAGGCGGCGCGGGTGGCGGCGACGGTGGTGCGGATGCCGCCGGCCGAGTAGCTCTGCCCGGACATCCTGGCGTTGAACTCGGCGGTGCGGTCGCCGGCGAAGACCAGGTGGGAGTGGGAGTCGACGAAGCCCGGGATGACCGCGCGGCCGCCCGCGTCGAGGCGGTTGTCAGTGGTGGGTGCTTTGCTGGACGGACCGACCCAGCCGATGCGGTCACCGTCGATGACGATCGCCGCGTCCTGGATCAGACCGAGGGGGCCCGAGCCGAGGGAGGGGTCGTTGGTGACGAGGGTGGCGATGTTGGTGATGGCCGTCGTGTCGGCCCTCTTCTTCCCGTCCGCCGGGTCGGGCGTGGGGCCGGGGATCGTCTCGGGGCTCATCTCGGGGAGGTTCTCCTTCGTCAGCCGCGCAGCGCGGCGATGCTGTCGGCCAGGGCCGACGGGACGTCGGGCACCGACTGGTGCACTCCGTCACGCACGACGTGACGGCCGCCGACCACGGTGTGCCGGACGTCGGCACTGGTCGCCGCGAATACGGCCGCCTCGGCGGCGAGCCGGGGCGGCGGTCCCGCCGTACGGACGGTGTCCAGCGCGATCGTGGTGAGGTCGGCGAGCGCGCCGTTCTCGATGCGCCCCGCCTCGTTCCAGCCGAGGGCCGCGTGGCCGTCGGCGGTGGCGGCGCGCAGCAGCTCGGCCGCCGACCAGTGGCCGCGGGCCCGGCTGTGCAGCCGCTCGTCCAGCTCCATGGCGCGCGCCTCTTCGAGGATGTCGATGACGGCGTGGCTGTCGCTGCCGAGGGAGAGCGGGGAGCCGCCGCGCTGGAGTTGCAGGGCCGGGCCGATGCCGTCGGCCAGGTCCCGCTCGGTGGTGGGGCACATGCACACGCCGGTGGCCGAGCGGCCCAGGAGCCGCATGTCGCCGTGGGTGAGATGGGTGGCGTGGACGGCCGTGGTGTGCGGTCCCAGGACCCCGTGGTCGGCCAGCAGCGTGGTGGGGGTGAAGCCGTGGGCCTCGACGCAGGCGTCGTTCTCGGCGGTCTGCTCGGAGAGATGGACGTGCAGCGGTGCGGTGCGGTCCTGCGCCCAGGCGGCGACGGTGGACAGCTGGTCGACGGGCACGGCCCGTACGGAGTGGATGGCCGCGCCGATCCGGGTGTTGTCGTCGGCCTTGAGTCCGTCGGCGCGCTCCGCCCACCGCTCGGCGGTGCCGTCGCTGAAGCGCAGCTGGTGCCGGTTGGGCTGGGCGCCGAAGCCTGCGGAGAGGTAGCAGGTGTCGAGGAGGGTGATGCGGATGCCGGCCTCGGCGGCGGCCGCGATCAGGGCCTCGCCCATGGCGTTGGGGTTGTCGTAGTGGCCGCCGCCGGGGGCGTGGTGGAGGTAGTGGAATTCGCCGACGGCGGTGATGCCGGCGAGGGCCATCTCGGCGTAGGTGGCCCTCGCGAGCGCGAAGTAGCTCTCGGGGGTGAGCCGGTCGGCGACGCCGTACATGACCTCGCGCCAGGTCCAGAAGGAGTCCGGCGCCCGGTCCGCCCCGGCGGCGGGGCGGTCGTCGCCGAGGCCCGGCAGCGCGAGGCCGGGTGCGGCCTGCACGACGCCGCGCAGGGCGCGGTGGAAGGCGTGGCTGTGGGCGTTCGCGAGCCCGGGGAGGGTCAGTCCGCGCAGGGTCGTGGCGCCGGGCGGGGGCAGCGGGACCTCGGTGCGGACGGCCGTGATCCGCCCGTCCGTCGTCTCGATGGCCACGCCGTGCTCGACGCGGTCCTCGAGCCACGCGTGCTCCGCCCAGTAAGTCACCTGCACGCGAGACCCTCCAGTACGTCGGCGAGAGCGGTCACCCCGGCCAGGCAGTCGTCCTCGGCCGCCGTTTCGGCGGGTGAGTGGGAGACACCGGTCGGGTTCCGCACGAACAGCATGGCGGTGGGGATGACGCCGGACAAAATACCCGCGTCGTGTCCCGCTCCCGTCGGCAACACGGGCACATCGCCCAGCAGCTTCGCCAGCTCGTCGCGGAGGTCGTGCGCGAATTCCACCACCGGAGTGAACGATTCCCGGGTGACGCGGACGTCGACGCCGTCGCGGGCGCCGCGCTCGGCCGCCGCGCGTTCGATCTCCTCGACGACGGCGGCGAGGGTCTCCTCGTCGGCGGCGCGGGAGTCCAGCCAGCCGCGGACCAGGGAGGCGATGGCGTTCACGCCGTTCGGCTCGACGCTGACCTTGCCGAAGGTGGCGAGGGCACCGGCGGTGCGGGCCTTCTTGCGGGCGGCCAGCACCGTGTTGGCATAGGTGAGCATCGGGTCGCGGCGGTCCTCGATGCGGGTGGTGCCGGCGTGGTTGGCCTCGCCGTGGAAGTCGAACCGCCAGCGGCCGTGCGGCCAGATGGCGGAGGCGACGCCGACGGCGTGGTCCGTGTGGGCGAGGGCGCGGCCCTGCTCGACGTGCAGTTCGACGAACGCGCCGATCCGGGCGAGGCGCTCGGGGTCGGCCCCGATGGTCTCCGGGTCGTACCCGGCGCGCTCCATGGCCTGCGGGAGCGAGACGCCGTCGGCGTCGCGCAGCGCGTGGGCCTTGTCGAGGGTGAGCTGCCCGGCGGTGAGCCGGGAGCCGACACAGGCGAGCCCGAAGCGGGCGCCCTCCTCGTCGCCGAAGTTCACGATGGCGAGCGGGCGGGTGGGCCGGGTGCCGCGGGCGCGGAGCTCGTCGAGGGCGGCGAAGGACGACACGACGCCGAGGGGGCCGTCGAAGGCCCCGCCGTCCGGGACGGAGTCCAGGTGGGAGCCGGTGACGACGGCGTCCCCGGCGGCGGGGTCGCCGAGCCACGCCCACTGGTTGCCGTTGCGGTCCTGCTCGTAGGTCAGGCCGCGGGTCTCGGCCTGCGCGCGGAACCAGTCGCGGCAGTCGGCGTCGGCGCCCGTCCAGGCGTAGCGGCGGTAGCCGCCGCTGTCCGCGTCGCGGCCGATGGGAGCGAGGTCGCGCCACATCTCGTGGAACGACGGCCCGCTGTGCGAACGCTGGACGGGCTGGACGGGCTGGACGGGCTGGACGGGCTGGTCGGCCTCGGTCACGACGCGTCGTCCTCGCGCATCGGGATGCGGACGTCCCGCTCCGCCGCGACCGACTCCGCGATGTCGTAGCCCGCGTCCACATGGCGGATCACGCCCATGCCCGGGTCGTTCGTCAGCACGCGGCGGATCTTCTCGCCCGCCAGGGCCGTGCCGTCGGCGACCGTGACCTGGCCCGCGTGGATGGAGCGGCCCATGCCGACGCCGCCCCCGTGGTGGAGGGAGACCCAGGACGCGCCGGAGGCGACGTTGACCATGGCGTTGAGCAGCGGCCAGTCGGCGATCGCGTCGGAGCCGTCGAGCATGGCCTCGGTCTCGCGGTACGGGGAGGCGACCGAGCCGCAGTCGAGGTGGTCGCGGCCGATGGCCAGGGGTGCGGCGAGCGTGCCGTCGGCGACCATCTCGTTGAAGCGCTCACCGGCCTTGTCGCGCTCGCCGTAGCCGAGCCAGCAGATGCGGGCGGGCAGGCCCTGGAAGTGGACCCGCTCCCCGGCCATCTTGATCCAGCGGGCGAGGGACTCGTTCTCGGGGAAGAGTTCGAGCATCGCCTTGTCGGTCTTGTGGATGTCGGCCGGGTCGCCGGAGAGCGCCGCCCAGCGGAAGGGGCCCTTGCCCTCGCAGAAGAGGGGGCGGATGTAGGCGGGCACGAAGCCGGGGAAGTCGAAGGCGCGGGCGTAGCCCGCGAGCTGGGCCTCGCCCCGGATGGAGTTGCCGTAGTCGAAGACCTCGGCACCCGCGTCCATGAAGCCGACCATGGCCTCGACGTGCCGGGCCATGGACTCGCGGGCCCGCTGGGTGAAGTCGGCGGGCTTCTCGGCCGCGTAGGAGGCCATCTCGTCGAAGTCGACGCCGACGGGGAGGTAGGCGAGCGGGTCGTGGGCGCTCGTCTGGTCGGTGACGATGTCGATGGGGGCGTTCATCGCGAGGAGCTGCGGAAGCAGCTCGGCGGCGTTGCCGAGGACACCGATGGACAGCGGACGGCGGGCGTCGCGGGCCTCGGTGGCCAGCTGGAGGGCGTGGTCGAGCGAGTCGGCCTTCACGTCCAGGTAGCGGTGCTCGATGCGGCGGTCGATGGCGCGCGGGTCGCAGTCGATGCAGATGGCGACGCCGTCGTTCATGGTGACGGCGAGCGGCTGGGCGCCGCCCATGCCGCCGAGGCCGGCGGTGAGGGTGATGGTCCCGGCCAGGGTGCCGCCGAACTTCTTCGCGGCGACGGCGGCGAAGGTCTCGTAGGTGCCCTGGAGGATGCCCTGGGTGCCGATGTAGATCCACGAACCGGCGGTCATCTGCCCGTACATGGTGAGGCCGAGGGCCTCCAGCCGCCGGAACTCCTCCCAGTTGGCCCAGTCGCCGACCAGGTTGGAGTTGGCGATGAGGACGCGCGGCGCCCACTCGTGCGTCTGCATGACGCCGACCGGGCGGCCGGACTGGACGAGCATCGTCTCGTCCTGCTTGAGCGTGGTCAGGGTGCGGACCATGGCGTCGAAGGAGCGCCAGTCGCGGGCGGCCTTGCCGGTGCCGCCGTAGACGACGAGCTTGTCCGGGTGCTCGGCGACCTCGGGGTCGAGGTTGTTCTGCAGCATCCGCAGTGCGGCTTCCTGCTGCCACCCCCGGGCGGTGAGCTCGGTTCCTCGCGGCGCTCGCACGGGTCGCGGTCCTGACATGGGCCCTGCCTCCCTGGCTCTGAATAGAACACTGCACATCTTGGGCCGCTGAATACAGCTAGTCAACAGGTGGGCGGCATCTCCCCGGCCGGCCCCGCCACGCCCGGGCCCGCCGCAAACCCTCCCGGCCCGCGCCTCCAGGTGGTGGAGTGGAGTCATGACCGGGCAGAGCGCAGACGACAGGCGGACGGCCGCCGTGGCGGCCGCGGTGGGGCAGGGGGTCGTCGGGGCGGCGCACCCCGTGGCCGGGTTGCTGGACGTGCGGGGCATCCGCGAGGCCGTCGCCGCGTTGCGGGAGGCTTTCGCGGAGGCCGGCGGGCACGTGGAGGTGCTGCACGCCTTCGCCGTGAAGGCCGCGGCCCTGGTGCCCGTGCTGCGGCTCCTCGCCGACGAGGGGCTGGGCTGCGAGGTCGCGAGCCCCGGGGAGCTGGCGCTGGCGCGCGCGGCCGGCGTGCCGCCGGGGCGCACGGTGCTGGACTCGCCCGCGAAGACCGGCGCGGAGCTGCGCGAGGCGCTGGCGCTCGGCATCGCCGTCAACGCCGACAGCCGCGAGGAGCTGGCCCGGCTGGACGCGCTGGTGGGGTCCGCGCCGACCGGCTCGCCCCTGGGCGTACGGGTCAACCCCCAGGTCGGCTGCGGCAGCATCGACGCGCTGAGCACGGCCACGGAGACCTCGAAGTTCGGGGTGGCGCTGCGCGACGCGGGGGCCCGCGACTGGCTGATCCGCGCCTACGCGGAGCGGCCGTGGCTGACCCGGATGCACGCCCACGTGGGCTCGCAGGGCTGCCCCCTGGAGCTGATGGCCGAGGGGGTGCGGATCGCCTACGAGCTGGCCGAGGAGATCAACGGGGTCGTCGGGCGGCAGCAGATCGACACCCTGGACATCGGCGGCGGCCTGCCCGTCAACTTCGCGTCCGACGAGGTCACGCCGACCTTCCGGGAGTACGCGCGGCTCCTGGCCGCGACCGTCCCGGGGCTGTTCGACGGGAGGTACGGGCTGGTCACCGAGTTCGGCCGGTCACTGCTGGCCAAGAGCGGCACGGTGCTGGCCCGGGTGGAGTACACCAAGTCCGCCGGGGGCCGCCGGATCGCGGTGACGCACGCGGGCGCCCAGGTCGCCACGCGCACGGTGTTCGCACCGGAGTCCTGGCCACTGCGGGTGGCGGTGTTCGACGCGCTGGGACGGCCGAAGACGTCCGAGCCGGTGCCGCAGGACATCGCCGGGCCGTGCTGCTTCGCGGGCGACCTGGTCGCCGTGAACCGCCCGCTGCCCCTCCTGGAGGCCGGTGACCATGTCGCGCTGCTCGACACGGGCGCGTACTACTTCTCGAACCACTTCGCGTACAACTCGCTCCCCCGCCCGGGGGTTTACGGCTACGCGCTCGCAGAAGGCGGGAGTGACGGCGACGACGACGCCGTACGGTTCACCCCGGTGCGGGTGCCGCAGACGCTGGACGAGCTCGTCGCCGAGAGCGGTGAGGCGTGTGCCGCGGGTCTGACGGCCCTGGGCTGAATCCAGCGCAGCGGGCTCATTTCGATCCCATCCGGCGCACCCTCTTCGAACCACCCGGCGCCGCGTCCCCCGCCGACAACCCGGTGGTCACGTACCCACGCACCCGCTGACCGGCGGCGCTGCCGCGTGCCGAGTCCGTGCGGACCCACAGCAGCACCTCGCCCGCCCGTTCCAGGCCGCCCAGCCACAGGGCCTTCGCCCACAGGCCGGCGCCCAGCCCGGCCATCGCCATCCCCGCCGCGGCCGGGACGGCCAAGGAGACGGCCACGGCGGCGAGGAAGGCCGCCGCGAGCCACCAGCGCCGGTGGCGCCGCCAGTTCCGTATCGTCACGGCGCGGTCCTGGAGGATGACGGACCTGCCCGCCCGCGACGCGCCGAGCGCGAGCTCGGCGTACCGTCTGCGCCGTGCCGCGAACGCCACGCACCCGGCGACGATGAACAGCGCCGCCCCGGCGAGCACCCCGATCCGGCGTCCGGTGAGCCCCGGCACCAGCGCCCCGACGCCGGCGCTCAGTACGCCCAGCCACCACAGCGGTGCGGCGGGTGCCCGTACGACCACCGCCACCCGCGCCAGCGCATACGCCCCGCGCCCCACAGCAGACCTCCTTCTGTCCTTGCCTTCGCCTGTCCGCGCGGCACGCTAACCGACCAATCTGAGGACCGGCTGAGAACCCGCACCCACCGGTGTCATACCCGGGTATCCCCCGCGAGTTGGCTCCGACGTATGACGCCCGGGCACCCGTTCGCTCCCTAAGGTCGGCTCATCAGCCGATCGGAAAGGAGCCGGGGATGCCTGCGTACGAGCGTGGTCTGAAGCGGCGGGCGGCCATCGCGGCGGGGGCACTGGCCGTGACGAGCCTGCTGGGCGCGACCGCCCCCAAGGCGGCGGCGTACGAGCCGGCCGCATACGAGGCGGCCGGTGCGGGCCGCCCGCACGGCCGGCTGCCGGCGCCGACCGGCCCGTACGCCGTGGGCACCACCGCCCGGCACCTGGTCGACGACAAGCGGCGGGATCCGTGGCAGCCCGAGCGGGGGCCCCGCGAGGTGATCGTGAGCTTCTGGTACCCGGCCGAACGGGGGCACGGCGGCCGCACGGCACCGCACATGGAGGAGCGCGCGGCGGCCCACTTCGGCTCCGCGACGGGGGCGGGCTCGCTCAACTACGGCGTGCCGGCCGGGAAGGCCGACTGGGCCGCCACGCGTACGCACGCACGCGTGGACGCCCCCGTCGCCCGCGACTCGGGCAGGCACCCGGTGGTGCTGTACTCGGCGGGCCTGGGCGACCCCCGCACCTGGAACACCGGCCTCGTGGAGGACCTGGCCTCGCGCGGCTATGTGGTCGTGACCGTCGACCACACCTACGACTCGTCGGAAGTGGCCCTGCCCGGCGGGCGGCTGGCGAAGTCCGTCCTCCCCGAGCTGGCCCAAAAGCCCGGTACCGACATCGGGGCCGTGCTGCGCAAGGCGGTGAAGGCCCGGGTCGACGACACCCGCTTCGTCCTCGACACCCTCGGCGACACCAAGCGGCGCGCGTCCCTCCCGCCGGGTCTCACGAACGCCATGGACCTGCGGCGCGTCGGCATGGCCGGGCACTCCGCGGGCGGCTTCACCGCCCTCCAGACCATGCACGACGACCGCCGGATCCGGGCGGGGATCAACATGGACGGGACGCTGGAGTTCCCCGGGCCGGGCGGCTCCGGGAGCGAGCTGGGCACGGTGGCCCGCGACGGCCTGGACCGGCCGTTCCTGCTGATGGGCACGGAGAGCCCGGACTCCGGCGACCACCACCGGCAGCCGTCGTGGGCGGCCCTGTGGAAGAACTCGACCGGCTGGCGCGGCGACGTGACGCTGCGCGGCTCCCGCCACGGCTCCTACACCGACGCCTCCTCGCAGCTGCCGTCCCTCGCGGCTCAGGGCGCGGTCTCCCCGGAGACCGTCCGGGAGCGGCTCGGGACGGTGCGTCCGGAGCGGGCGGTGGCGGAGACACGGGGGCATGTCGCCGCGTTCTTCGACCGCTTCCTCTGACGGCGGGCCGTCTTTGCCGCCTGCGGCGGCGAGCGCCCTGCGGGCGCGTCCTCAAGCGCCGGACGGGCTGGTTGTGGCTGAGCTCAGCCACAACCAGCCCGTCCGGCGCTTGAGGACACCGCCGCGCAGCGGAGGTGCACCCACCACAGCCCGTAAGGGCAAGGTCACTCCACGAACAGCCCCCGCGCAGCGGCCTTCGCGTCGAACTCCTCCAGCCGCGCCTGCGCATCCGGCAGCGCGTCGCACATCGCCTCCAGCAGCACCCGCCCCAGCAGCATCGGCGCGCACGCCGTGTCGAAGGCGAGGCCCGTGCCGACGGCGGCGGGGAGCAGATGGTCGGAGTGGCCCGCGACGGGGGCGAAGGTGGAGTCGGCGACGGTGACGACGGTCAGCCCCGCGCCCCGCGCGTACTCCAGCGCCTCGACCACCTCGCGCGGATGGCGGGGCAGCGCGAAGCACAGCAGGGCGCTCGCCCCCGCCCGTACGGCCGCGTCGATGCGGTCGGCGAGCAGGGTGCCGCCCTCGTCGAGGAGCCGGACGTCGGGGTGGACCTTGCGGGCGAAGTAGACGAAGCCGCCCGCCTGCGCGGCCGCCGCGCGCAGACCGAGCACGGGCAGCGGCCGGGACGCGGCGAGCAGCCGCCCGGCCCGGGCGACGGGGGCCGGGTCGGCGAGCAGCGAGGCAAGGTGGCGGAGGTTGTCGATCTCGGCGTGGACGGCCTGCTGGTACTCGTTGCACGAGCCCTCGCCGGGCGCCTCGGCGGCGGGCACGACATCGCGCAGGTGGCGGCGCAGGGCGGGGTAGCCGTCGAAGCCGAGGGCGACCGCGAAGCGGGTCACGGACGGCTGGCTGACGCCCGCCAGCTCAGCCAGCTCGACGCTGGAGAGGAAGGGCGCGTCGGCCGCCCGCCGCACCATGCAATGGGCGATGCGGCGCTGGGTCGGCGTCAGCCGGTGCCCCTCGAAGAGCTTCTGCAGGCGTGCGGTGGCCTCCGGCTCGCCCCCGGTCTCCGTCATCGGGCCCTCCATGGTGTTCGACGGTTCACTCGACCTCGGACCTCCATTCAGATGGCCCTGACTCTGCATGAATATATGCAGCGCGCTGCCGCCGTCCACTGCGGCGCCCTACAGCGGCGGCAGCAGCTTCTTCTGCGGCTTGCCCATCGCGTTGCGCGGCAGCGCCTCCAGGAAGCGGATCCGACGCGGCCGCTTGTGTACGGACAGATGCCCGGCCACGAAGTCGATCAGCGCCTTCTCGCTCACGTCGTCGGCCACGACATAGGCGACGATCTCCTGGCCCAGGTCCTCGTGCGGGGCCCCGACGACGGCCGCCTCGCGCACCGCCGGGTGGTCGAGCAGCGCGTTCTCCACCTCGCCCGCCCCGACGCGGTAGCCGCCCGACTTGATCAGGTCGGTGGAGGCCCGGCCCACGATGCGGTGCGAGCCGTCCGGCTCGATGGCGGCGATGTCGCCGGTGCGGAACCAGCCGTCGTCCGTGTACGAGGCCGCCGTCGCCTCCGGGCGGCCCAGATACCCGGTGAACAGCGTCGGCCCGGACACCTCCAGCTCGCCGATCTCCGCGCCGTCCTCCGCCACCACGCGCGTCCGCACCCCGGGCAGCGGCAGCCCGACCGAGCCCGGCCGGCGCTCCCCGTCGGCCCGTGCGGAGACGGTGATCAGGGTCTCGGTCATGCCGTACCGCTCGACGGGCCGCTGCCCGGTGAGCCGCTCCAGGTCCCGGAAAACGGGCGCGGGCAGGGCCGCGCTGCCAGACACCAGCAGCCGCGCCCCGCTCAGCGCCCGCGCGGCGTCCGGTTCGCGGACGACGCGGGACCACACGGTCGGCACCCCGAAGTACAGGCTGCCGCCGGCCGCCGCGTACGCCTGCGGGGTCGGCCTGCCCGTGTGCACCAGGCGGCACCCGGTGCGCAGCGCGCCCAGGACGCCCAGCACGAGGCCGTGCACATGGAAGAGCGGCAGCCCGTGCACGAGCGTGTCCTCAGCCGTCCACTGCCAGGCCTCCGCGAGCCCGTCCAGGCCCGCCGCCACCGCGCCGCGCGGGATCAGCGCCCCCTTGGGCGCCCCCGTCGTGCCGGAGGTGTAGAGGATCAGCGCGGTCGCCTTCGGGTCCTCCGCGACGGCGGAGAAGTCGGCGCGCTCCCGCAGGTCCACCGGAACGTCGGCGTCCGCCTCGCCGCCCAGGACGAGTTCGGCGCCGGAGTCCCGCAGGATGTGCTCCCGCTCCGCGGGCCCGGCATCGGGCGGCAGCGGCACCACGGGCACACCGGCGAGCAGCCCGCCCACGACGGCCACGACCGTCGCCGCGGTCGCGTCGGCCCGCACGGCCGCGGAGGCCGCGCCCGCGATCCGGGACGCCACGGCGCCCGCGGCGCCCAGGAGTTCCTCCCGCGAGAGGGACTGCCCGGCGACGGTCAGGGCATCCGCCCGGTCGCCGGCCCCGGGCCCGGCGAGGGACGACAGCAGAGGTTCGGGCACGGACTGCTCCTTCCACGGGGGCCCACGCGCGCGCGGGGACTTCCCCTACTGCGGATACGGGTGCTGGCCCCACTGACCGCGGGGCCCCAGTGACCGTACCGTTGCGGGCATGATGGCCCGCGACCCCGAGCTGAAAAAGGAACTCGACGCGACCCTCCAGACCCGTAAGGAGCTGGGGCCGGAGTACGAGTCGGAACTCATCGAAGCTTTCCTGGAAAAGGTCGAGCGGAAAGTCGAGCAGAAGCTCGACGGCACGGTCGACAAGCGGGTGCGACGGCACCTCGCCGAACAACAGATGACGGTCGCCCGCGGCGGCCGTCCCCGCGCGGGCGACCCCGACCCGGGCGGCTTCGGCGAGCGCTTCGGCTTCGCCGCGGTCTCCCTGGTCCTGGCGATCCCGCTGTCCGCCATTGCCGTCGTCAACGCGGGCCTGTCCGGCCTGCTGGTGAGCTGGGCGGGCATCGTCGGCGTCAACGTGGCCCAGTCGGCGGGAGGTTTCCCCTGGCGGCGCGGCCGCAAGAAGGAAGAACCCGACTGGGAGTAGAGGGGACCGCCGCACCACCGGCCGGGGCCGGGGGTCGGGACGACGGCGGTCCCCCATCAGGACGCGGTCCGAACCGGCCGGGCCGGCGTCCGGGCGGCCTCGGAGTCCGGGAGCCGCTCCGGAATTCCTGCCGCCGTTCGTGGGTGCCGGCCCGGGCGGGAAGCCCGTGCCGACACCCCTCACTATGCCGGGCCGTTGTTAAGTCCGTGCGGCGAGCACGTGACTTGTACGTGCCTTTGACGGCCCGTTCGCCGGCCGGCGGACCACCGGCGTTACTTGGAGCCCGCGCCTTCCGCCAGGAAGGCCAGCAGGTCCTGACGGCTCACCACACCGGTCGGCTTGCCCTCGACGAGGACGACCGCCGCGTCGGCCTGGCCGAGTACGGCCATCAGGTCACCGACCGGCTCGCCGGAGCCGACCTGCGGCAGCGGCGGGCACATGTGCTTCTCCAGCGGGTCGGAGAGGGAGGCGCGCTGGGCGAAGAGGGCGTCCAGCAGCTCGCGCTCCACGACCGAGCCGATGACCTCGGCGGCCATGACATCGGGGTGCCCCGCTCCCGGCTTCACGATGGGCATCTGCGAGACGCCGTACTCGCGGAGCACCTCGATGGCCTCACCCACGGTCTCCTCGGGGTGCATGTGCACCAGCGAGGGCATGTCGCCCTCCTTGCGGCGCAGCACGTCGGCGACGCGCGCGGCGTCGCCGGCCTCCTCGAGGAAGCCGTAGTCCGCCATCCACTCGTCGTTGAAGATCTTGCTGAGGTAGCCGCGGCCGCTGTCGGGCAGCAGGACGACGACCACGTCGTCCGGGCCGAGGCCCTCGGCCGCCCGCAGGGCGCTGACGACCGCCATGCCGCAGGAGCCGCCGACGAGCAGGCCCTCCTCCTTGGCGAGACGGCGCGTCATCTGGAAGGCGTCCTTGTCGGAGACCGCGATGATCTCGTCGGTCACCGTGCCGTCGTAGGCGGACGGCCAGAAGTCCTCACCGACGCCCTCGATCAGGTACGGACGGCCGGAGCCGCCGCTGTAGACCGAGCCCTCCGGGTCCGAGCCGATGACCTTGACCCGGCCGCCGCTGATCTCCTTGAGGTAGCGGCCAGTGCCGCTGATCGTGCCGCCGGTGCCGACGCCCGCGACGAAGTGGGTGATCTTCCCCGCCGTCTGCTCCCACAGCTCGGGGCCGGTGGACTCGTAGTGGGAGAGGGGGTTGTTCGGGTTGCTGTACTGGTCCGGCTTCCAGGCGTTGGGCGTCTCCGCGACGAGCCGGTCGGACACGTTGTAGTAGGAGTCCGGGTGCTCGGGGTCCACCGCGGTCGGGCAGACCACGACCTCCGCACCGTACGCCCGCAGCACATTGATCTTGTCAGTGGAGACCTTGTCCGGGCAGACGAAGATGCACTTGTAACCCTTCTGCTGAGCCACGATCGCAAGGCCCACACCCGTGTTGCCGGACGTCGGCTCGACGATCGTGCCGCCGGGCTTCAGCTCCCCGGACTTCTCGGCGGCCTCGATCATCCGCACGGCGATACGGTCCTTCACCGAGCCGCCGGGGTTGAAGTACTCGATCTTGGCAAGCACGGTGGCTTGAAGGCCTTCGGTCACGCTGTTGAGCTTCACGAGCGGGGTGTTGCCAACGAGCTCAATCATCGAATCGTGATACTGCACGGTGATCTCCGCGGTCGGGGGTACTAGCGGTCGTCGCGTACCCATACATCCAGCCTATTGCGCCGCCGAGTGCACTAGCGGCGCGTTGCGCGGGCGGGCGCTCGGGGCAACAAGCTGTTAGCACGGTCGGGCAAGGGTGCACGGCGGTGGATCGGGAGGAGGCCCGGGCCTATGTCCATGTCGAGGGCGAGGGTCGCACGGCGGATCGCGGCCGCCGCCGCGTACGGCGGTGGCGGGGTCGGACTGCTGGGCGGGGCGGCGCTGGGCGTACTGCTCACGGAGGTCGCGCTGGCCAGGCGGGTGGTCGGCGGGCACAACGACGCCCCGCCGCGCGCGGACGGCCGCTACGGCTCCTCGTTCGTCCACCGGCTGGGCCACGAGCCGCTGCTGCTGGGCGTGCTCGGCGACTCCACGGCCGCCGGGCAGGGCGTGCACCGCCCCCGGCAGACGCCGGGGGCCCTGCTGGCCTCGGGGCTCGCCGCGGTCGCGGAGCGGCCCGTGGAGCTGCGCAACGTGGCACTGTCGGGTGCGCAGTCGCACGACCTGGAGCGGCAGGTCACGATGCTGCTGTCCGACCCGGCGCGGACCCCCGACGTCTGCGTGATCATGATCGGCGCGAACGACGTCACCCACCGGATGCCCTTCGCCCGGTCCGTGCGGCTGCTCTCCGACGCCGTGCGCAGACTGCGCGAGGCGGGCTGCGAGGTGGTCGTGGGCACCTGCCCCGACCTGGGCACCATCGAGCCGGTGTACCAGCCGCTGCGCTGGCTGGCCCGGAAGCTGAGCCGCCAGCTGGCGGCGGCGCAGACCATAGGGGTGCTGGAGGCGGGCGGCCGCACGGTGTCACTGGGCGCGCTGCTGGGGCCCGAGTTCGAGCAGAACCCGCGGGAGCTGTTCGGGCCGGACAACTACCACCCCTCGGCCGAGGGGTACGCGACGGCGGCCATGGCGGTGCTGCCGACCCTGTGCGCGGCGCTGGGCTTCTGGCCGGAGGACGAGGAGCGGCCGGACGCGACCCGCCGCGAGGGCATCCTGCCCGTGGCCCGGGCGGCCGCGGAGGCGGCGGCCGAGGGCGGCACCGAGGTCACGGCGGCCCGCGGCCGGTGGGCCCTGCTCAAGCACCGCAGGCGGCGGCGCCTGCCCGCGCACACGGAGGCCACGCCCCACCACGTCTGGTCCCGGGCACGGCGCGAGGCGTGAGCGGCGGGGGCGTGGGCCGGGGGCGGTCGCCGCACAGCCGGGCGACCACCCCGGCCACCCGCCCCCACCCGCACGCGCCCCGCCCGCCTGAGCAGCCGCTTAGAAAAGAGGCCCGCATCACAGCGCGCAGTCGGTGACCATGGCCCTACGTGCGGGTAACTTCCAGTTGAGTCCAGCCTTTCGCGCCCCTTGGAGCCGTGATGCCCGAAGCCGTGATCGTCTCAACCGCCCGCTCCCCCATCGGCCGCGCCTTCAAGGGCTCGCTGAAGGACCTGCGCCCCGACGATCTGACCGCCACGATCATCCAGGCGGCGCTCGCCAAGATCCCCGAGCTCGACCCGCGCGACATCGACGACCTGATGCTCGGCTGCGGTCTGCCCGGCGGCGAGCAGGGCCACAACCTGGGCCGCATCGTGGCCGTGCAGATGGGCATGGACCACCTGCCGGGCTGCACGATCACCCGTTACTGTTCCTCGTCGCTCCAGACCTCGCGGATGGCGCTGCACGCCATCAAGGCGGGCGAGGGCGACGTCTTCATCTCGGCGGGCGTCGAGATGGTCTCCCGGTCCGTCAACGGCTCCTCCGACGGCATGCCCGGCACCCACAACCCGCTCTTCGCGGACGCCGAGGCCCGCACCGCCGAGCGCGCCGCGCAGGAGGGCACAAACTGGCACGACCCGCGCGAGGACGGCCTCGTACCGGACGCGTACATCGCGATGGGGCAGACGGCCGAGAACCTGGCCCGCCTCAAGGGCGTCACCCGCCAGGACATGGACGAGTTCGGCGTACGGTCGCAGAACCTCGCCGAGGAGGCCCTCAAGAACGGCTTCTGGGCGCGCGAGATCACCCCGGTCACCACCCCGGACGGCACGGTCGTCTCGAAGGACGACGGCCCGCGCGCGGGCGTGACCCTGGAGGGCGTCTCGGGTCTGAAGCCCGCCTTCCGCCCCGACGGTCTGATCACGGCGGCCAACTGCTGCCCGCTCAACGACGGCGCCGCCGCGCTGGTGATCATGTCCGACACCAAGGCGCGCGAGCTGGGCCTGACCCCGCTCGCCCGGATCGTCTCGACCGGCGTCTCGGGCCTGTCCCCCGAGATCATGGGCTACGGCCCGGTGGAGGCCAGCAAGCAGGCCCTGAAGCGGGCCGGCCTGGGCATCGGCGACATCGACCTGGTCGAGATCAACGAGGCGTTCGCGGCGCAGGTCATCCCCTCGTACCGGGACCTCGGCATCGACCTGGACCGGCTGAACGTCAACGGCGGTGCCATCGCCGTGGGTCACCCCTTCGGTATGACCGGCGCGCGCATCACGGGCACGCTCATCAACTCGCTCCAGTTCCACGACAAGCAGTTCGGCCTGGAAACGATGTGCGTGGGCGGCGGCCAGGGCATGGCGATGGTGATCGAGCGGCTGAGCTGACCTGCGGGTCTGTCGAGCGACGCACATCTGACCCCATATCGGCCTCCGGCGTGGCCGTGCGGGAACGTGACCGAATCTCCCCCAGGATGTGACCAACGTCCCGGGGGAGATTCGTTTCCCCAGGTCAGAGTCGTTGAAGGAACAACGTCCAGGCCCTTGGGCCCGCCCGTTTCATGACGTTTTGCACTACGCTCCGGGGGCATCGCGCGCGAAGCTGAGGTAGGAATTCGGGGGATCTATTGCAACCGGGAGTACGTCAGTGAGCGCCATGTCCCTTGCCCTGCTGCTTGCCGCTGCCACCGCGACGGCGGCGGGCGCCGCCGCCCTGCACACCACGCGCGGTCTGCGCCGGCAGATCACCGCCCTGCGCACCGAGCTGGCGGCCGCCACGGCGGACCGCCCGGTCCACGCGCCCGTGCCCGCCGCCCGTACCGCCCCCGTGGCGGAGCTCTCCGAGATACGCGCGGCCGTCGCCGACGCGCTCGCCGAGGAGCGCGAGCGGGAGCTGGCCGAGGCCCGCGCGTTCTGGGCGGCGCAGGAGGCCCGGGACGCCGCCGACGCCCCCTCCCTGCTGGGCGGCCTGGCCGGCCTCGGGGACGACCTGCTGACGCCCGACGGCCCCTACAGCGGGCTCTTCGTGCCCCGCCAGGCGGACCTCGCCGGTCTGGAGCCGCTGACGGGCACCGACCCGCTGACGGAGGCGGCCGAGGCCGTCGCCGACGCGGAGGCCGCCGAATCGCCCGAGCTGGCCGCCGCGCGCCGCCGCCACCCCTCGCACCCGGACTTCTCGCCGTTCCCCCAGGTCGACGACCACGAGCGCACCGTCGAGCGCCTCGCCGAGCTGGCGGAGACCCGGATGCCGCTGGCCGACGTCCGCCCCGGGCCGCTCGGCACCCTCGATGTGTACGTCTTCGCCGACGGCACCACGATCTGCATGACCCCGGGCCACCGCGAGACCGCCGAGCGGCTCGCGGACGCGCTGCGCACCGGCGACGCCCCCGTCCTGCTGGGCGGTTCCGGGGTCTCCGGCGCCTACGCCCTGACGTTCGGCTGCGCGTCGGGGAACGTCTACGTCCTCGCCGACCGCGTCATCGCCTCGCTGTAGCCCCTCACGGGCCCGGCAGGGCCCGTACGGGTCCCGGCCCGCCCCCGGGGCCCGGCGCGCCTCCCGCCGCCCTCCGTAAGGCGTTTACAGGCCGCAGCGCTTCGCCGCGGCCTCGACGAGGGCCACCGCCTCGGCCACCCCCGGGCCCGTCGCGGCCGGATCCCCACCGCCGACGGCCAGCGCTTCGGCCAAATCGTGGCCGGCCACGGCCACTTGGTCGGCGACCGCGAACATGCCGGCCTCCGGCATCTCCCGGGGCTCGGGCGTCCCCGGCTCCTCGACGGCTTGCGTCCATGCGGCCAGCTCTCGGGCCAGGGCCAGCGCTTCCGCCGCCGCCCCCCGGCTCAGTCGGGACTGCGGCAGGGCACGCAGCCGGTCGGCGAAGGCGTCCACAGCGGCCAGAAGAGGCGTCACATCATCCACGCCGCGAGCCTATGCGCCGCCCACCGACTGTTGCCAACGCCTGAACACTCAGGCACGGTGACATGAAGGACCATCATTCGACGCGTCCGGAGGCGCCGATGACCCACGTCTTCTCCGACGAGACCCACCGGAATCTGCTCTCCCGAATCCCCCATTGCACCGGCCGCGAGATCGCCGACTGGCTCCGCACGGTCGACGAAGGCCCCTCTCTCTTCCGCTTCGAGGAGAAGGTGAGCTGGCTGCGGGGAGAGCACGACCTCGCATACGGCCACGCCAAGGCGATCGTCCACGAGTACGACCTCCGGCGGGCGGCACGGAAGCTGGGATAGCCGCACCACCCGGCGGAACGACCCCCGACAGACGACGAAGGGCCCGGGAAGGCGATGCCTTCCCGGGCCCTTCCGGTCACCATGGGCGACCGGTGTCCACCTGCTCGTACCGTCAGTCGCTGTTCAGGAGCGAGATCAGCCGGAGCATCTCGGTGTAGATCCACACGAGCGAGAGCGTCAGGCCGAAGGCCGCCAGCCAGGACTCCTCACGGGGCGCGCCGTAGCGGACGCCGTCCTCGATCTGCTTGAAGTCCAGCGCGAGGAACGCCGCGCCGAGCAGCACGCCGACGATGCCGACGACGATGCCGAGGCCGCCGGTGCGGAAGCCGAGGCCGTCGCCGCCGCCGAAGACGGCGAAGAGCATGTTGACGGCCATCAGCAGCACGAAGCCGATCGCGGCCGCCATCACGAAGCGGACGAACCTGCGGTCGACCCGGATGAGGCGGGTCTTGTAGGCGATCAGGACACCCACGAAGACGGCGGTCGTACCGAGCACCGCCTGCATCGGGGCGCCCTGGGCGACGTTGTTGTAGACCTGGCTGATCACACCGAGGAACAGGCCCTCGAAGACGGCGTAGCCGAGGATCAGCGCGGGGACGGGCTTGGCCTTGAACGCCTGGATGAAGCCGAGCACCATCGCGACGAGACCGGCACCGAATCCGAGCGCCACGGGCAGCTCGAGCGCCCAGGCCAGACCGGCGGCGACGACGACCGCACCCAGCGTGATGCCGGTGCGCGAGACGACGTCGTCCATGGTCATCCGGCCGGGCTGCGCCGGCGCCTGCGGGGCACCGTGCTGCAGGTCGGGACCGCCGGTCGCGTACGGGTTCGCCGCGTACGGGTTGGTGGGCTCGGCGTACGGGTTGGTCGCGTAGGGGTTGCCCTGGGTCGCGGCCCCGGCCTGCGGCCCCGCGTTGAAGCCCGCATAGCCGCCGTTGTCGCGGCTGAACCCCCGTCGCGAGAAGACCGGGTTGCTGCTCCTCATTTCACTCCTCCATGGCCACCCTGCGCGGCCTTGCGACAAGGGTAATAGGTAGGCAAAGAAATGGCCCTCCTGCTTGGGGACGATCTTTTCTTTGCGCGTCTTCCCTGACAACGCAAACCGAAGCCGGTCGGTTCCACGTGACGCGTCGCACACCGAGAAACGGTGGGGTACATTCCGCTTCCGGCGGAGACCGCGCCCGCGTGTGGATACAGCACGCGTGCGCGTTGGTGCCCGGAACCGGACTCGAACCGGCACGGCCGTAAGGCCAGCGAGGTTTAAGCTCGCCGTGTCTGCATTCCACCATCCGGGCAGAGCTCTCGGGCCGTAGCGGGCTGGGAGGCGCGCGCGCCTCACCAGAAGAGAGCAGGACGAGCCTATCCGGGGAGCGCCCCCCAAACAGCGGAACGATGACCCGAGGTTGTCTTATTTTATTGGCAACTGAGGGCCTATCAGTGCAGGGATGACGCCAATGGCACATGCCAGAGGCCGATCTCCCCCGTTCATCCCCCCGCCCCTCGCGCCGTCCGCAATTGTCGCAATCTCGTCTCCGGCACTCGGGGGGCACCCTCCTACCAAAGGATGACGAACCGCTCGGCGGCTACCCCTTGAGTCTGTCCCGGGAACGGGAGCTGGGTCTGATCCCGGCGGCACATCCGCCAAGGACGATGGAGAGACGACCCCGACTTCGTCCCGACAGGAGTGCTCCACCGTGACCACCACCCCCTTCGGCGCCCAGACCGCCGTCCGCACCACCGCGGTGGCGGCCCGCGCCACGGACCTCACCAAGGTCTACGGCCAGGGCGAGACCCAGGTGGTCGCCCTGGACGCCGTGTCCGTGGAGTTCCGTCAGGCCGAGTTCACCGCGATCATGGGCCCGTCCGGCTCCGGCAAGTCGACGCTGATGCACTGCATGGCGGGCCTCGACTCCGTCTCCGGCGGCTCGGCGCGGATCGGCGACACCGAGCTCACCTCGCTGAACGACAAGAAGCTCACCCGGCTGCGGCGCGACAAGATCGGCTTCATCTTCCAGGCGTTCAACCTGCTGCCGACGCTGAACGCCCTGGAGAACATCACGCTTCCCATGGACATCGCGGGCCGCAAGCCCGACCAGCAGTGGCTGGACATGGTCGTCGACACCGTCGGCCTCTCCGGGCGGCTCAAGCACCGGCCCAACCAGCTCTCCGGCGGTCAGCAGCAGCGCGTCGCCGTGGCCCGCGCCCTCGCCGGCCGCCCCGAGATCATGTTCGCCGACGAGCCGACCGGAAACCTCGACTCCCGCTCCGGCGCCGAGGTGCTGGGCTTCCTGCGCAACTCGGTGCGCGAGCTGGGCCAGACCGTGGTGATGGTCACCCACGACCCCGTCGCCGCCTCCTACGCCGACCGGGTGGTCTTCCTCGCCGACGGCCGCATCGTCGACGAGCTGCGCGAGCCCACCGCCGACGCGGTCCTCGACCGCATGAAGCGCTTCGACGCCAAGGGCCGCACGAGCTGACGACCGGGGACACCCCCGGCCCGACGCCCGTAGCCCCTTCCCTCTCGTCCCCCTCGCCCCTCACCCGTCACAGGGACGAGGGAACCCCACTCAGGACTGACCATGTTCCGTACCGCCTTGCGCAATGTGCTCGCGCACAAGGCCCGGCTGCTGATGACCGTCCTCGCCGTCATGCTCGGCGTGGCCTTCGTCTCCGGCACCCTGGTCTTCACCTCGACCATCTCGGATGCCTACCAGAAGAGCTCCCAGAAGGGCTTCACCGGCGTCGACGTCGCCATCCAGCCCCACCGGGAGGACGGCGACAAGGGCAAGCCCGGCGCCGCGCCCGACCTCGGCCAGGGCCTGCTCGACCGGGCCGCGAAGGTGCCGGGCGCAGCCTCGGCCACCGGCTCCGTCAACGGCTTCGCCGCGATATCGGACAAGAAGGGCGAGCTCATCGGCGAGGGCTTCGCCTCCGCCGGTGCCAACTACTACCCGGGCGCCGGCGGCAAGGACCCCCGCTACCCGATGAAGAGCGGCCGCGCGCCGCAGGCCAAGGGCGAGATCGCCCTCGACGCCACCACCGCCGACCGCGCGGGCTACAAGGTCGGCGACACCGTCCGGGTCTCGGTGAACGGCCCGGTGCTGCCGCAGAAGGTCACCGGCATCTTCACCACCGACGACGGCAACGTCGCCGCCGGTGGCAGCCTCGCCCTCTTCGACACCCCGACCGCGCAGAAGCTCTACGCCAAGCCCGGCCGCTTCAGCGAGATCGACGTGAAGGCCGCGCCCGGTACCTCCCAGACCGCGCTCAAGGCCGAGCTGGACAAGATCCTGCCGCGCGACGCCGAGGCCACCACCGGCAAGAAGCTCGCCGACGACCAGGCGAAGATCATCGCCGCCGGTATGGACGGCATGAAGAACGCCCTGCTGATCTTCGCGGGCATCTCGCTCTTCGTGGGCATCTTCATCATCGCCAACACCTTCACCATGCTGGTCTCCCAGCGCACCAAGGAGCTGGCGCTGATGCGCGCGGTCGGCGCGAGCCGCCGCCAGGTCACCCGCTCGGTGCTCATCGAGGCGTTCGTCGTCGGCGCGGTCGCGGCCGTCGCGGGCCTCGTGGCCGGCATCGGCATCGGCGCCGGTCTGCGCGCCCTGATGAACGGCACCGGGGCCGTCGTCCCCGACGGGCCGCTCGTGATCCCGCCGTCCGCGGTCATCAGCTCGCTGGTCGTCGGCATCGTCGTGACGATGCTCGCCGCCTGGCTGCCCGGCCGCCGGGCCGCGAAGATCCCGCCGGTCGCCGCCATGAACAGCGTGCACGCCGTGGCCACCACCCGCTCGCTCGTGGTCCGCAACTCCATCGGCGCCGTCCTCTCCGCCGCCGGTGTCGCGCTCGTCCTCGTCTCGAAGACCCAGTCGGTCCTCGGCATCGGCGCCGCGCTGCTGCTCGTCGGCGTCTTCGTGCTCACCCCGCTGCTGTCCCGTCCGCTGATCGCCGCCGCGGCCCCCGTGCTGCGCGTCTTCGGGATCTCCGGCAAGCTCGCCCGGCAGAACGCGGTCCGCAACCCGCGCCGCACCGCCGCGACCGCCTCGGCCCTGATGATCGGCCTCACCCTGATCACCGGTCTGACCGTGATCGCGGGCGGCGTCTCCCAGGCCATCGACAAGATGGCCACGGACGCCATCAAGGCCGACTACATCGTCTCCATGGCGAGCCAGACCCCGCTCTCCCCCGACGTCGAGAAGAAGCTGTCCGCGCTGGACGAGGTCACCGCCGCCACCCCGCTGCGCCAGTCCCCCTCCCGTATCGACGGCGACTTCCAGCAGCTCGTCGGGGTCAACGGCAAGACCATCGCCGACCTCACCAAGCTCGACTTCACCAAGGGCTCGTTCGCCGGCCTCTCCGGCAACAAGGCCGTCGTCGACGACAAGACCGCCCGCAGCTACGGCTGGAAGGTCGGCTCGACCCTCGATGCCACCTACGAGGACGGCAAGCGGGGCAAGCTCACCGTCTCGGGCGTCTACAAGGGCAACGAGCTGATGCGCGGCATCATGGTCGACACCAGGACCCTCGCCCCGCACCAGAGCGAGATCACCGACCAGCAGGTCATGGTCAAGACCAAGTCCGGTACGAGCGAGGCGTCCAAGGAGTCGCTGCGCAAGGCCCTCGGCGACAACCCGGCCATTCAGATCCAGACCAAGAAGGACGTCTCCGAGAGCATCGCCGGCGCGATCAACCTGATGCTCAACATGCTCTACGGGCTGCTCGCGATGGCCGTGATCGTCGCGGTGCTCGGCGTCGTCAACACCCTCGCGATGTCCGTCTTCGAGCGGTCGCAGGAGATCGGCATGCTGCGCGCCATCGGCCTGGACCGCAAGGGCATCAAGCGGATGGTGCGGCTGGAGTCGCTGGTCATCTCGCTCTTCGGCGGTGTGCTCGGCATCGGCCTCGGTGTCTTCTTCGGCTGGGCGGCCGGCGAGCTGATCGGCAACGCCCTGGCCACCTACGAGCTGGTGCTCCCGTGGGGCCGCATGGGGATCTTCCTGCTGCTGGCCGCCGCCGTGGGCGTGCTGGCCGCGCTGTGGCCGGCCCGCCGGGCGGCCCGGCTGAACATGCTCTCGGCCATCAAGGCCGAGTAGCGGGCGCGGGTGCCGCGGCCGGCCCGAATCCGGCCGCGGCACCCGTCACGAAGGCCCGTACCGCGGTGTCGCGGTACGGGCCTTCGCCTTTGCCGGGCTCAGCCCCGCCACTCCCGGGTCCGCAGCGACAGCCCGGACGCCCCGGATTCGGGCGTGCGGACCGCCAGTACCTGGTTGACCCCTATCCGGTTGCGCTCGAAGGACAGGGCGGACGCGGCCATGTAGAGCCGCCAGACGCGGGCGCGGCCGGGCGAGCTGAGCCGGACGGCCTCGTCCCAGTGGGCCTCCAGATTGGCCACCCAGCGGCGCAGCGTCAGGGCGTAGTGCTCGCGCAGCGCCTCCACGTCGCGGACCTCGAACCCGGCCCGCTCCAGCTGCCCGACGGTCCGGCCGACGGGCGCGAGCTCCCCGTCGGGGAAGACGTAGCGGTCGATGAACTCGTCGACCTCGTACGCCCCCTCGTCCCGCAGCGGCCGGCGGGCGATCTGGTGGTTGAGCAGCCGGCCGCCGGGCTTCAGCAGCCCGTACAGCTCGGCAGCGTACTCGGCGTAGCGGGCGGAGCCGACGTGCTCGGCCATGCCGATGGAGGAGATGGCGTCGAAGGGCCCGTCGAAGGTCTCGCGGTAGTCCTGGACGCGGATCTCGACGCGGTCCGCCAGCCCGGCCTCGGCGACCCGCTTGCGGGCGTACGCGGCCTGCTCCTCGGAGAGGGTGATGCCCACCGCGCTCACCCCGTACTCGCGGGCGGCGTGCAGCACCATCGAGCCCCAGCCGCAGCCGACGTCCAGCAGCCGCTGTCCGGGTTCGAGGGCCAACTTGCGGCAGACGAGGTCGAGTTTGGCGTGCTGGGCCTCTTCGAGGGTGGAGCCGGGGCCGGCCCAGTAGGCGCAGGAGTAGACCATCGAGGGGCCGAGGACCCGCTCGTAGAAGGTGTTGCCCACGTCGTAGTGGTGGCTGATGGCCGCCTTGTCGCGGCGCAGGGTGTGCAGCGGGCCGCCGCGGGGGCGCGGTGCCTCCTCGGGCGGCGGCGACGGCGGCAGCCAGGGCCCGGCAATCTTGATCAGCTCGATGCCCGCGCCGCGCGTGCCCGCGTCGCGCAGGGCGGTCAGCAGGGCGGCCAGGCCCGAGGTGCGGGTGGCGCTGCCCTCGCCGCGCTCCCAGAGGGAGCCGGAGAGCAGGTCGAGGGCCTCGTAGAGATCACCGTCGATATCGAGGTCACCGGCGACCCAGGCGCGGGCCAGGCCCAGCTCGCCGGGCTTCCACAGCAGCCTGCGCAGGGCACGACGACGGCGGATGACCAGGACCGGGGTCCCCGGAGGGCCTGACTCGCTGCGGTCCCAGGCACGGAGCCGCACCGGGAGCGGGGCTCCCAGTACCTGCTCCGCGAGCGCGGTGAGCCGTCCAGCGGCGTCGGCCATGTCGCACACCTCCGTGATGAAGCGCCAGGAAAAGATTCATCTGACACCTAAACACTTACGGGTCGCGCTGTACTCCCGTCCCCTGAGACTTGGTCAACTCCCCTGCCGCTAAACATGCCGAAGGGCGCCCACCCCACGGAAGATGGACGCCCTTCGGACTACGTACTGCGGCTCGACGCTAGGAGGCCTTGGCCTTCTCGGCGTCGGCCTTCTGGGCCTGCGGGGCCGGCTTGGCCGCCTCGTAGAACTCCTCGCGGGGGTTCTCCATGGCGCCGAGCGAGACGACCTCGCGCTTGAGGAACATGCCCAGCGTCCAGTCGGCCAGGACGCGGATCTTCCGGTTGAAGGTCGGCATCGCCATGCCGTGGTAGCCACGGTGCATGTACCAGGCGAGACGGCCCTTGAGCTTGATCTTCATCTTGCCCATGACGATCATCGCGACGCCCTTGTGCAGGCCGAGGCCCGCGACGGCGCCCTTGTTGGCGTGCGAGTACGTCTTCTGCGGGAAGCCGCGCATGCCGGAGATCACGTTGTCGCCGAGGACCTTCGCCTGACGCAGCGCGTGCTGGGCGTTCGGCGGGCACCAGGCGTTCGGGTTGCCGGCGTTGCGGCCGACCATGTCCGGAACCTGGGCGTTGTCGCCCGCGGCCCAGATGTAGTCGGTGCCCTGGACCTGGAGGGTCTCGGTGGTGTCGACGTGGCCGCGCGGACCGAGCGGCAGGCCGAAGCGGGCCAGCGCCGGGTTGGGCTTGACGCCCGCGGTCCACACGATCGTGTTGGAGTCGACCTCGAGGCCGTTCTTCAGCACGACGTGGCCGTCGATGCAGGAGTCCATGGACGTCGAGAGGTGGATCTCGATGCCGCGGCTCGCCAGGTGCTGCTTGCCGTACTCGCCGAGCTTCGGGCCGACCTCGGGAAGGATCTTGTCGGCGGCGTCGACGAGGACGAAACGCATGTCCTCGCGCTTGACGTTCGGGTAGTACTTGGCGGCGTCGCGCGCCATGTCCTCGACCTCGCCGATGGTCTCCGCGCCCGCGAAGCCACCGCCGATGAAGACGAAGGTCAGCGCCTTGCGGCGGATCTCCTCGTCGGTCGTGGAGTCAGCCTTGTCGAGCTGCTCCAGGACGTGGTTGCGCAGGCCGATGGCCTCCTCGATGCCCTTCATGCCGATGCCGTTCTCGGCAAGGCCGGGGATCGGGAAGGTTCGGGAGACGGCGCCGAGCGCGATGACCAGGTAATCGAAGGGCAGCTCGTACGCCTCGCCGACGAGCGGCGCGACGGTGGCGACCTTCCGGTCATGGTCGATCGTGGTGACGCGGCCGGTGAGGACCTCCGCCTTGGGCAGCACGCGGCGCAGCGGCACCACGACGTGGCGGGGGGAGATGCTGCCGGCAGCTGCTTCGGGCAGGAAGGGCTGGTAGGTCATGTACGAGCGCGGGTCGACGACCGTGACGGTCGCCTCCGCGTACCGCATCTTCTTAAGGATGCGGCGCGCCGCGTACAGGCCGACGTACCCACCGCCTACTACGAGGATCCGTGGACGCTCCGTGGTGCTCATGTTTCGAGTATCCAGCACTCTCGGGAGGGGTGCTCGTGAGCCCCTTCACAAGGTCTGAGGGCCCATCTGCTACACTCCGCCGCCTCCGTGACCCACGCCATACTCCCGTAAGGGAACCACGCCCGGCCCGCATCCGTTGTTCACCCCTGCTGAACTGGCCTTGCGTCCTCCACGGTCACTGGACCAGCGGTTCGGAACCGTCTGCATAAACGTTCCTTTAACCCGCATGAAACCGGACGGTTTCCGACCGCCAGGGCCTGTCGGGCCCCGAAAGAGGGGCGGAAGGCCCCTGCGGGTGCCCATCGAGCCACTTTTTCATGTGAAGGATTTCACGAACCTTTTTCGCGGAGGGGTCCACGGACCCCATCAACCGTGCCGAGCAGGGCACGCCGACTGTCATCACGCGCAACGGCGCGCCGGTGGCCGCCCTCGTGCCGATCGCGGACTTCGACGCCCTGGAAGCGGCGGCCGACGAGCTGCTCGCCCGTGAGGCAGAAGCGGTCCTTGCCGAGGGCGGCCCGACCGCGACGATGGCTGAACTGCTGGCGGACCTGTTCGCCGAGCGCAGCGAAGACGCGGCGTGAAGTACGCGTTCCGGTTCACTGCGGCGACACAGCGGCAGCTGCGGGCCGTCGACCAGCCTGCCGCCATGTGCATTCTGGCGGCCCTGACCGCACTCGGCGACGACCCGTACCGCGAGGACGCCGATATCAGGAAGCTCACCGGCTCCTCGGGCCTCTACCGGCTCCGAGTCGGCAACTATCGGGGCGCCTACCGGGTAGAGGACGGCGAGCTCGTCATCCTCGTCGTCAAGGTCGGCGACGGCCGCGACGCCTACCGCAACATCTGAGCACCCCGGACTGCGGGCTACGACAGGTACACCCGCTGCCACTCCAGCGACGACATGCCCTGCGCGGCGCCGGCCAGCGCGATCGCCGACGGCGTCTTCAATTGGCCCGCGTGCTGTCGACCCACTCCTGGGCCTTGGCGTAGCCCTGCTCCAGGTACTCCAGCCCCTGGATCATGCACTCCAACTTGTCCGCGTCGCGCGCGACCATGACGTCGAGCGAGTCACCGTTCTCGTACTCGTGGACGACCGCTTGCACCCCTGCCGCCACAGCGGGGTGCCCTGGGACACCTGGTCGGCGGTGACCTTCTCGTTGTCGGCCGCCGTGAGGTAGCGGCGGCCGATCCAGGGGATGTCGCCGATCCGGGTCTCCTGGGTGTCGTGGAAGGTGCAGAGCAGCGCGACCTTCGCGGGGTCGGCGCCTTCCATCATCGCCAGCACCGACCCGATGACGGCGGTGCGGAACCTGTGCTCCGCGATCGACTCGGGGTCCTTCACACCCACGATCCACCAGCCGGTGCGCTTCGCGCGCTTCAGCAGGCCCATTTCCATCAGGTAGCACACGGACCCCTTGGCGTGCTGATCGTCAGTCATGCGGTCTGTCCTCCAGACGGTTCCCGGGCGACTCGCGCCAGACCGTAGTGCACGGCGTGGAGCCGTCGCCGGGACTTGCGGCACGGCACCCCCTCTACGGGCCAACTCGACATCAGAGCGGTCGCGTTCTCCACTCCGTGACGCGTGATGCCCCCCCGCTGAACGGCGGTGAACGATCCCCTGTGCGCCCCCATCCCCGGGAGTACCGTTCTCAGTGTCTGGGTCAGAACGGAGTTGAATATGTCCGATTCCACCTACAGTCCCCCCACCACCTTCGGCCAGCGCGTCAAGAAGGCCCGTGAGCGGGCCGGAAAGACAAGGGCCACCCTCGGCGGTCTCGTCGGACGCTCTCCAGAATGGGTCAAGGCGATCGAGACCGACCGTCTCGGAATGCCCCGGTTCCCCCTGCTCCTCCGACTGGCTTCCGAGCTGGGTGTCGATGACCTCGCCGACCTCACGGGCGACGAACGACTCGCAGCCGCCACCTACACCAAGGCCGCGCATCAAGACCTGCCTGCGATCAAAGCCGCACTGACCACATACCGCATCGCAGACACCGCCGAGGAGCCACCGGCCGTAGCAACGCTGGAGGAACGCGTACGCCACACCTGGCAGGTATGGCACAGCGACGGCGACCACCGCACGCAGGTCGCCCCACTACTGCCCGACCTTTTGGCCAACCTCCAACTGGCGACAAGAGCCCACGAACGGACAGAGCGACGGCGAGCCCTCTCCGCGCTCGCCCAGTGCTACCACCTCGCACAGCTCTTCCTCAGCTTCCAGCCCTCCCCGGAAGCCGTCATGCTCACCGGTGACCGGGCAATGACGGCGGCACAGGACGCCGACGACCCGCACGCCATCGCCGTCGCCGCCTGGTACCTCAATCACATCTTCCGCGACGCCGGAGAACGCCACGAGGCACGTGTGGAGCTCGCCATGCGGGCCGTGGATCTCCTCAGGCCCGACAAGGGCCCCGAGGATCTCGCCCGCTGGGGACTGCTCCACCTTGCCGCCGCCCTGTCGTACGCCAAGGTCGGCAAGGCCGGCGATGCGTGGCGGCACTGGGACCACGCCGACAAGGCGGCCAAGAGCCTCGGCGACGCGTACGCGCACCCGTTTCTGATTTTCGGCCGTGGCGTGGTCGACGCCTATGCCATCACGATGAATGCCGACCTGGTCCGGGGCCAGGCCGCCGTCGATGCCACCCGGGTCGACCTGGCTCCGATCCCGTCGGCCACGCGCCGCAGCTTCCACCTTGTCGAGTCCGCACGGGCGTACAGCATGCAGGGCAAGGACGAGGACATCGCGGTGGTGACCTTGCTGAAGAAGGCACACGCGGAGTCGCCCGAGACCGTCAGGTTCAACCTCTTCGCGCGCTCTGCGGTATCCGAACTGGCCACCACAGGAAGCGCTGTCATCAGGAAGGACGCGCAGCAGTTGCACCGGGAGATGCGGCTCCCAGCGGTGGCATAGGTACTTTTCATACCCCTTGCCGAGGGGGTACAAGGCCTACCCCTCACCCGCCCCCGGCGGTCATACGGTCTTCTCTCCACGACCGACGACGCCGGGGGTTTCCCGTGGGCACCGCCAAGGACCGCATTGGTCTCGCACCGCTTCCGAAACAGCCGCCCTGCTTGGTATGCAAGGGCATCAAAGCTGCCCGCAGCAAGGCGCTCCACGCGGGGCAGGTGAGAAGCGCCGCGCGGGAGCGACTGTCATTCCTCATCGCCGCGTGGGGCATTGACGGTGCCCTCCGCGTCGAGCACCCGACGAGACGCGCGCCGGAACCATCAGCGGACGGCGGCGATCTCCCACCCGGCATCATGCGGCTTCCGGAATGCGAGTGCCCGGAGCACCGGGCGGGGCGCGGTCGGCCGGACTCGTCCGTACGGCTGCCCACTCCTCCCGGGCCGGGCGCTTCCCGGGACGGGAGCTGTCGGTAATGGGACGGGCGCGATCTCCCGTTCGCCGGGCGTGGGGTTCCTTGGAGATGTGGTGGTGTCTGCACGGCCAGTTCTCCAGGCCCGTACGGGCCGTCTGGCCGAGCCGTCGGCGGGCGCACGCCCACGCTTCCGCCTGGCTGGCGAAGCCGGGGTTCCTCGATGGGATGCACAAGGCAGCGAGGCGGCCGAGCCTCAACCGCACACCGGATGAGGTGATCGGCCTCCCCCACACCAGCGGGCCGCCCGCCGTGCCGACCCCGACATGCCCACCGCAACCCGCGCCTACTACCTCCCCGCTCTACCTGACGCACGCGGTGCATCTGTCAGGCGAAGAGCCTGCGGCAGTCCACAGATCCCAGATGACTGACGACACGCCGTTCCCGGACGAGCCGCCGAGCAATCGATTCATGATCGGGCTGCTGATCAAGCGCGATCTGCCCGACAGGTCCGGGCCCTCCGAATGGCGCGGCAAGCACCCCAAGGAGCGGACGAAGCTGGTCGCCCGTAAGGGATGGGTGTGTCTCGACTGCGTACGGGAGAACAGCCGCCCGCAGTAGTCACCGCGCCACGCCGCCAAGCCCACGGCAGCGTGAACCGGCCCCGGTCCGCTGCGCGCGGGCCGGGGCCGGTTCATGCCTGTCGACTGCGAATCACCGCAGGTCAGAACGGTCAGGCGTCGTCGCCGGTCGCCACCGACCACGCGATGCCGTCCAGGATGTCGTGTTCGCTCACCACGACCTCCTGGGCGCCGATCCGTTCCATCACCGACTGGAGGACGAGCGCCCCCGCGCCGATGACGTCCACCCGGCCCGGGTGTATGGCCGGGATCGCCGCGCGCTGCTCGTGGGTCGAGGACAGCAGCATGCCGGTGACCTCCTGGACCTGGTCCAGGGAGATCCGTGCGTGATGGATCGCGGAGGAGTCGTACTCCGGCAGGCCCAGCGCGATGGACGCGACCGTGGTGACCGAGCCGGCCAGGCCGACGAGGGTGCGGGCCTCGGTGAGGGGGACGGTCTCCTCTGCCAGGTCCAGGGCCGCCTCGATGTCGGCCTTTATGGCGGAGAGCCGGCGATACGTCGGCGGGTCGGTGACCACGCCGTCGTGGACCAGGTGACGCTCGGTCATCCGGACGCAGCCGACGTCCACGCTGCGCGCCGCGCGGACGTGCTCCTCGCCGACGACGAACTCCGTCGAGCCGCCGCCGATGTCCACCACCAGGTACGGCGTCGGCAGGTCGTCGCGGCCCGTCAGTTCCTTGGTGGCGCCGGTGAAGGAGAACTCGGCCTCCTGGTCACCGCTGATCACCTCGGGCTCGACGCCCAGGATGTCGACCACGCCGCGCACGAAGTCCTCGCGGTTCTCCGCGTCGCGGGAGGCGGACGTCGCCACGAAGCGCAGCCGGCTCGCGCCGAGCTCCTTGATGACCTCGGCGTACTCCCGGCAGGCGGCGAAGGTGCGCTCCAGCGCCTCCGGCGCGAGCCGGCCCGTGCGGTCGACGCCCTGGCCGAGGCGGACGATGGTCATCCGCCGGTCGAGCTCCTTGAGTTCGCCGGTGGCTGGGTCGACGTCCGCGACGAGGAGCCGGATGGAGTTGGTGCCGCAGTCGATGGCCGCGACGCGAGTCATGCGCACTCCTGAAGGGTTGGATCGGCCGCCCGGGCGGCGCGGCCGGGGGTCTGCTGCCGGGCGGGGCTCACGCCTTCGCGTCGGCGTCGCACGTCCCGTCGGTGTCGCACGGGCTGACGCAGGGGCCCTTGGCCCACCACTCGGGGAGCATCGCGATGGCCTCGTCGCCCAGCGGGTTCACACCGGGGCCCGCGGCGAGGGAGTGGCCAACGAGCACGTGCAGGCACTTGACCCGGTCCGGCATGCCGCCGGCGCTCGGGAAGCCCTCCAGCACCTCGATGGCGTCACGGCGGGTGATGTAGTCCTCGTGCGCGGCGCGGTAGGCGGCGGCCAGCTCCGGGTCGGTCGCCAGCCGGGCGGTCATGTCCTTCATGACGCCGTCCGCCTCCAGCGTGCCGATCGCGGAGGCGGCGCGCGGGCAGGTCAGGTAGTACAGCGTCGGGAACGGCGTGCCGTCCTCCAGACGCGGCTGCGTCTCGACGACGTCGGGGTTGCCGCAGGGGCAGCGGTGGGCGATGGCGCGCAGACCGCGCGGCGGGCGGCCCAGCTGCTCCTTGAACGCCGCGATGTCCGCGTCGGTCGGCTCGGTGGGCTCGGTCTTCGGAGGAGGGGTGTCCATGTGTCGCTCGTACTCGCTCGTACTCGGTGTTCTCGAATGGTCGGGGGCAGGCCCGAAAAGGGCCTTACGGGGAGTCCGTGGCGTCCACGCCGTCCCAGAGGTTGCTGTACCAGGGGCGGTTGGCCGCGCCCTGGTCCGTGCGGCGCTTGGCGGGCCCGCTGCCGTCCACCACGCTGTAGCCGGTCTCCCCGGGGCGTACGTAGTGCAGGTGCTCGCGCGCCTGCGCCTCGACGTACGCCGGGTCCTCCAGCCGCGCCTTCTGCTCCTGCAGCTGCTTGACCTGTTCGCGGGCGCGCTCGGACTGGCGCCGCTGGTCGGCGATGTCCGAGCGCTGGGTGACCCACTGGCGCATGGGGTAGGCCAGCGCGACGACCAGGGAGCAGACGACGAGCGCGAGGAGCGCGGCGCGGCCGGTGAGCCGGCTGCGGCGGGGCGGCCGCGCGCGGTAGACCCGGCCGCCACGGGCCGACGGGCCCTGTACGAGCACCGTGCCGAGCGCCTTGAGCCTGGTCGCGGTGGGCAACCGTTCCGCCGCCACGTCGCCTCCCCGTGGTCTCTGAACGAACGTACGTCCTCGGCCACGGTACGGGACCGTGGCCGAGGACGTAGTGAGGCTGCCGTCTGTCCCGGGAGGGTTTTCGGCCGGGAATGTTCAGCTCCCGTTCAGAGCCCTTGAGCCGGGGGTGCCGGCCGGGGTGTCAGCCGGGTGTCAGCCCTTGAAGCGCGGGAAGGCGCTGCGGCCGGCGTAGACCGCGGCGTCGTCGAGGATCTCCTCGATGCGCAGCAGCTGGTTGTACTTGGCGACGCGCTCGGAGCGGGCCGGGGCACCGGTCTTGATCTGGCCGCAGTTGGTGGCGACGGCCAGGTCGGCGATGGTGACGTCCTCGGTCTCGCCGGAGCGGTGGGACATCATGCACTTGAAGCCGTTGCGCTGGGCGAGCTCGACGGCGTCGAGGGTCTCGGTCAGCGAACCGATCTGGTTGACCTTGACCAGCAGGGCGTTGGCGGCGCCCTCCTCGATGCCGCGGCCGAGGCGCTCGGGGTTGGTGACGAACAGGTCGTCACCGACGATCTGCACCTTGTCGCCGAGACGCTCGGTGAGGGTCTTCCAGCCGTCCCAGTCGTCCTCGAACAGCGGGTCCTCGATGGAGACCAGCGGGTACGCGGCGACGAGCTCCGCGTAGTAGTCCGTCATCTCGGCGGCCGAGCGGGACTTGCCCTCGAACTCGTACGAGCCGTCCTTGTAGAACTCGGACGCGGCGACGTCGAGCGCGAGCGCGACGTCCTGGCCGGGGGTGTAACCGGCCTCCTTGATGGCCTCGAGGATGAGGTCGAGGGCCTCGCGGTTGGAGCCGAGGTTCGGGGCGAAGCCGCCCTCGTCGCCAAGGCCGGTGGACAGGCCCTTGCGCTTCAGGACGGCCTTGAGGGTGTGGTAGACCTCGGTGCCCCAGCGCAGCGCCTCGGAGAAGGACTCCGCGCCGATCGGCGCGATCATGAACTCCTGGATGTCCACGTTGGAGTCGGCGTGCGACCCACCGTTGAGGATGTTCATCATCGGAACGGGCAGCAGGTGCGCGTTCGGGCCGCCGAGGTAGCGGAAGAGCGGCAGGTCGGACGCCTCGGAGGCGGCGTGCGCGACGGCGAGGGAGACGCCGAGGATGGCGTTGGCGCCGAGCGAGCCCTTGTTGTCGGTGGCGTCCAGGTCGAACATGGCCTGGTCGATCAGGCGCTGCTCGGTGGCGTCGTAGCCGACGAGCTCCGGGCCGATCTGCTCGATGACGGCGAGGACGGCCTTCTCGACACCCTTGCCGAGGTAGCGGTTCTTGTCACCGTCGCGGAGCTCGATGGCCTCGAAGGCGCCGGTGGAGGCGCCGGACGGCACGGCCGCACGGCCCGTGGAGCCGTCGTCGAGGCCGACCTCGACCTCGACCGTGGGGTTGCCTCGCGAGTCGAGGATCTCGCGAGCTACGACGACGTCGATAGACGGCACGTGCGTCTCCTTCGTGTGTGTCTGAAGTTCTGCCCCCGAGCCTAACGGGCTCCGGGGGTTCCCCCCGCCGGTGGACCACCTGGCGAGCCGAAAAACCGCACAAATGCCGAGATCATCGGACGAATAGCCGATGTGTTCGCCGAGCGGAGAATCCGGACACCGGGGGCCGGGCAGTCGAGTCGTCCCCGGAAACGGCGGAGCCCCGCTCCGGCGCGCCCCGGGGGGAAGGCGCGTCGGAGCGGGGCGGTCCGCTGTGAGCACTGGGGGCGCGGCGCGGTGGCCGGCCCGCCGGATCAGCTGAGGTGCAGCTGCTGGCCCACGAAGATCAGGTCGGCGTTCTCGACGATGTCCTTGTTGAGCTCGTGCAGCTTCTGCCAGCCGCCCTTGACCTTCTTGGCCTCGGCGATCTTGGCGAGGGTGTCGCCGGCCTTGACCTCGTACTCGCCGTCGCCCTTCTTGAAGGACTTCGGGGTGGCCTTCGGGGCCGGGGCCGGGGCGTCGTCCTCGTCGTCGGCCTGGGCCTGCGGGGCGGCCTTCGGGGCGGCCTGCTGCTTCGGGGCCTGGCGCTCGCTGCGGTCCGCGTGCGACTTGGTGGAGGTGCCGCGCGAGGACGAGGAGGAGGAGCCGGAGGTGTCGACGTCGGCCTTCGGGCCGCCGGCGGTCAGGCCACCGGCGCCGGCGCAGCCCCAGGCACCCGGGCCCTGCATGGCGAGCAGCTTCTCGGCGACGGCGATCTGCTGGCTCTTGGTGGCGTGGTCGGCGCGGTCGGCGTAGGCCTGGCCGCCGGCGGCGTTCCAGGACGACTGCGAGAACTGCAGGCCGCCGTAGTAGCCGTTGCCGGTGTTGATGGACCAGTTGCCACCGGACTCGCACTGCGCGACGGCGTCCCAGGTGTCGACGGAGGCGGCGCTGGCGGAGGTCGCGGCCATCAGGGGCGCGGCCACGGCGACACCGGCGACACCGGCGAGCGTGACGATGCGAACGGCCTTGGACGGACGACGGTGCTTGCCCTTGGACATGAGTCGTTTCCTCACCGACGCCTACGAGGTGAGCTGTCGGGTTCGGGCTGTGAGTTGCCCGGCCTGGTGTGCGGTGCACACTCGGCTTCACCCCAAGCCGTCCCGCCCCCGTCGGTCGAATGACCGGCTGGGCCGTTCCGGCGCCTACCTTGGTTCCCCCGCTCCTGCCTACGGCGCTTTCGCGACGACCCCTCCGGCCGCCGGCAGGATTCGGCGTGGCGGCCGTGGTGCTCGCGGTGGCGAGCGGTGACGACGTTAGACACAGCCGGCGTACGGGTTCAAACCCCTGATTCCAGCCACAGTTGCCTCTTGTTACCCACGGGAACACCTTGTTTCCGCAGGTGAGAGACCATGAACAAACTCCGGACGAGCGCCTTCCGACCAGAAGTCAACGAGACCCATGTCTCACTTTCGACTGGAACGGACATTCCCCGCGAAGTCTGCTCTATTTCCCGGCTTTTTTCTTGACCTCAAGCTTCTGACCAGGCTGGATCAGGTCCGGATCGGCCCCTACCACCTTCTTGTTGTCCTCATAGAGGGAGGACCAGCCGCCCTCGACGGCGTGCTGCTCCGCAATGGCTGACAGATTGTCACCGGGGCGCACCGTGTAGTCGCCGGCGCCCGGCTGGTCCGTGCGCGTACCCCCGTCGCGCGAGGCGCGGCCGTCGTCCGAACGCGGCGTCCCGGAGTGCTCCTTGTCCGTGCCGTTCGCGCCGTCCGTGCCGTCCGAGCCGTCGGTGCCGTCGGGCGTCGGCGTGCCGGAGGGGGTGCCGGGTGTGGTCGAGGGGATCTCGGTGGGGTCGTCCGTGGAGGGCTTGCGGTGCTTGCCGCCCTCGGACGATCCGTCCGTGGGGTGCGCGGAGTCGCCGGGCACCGGCTCGGTGGGCTTGCCGGTCGGCTCGTCGGTCCCTGTGGGCGCGGACGGCGAGGGAGAGGAGTCGGGGGACGACGGGGACGAGGGGGACGGCGAGGAGGAGGGTTCGGACGGCTTCTCGGTCTCGGAGGAGTCGGGAGAGGGGGTCGACGGGGTGGAGGGGGTGTTGCGCGTCGGCGCGGGCTTGGCGGGCGCCTCCGGCTCGGGGGTGTGCGTGCTGCCGGGGTTGACCTCCGGCGCCTTGCCGCCCTTCGCGAGCCCCGAGGACACCGCGCAGCTCGGCCAGGCGTCCGGGCCGCGGCTCGCGAGGATCTTCTCGGCCACGGCGATCTGCTGCGAGCGGCTGGCGAGGTCGGGGCGCGGCGCGTAGTCCGTACCGCCGTTCTGCTGCCACATCTCCTGCGTCATCTGCAGTCCGCCGAAGAAGCCGTTGCCGGCGTTGGAGCTCCAGACGCCTCCGCTCTCGCACCGGGCGACCTTGTCCCACGTCTCGGCCTCCGCGGCGTTCGCGCCGGTGGCGGCGAGCAGCGGCATGGCGAGGGACGCGCCCGTCACCCCCGCCGCGACCACGATCGCCGGTACCTGACGGGGTCTGCGGTGTCTACCGTTGCCGGAGCGCATGCGTTGGCCTCTCGTTGGCGGCTCAGTTGATGGTGGTCGAACATAGCGACGGACCACAGGAGTCACAAGCCGGTGTAGCGGAGGTCACGCGAAGGTCACGTGAGTTGACGTATGGTCATCTGATACGCGCAGTGAATTCCACCGGAAGCGTGCGTAGACCACGCATAATCAGCCCGCCGCGCCACCTCAACTCCTCCGGGTCGGCGGCGAGTCGCAGGTCCGGCAGGCGGCGCAGCAGGGTCGCGAGCGCGGCCTGGCCCTCCAGCCGGGCGAGCGGCGCGCCCAGGCAGTAGTGGATGCCGTGCCCGTAGCCGAGGTGCTGATTGTCACGCCGGGACAGGTCGAGGGTGTCCGGCTCGGCGAACCGCTCGGGGTCGCGGTCGGCGGCCGCGAGCACGACGAGCACGGGGTCGCCGGCGGCGATGCGCTGCCCGCCCAGGGTGATCGGCTCGGTCGCGAACCGCCAGGTAGCGAGCTCCACCGGCCCGTCGTAACGCAGCAGTTCCTCCACACCGGTGGCGAGCAGGCTCTCGTCGCCCTCCGCCAGGGCGCGTTGCAGGCGCTCGCGCTCGCCGGGGTTGCGCAGCAGGGCGTAGACGCCGTTGCCGATCAGATTCACGGTGGTCTCGAAGCCGGCGAACAGCAGGATGAAGGCCATCGCGGCGGCCTCGTTCTCCGTGAGGTGCTCGCCGTGGTCGCTGGCGCGGATGAGGCCGGAGATGAGGTCGTCGTCGCCTCCTTCGCCCAGTTCTTCCCGCTTGCGGTGGATCAGCTCGGCGAGATAGCCGCGCATCTTCTTCACCGACCGGGCCACCCCGCCGCGCGGCCCTCCGCCGTGGCGGATCATCATGCCCGCCCAGTCGCGGAAGTCGTCCTGGTCCTCGCGGGGCACACCGAGCAGGTCGCAGATCGCGTAGATGGGCAGCGGGAAGGCGAACTCGTGGATCAGATCCGCCTCGCCCTTCTCGATGAAGGCATCGATGAGCTGGTCGGTGAGCTCCTGCACGCGCGGGGCGAACTCGGCGACGCGGCGCGGGGTGAAGGCCTTCGACACCAGCCGGCGCAGCCGGGTGTGGTCCGGCGGGTCGATGTTGAGCAGATGCGTCATCAGGTTCGCGCTGCGCTCGCCCGGAATGCCGACCTTGCCCTTGCCGTGCGCGGACTCGGAGTGGTGGGCCGGGTTCTTCGACAGCCGCTGGTCGGCGAGGGCCTGGCGGGCGTCGGCGTAACGGGTGACGAGCCAGGCCTCGACGCCGCTGGGCAGGGCGGTGCGGTGCACGGGCGCGTGTTCGCGCAGCCAGGCGTACGCGGGGTACGGGTCGGCGGCGAATTCCCAGGTGAAAAGGGGCGGCGCGGGGGGTGTGTCCTTGTTCTCGTGCACCCCCCGACGCTACCTCGGGCCCTGCGGGTCTTGACCTGTGCACCTCCGCTGCGCGGCGGGGTCCTCAAGCGCCGGACGGGCTGCATTTGCAGCCCGCTGGGGGCACCTCCCAACGGTAGCTGGGGGAGCTTGAGGACGCGCCCGCAGGGCGCCCGCCGCCGCAGGCGGCACAGACGGCCTACGTATGACCCCCGCCGCCGCTGCCGAAGCCACCGCTGCCGCCCTCGTGCCACTTCTTGCGCTCCTCCGACAGCTCTTCCTCGTGGCTGGCGGGGTTCAGCTCGTGCGGCAGCATCCGGTGTTCCTGGTCCAGTGGCGGCACTTCGTTCTGTTCGTGGTGCTCGGTGACATAGCCGACCGTGCCCTCCTCGTCGGCGTGGCCCGGGCCGTGGTCGGGCGACTTGGGGCCTTCGCGCTGCTCCTCCGGCGTGCTCCACGCGCCCATGCGCCGCTGTGGCGCGGCCGGGGGCGGCGGTTCCGCGTCACGTTTCCGGCGTCCCCAGAAGACGGCGACGATCAGGAGGATGGTGACGATCACGCCGACGACCGCGGGCGCGATACCGACGAGATGGTCGCGGTTGGCGAGGTCCATGTTCTCCAGCATGCGGTCCGGTTACCCCCTCTGCGCGCGGGCAGGCCCGAATCTGGGCCGAACGGGTGCCCGGCCCTCCGCGTACCCCCGGGGCGCGGGCCGCCCGCCGCGGGGTCAGACGCCGCCGGCGCCGCCCTCGGCCGCGCGGATCGCGTCGCGGTAGGCGCGGGCCGCGGCCCGCAGGGCGGTCTCCGGCTCGACGCCGTCCGCCTCGGCCCGTACGGCCAGGGCGAGCAGCTCGTAGCCGACGCCGTCCCCGGCCGGCGGGGTCACGTCCAGGCCCTCGGCCCGGGCGCGGGAGGCCAGCTTCGCGGCCAGGGCGAGGGCCGGCTGACCGAGCGGCACCCCTTCGGTGACCGACTCGCGCTCCTTCTCGACCGCCTTCGTCCGCAGCCAGTGCGCTTTGACGTCCTCGGGGGTCTCGGCGGACTCCTCGCCGAAGACGTGCGGGTGGCGGTGGATGAGCTTGTCGACGATCACCCCCGCCACGTCGTCGACGGAGAACGGCTCGTCCGCGTCGTCCTCGGCGATCCGGGCGTGGAAGACGACCTGGAGCAGCACGTCGCCCAGTTCCTCGCGCAGCGACTCCCGGTCCCCGGTCTCGATGGCCTCCAGGAGCTCGTACGTTTCCTCCAGGCCGTACTTCGCCAGGTCCTCGTGGGTGCGGATGCCGCTCCACGGGCAGGCCCGCCGGATCCGGTCCATGACCTGGACGAGGTCGATCAGGCGGGCGCCCGGCAGGTCGTAGGAGCCGGGGAGGAGCTCCAGGGCGGGCATCGTCTCGCGGCCGGAGCCCGCGAGCCGGGCCAGCCCGTCGGTGAGGGCGGACTCGCCGACGGCCGAGGTGAGCACCACGGCCGTGCGGGCGTCGCTCACGCAGTAGTCGACCAGCTCACGGGCGGTCGCGGCGCCCTCCTCGACCTCGACCCCCGCCTCCCGCAGATACGGCAGCTGCGGGTGGGCGGGGTCGGCGCACAGCACCCGGTCGGCGGCGCGCAGCACCTGCCAGGCGGGCCAGGACAGCAGACCGGGGGCGACCCGGTGGCTGGTGGTGAGCAGGACGATGCGGCCAGGTGCGGAGTCGTTCACACCGCCGAGCGTAGGCGACGGCACCGGTGGCGGCTCACGCCGGGCGCTCGGGTTCGCCCGGGGCGGGGGCGGCGGCCCGCAGCCACGGCTCCTGCGCGGGCTCGGCGGTGCCGCGCTTGGGGTCCCAGGTGCCGTAGCGCGGGTTCACGTCCACGTGCAGGGCGTCGGAGGTGCGCCGCAGGACGTCGTTGGTGCGGGCGGCGCCGAGCTTGCCGTCCAGCTTGGCCCGGGTGAGGTCCATGGTCAGCGCCTCGTCGATCCGGTCGGGCGCGATGCCGAGGGCGAGGAACCGGGCCCGCACCGTCTCCGCTCCCCCGTTGGACCGCTCGACCTCGGCGCGGCGCCGCTGCACCTCGCGCCGGGTGACCTCGACGCCGTTGTCCTCGGCGGCCTGCTGCACGATCCGGTTCTGGACGAGACGGATCAGGGTGTCCTGGTTCAGCCGGGCGCTGTTGGCCAGCAGTTGCTGCCCCTGCGGGGAGGACCGCTGCGCGTCCCGTACGACGTTCACCTCGTGCTGGAGCTGCGAGACGCTGATCCGGTCGTCGCCCACGACGGCCGCGGCGCCGGGATGCGAGGTGGACCCGCAGGCGGTGAGCAGCGGCGCGGAGAGGAGCACGGCGGCGGAGACAACGAGCGCGGTCCTACGGCGGTGCATGGAGCCTCCCGGCTGGGTCGTGGACGATGACGAGCGGGCAGTCGGCCTTGCGTTGATCGATGGTAGGGAGTCCACGTGACGTAGGCCACTGATTCGGCCAACGATTCGCCGGCGGCGGCGAGCGGTGTCTTCAACCGCCGGACGGGCTGGTTTCTCGCTGAGCTCAGCCACATCAAGCCCGCTGGGGGCACCTCCCAGCGGTAGCTGGGGGAGATTGAGGACACCGCCGCGCAGCGGTGGTGCGGGAGCAAGGGGACCGCGGTGGTGGCGTGAGGTGCGTCGCGAAAGCCGGGGCCGGGTGAACCGCCGCCGCCCGGGAGCCGTCTTCGCGGAGGGGGCCGGAGAAGAGAGAAGAGGCAGGCCTTCCCGGCAAGGGACCGGCTCCCGACCGGCCCCGGTCGCTTTCGCGTATCTTTTCGACATTCGCCCGGCGCGTCCCGTGGCCCCGGCGGCTCACCGGAGACACCGCGCTATAGAGAGGACAGGACCGCCCATGGATTCGGCCGCAGCCGCCGTCTCGGCACCGGGCCGCAGCCCGGCCCGGTCCATGAAGTCCAAGGCCACGCCGCGCGCCGCCGCCCTGCTCGGGCCGCGGGCCGACCCGTACTGGCTGGCGGCCGTCCTCTTCGTCCTGTTCACCGCGGTGTCGGTGTGCCGGCACCGGCGGATGCTGACCATGTCCTGGGACCTCGGCATCTTCGAGCAGGCGATACGCGCCTACGCCCACCTCCAGGCGCCCGTCGCGGACCTCAAGGGGCCCGGCACCCATATCCTCGGCGACCACTTCAGCCCGGTCACCGCGCTGATCGCGCCCTTCTACCGCGTCTTCCCCGGCCCCGTGACCCTGCTCGTCGCGCAGGCGGCGCTGTTCGCGCTGTCCGCCGTGCCCGTCACCCGCCTCGCGGCCGGGCTGCTGGGCCGGGCGCGCGGACTGGCCGTCGGCATCGCGTACGGGCTGTCGTGGGGGGTGCAGCGCGCGGTCGACTTCGACTTCCACGAGATCGCCTTCGCCATGCCGCTGCTCGCCTTCTCCCTGGAGGCCGTGGTGCGCCGACGGTGGCGGGCCGCGGTGTGGTGGGCGGTGCCGCTCGTCCTCGTCAAGGAGGACCTGGGCGTCACGGCCGCGGCCATCGGGGTGCTGATCCTCATGCGGCTGCGCGGCACGAAGCGCGACCCGCGCGCGACGGCGCTCGCCGTCGGGCTGGTGGCGTTCGGCCTGGCCGCCCTCGCCGTCACCCTCGGCCTGATCATCCCGAGCTTCAACACCGGCGGCTCCTACGACTACTGGAACAAGGTCAACGGCACCGGCCCCACCGCCACCATCCCCTTCGACACCGCCGTCCGCACCCTGCTGTGGGTACTGCTGCCCACCACCGGGCTGCTGGCGCTGCGCTCACCGCTGCTGATCGTCGCGCTGCCGACGCTGGGCTGGCGGTTCGTCTCCCACGAGGAGCACTACTGGGGCACCGACTGGCACTACAGCGCCGTGCTGATGCCCGTCGTCTTCCTCACCCTCGTCGACGCGCTGGCCACGGCCCGGCGCAGCCGGCGCCGGTGGCTGCGCCGCTACGCGCACCAACTGCCCGCCGCCGTGCTCGCGGCGGCGCTCGCGCTGAGCGCCTCGCTGCCGCTGTACGGGCTGACGGAGCCCGACACGTACCGGATATCCGAGGGCGTCAAGGCGACCGAACGCCTGCTGGCCCGCATCCCCGACGGTGCCGTCGTCGAAGCGGACGTCGGCCCGATAAGCCGGCTCGTCTCCCGCTGCCGGGTGCTGTGGATCGGGGACACCCGGGGCGTCGTCCCCGACTACGTCGCCCAGCACGTCACCGACGGTAAGCCGCTCCAGGAACTGGCCGCCGAGGCCCAGCGGCGCCACCCCGGCTCCCGCTTCGGCGTCCTCGGCGGCGAGGGCGGTTACGTCGTCCTGAAGCGGATCGCCTAGGGCGCCTGTCCGAGGTCGTGCGCACCCCCGCTGCGCGGTGGTGTCCTCAATCGCCGGACGGGCTCATTCAAGCCCGTCCGGCGATTGAGGACACAGCACAGCAGCCCGCTGGGGGCACCTCCCAGCGGTAGCCGGGGGAGATTGAGGACGCGCCCGCAGGGCGCCCGCCGGCAGGGCCTTCGGCTACCTGGTCGCGAAGCGGGTCGGCGCCGCGGTGGGGTTGCCCCCGGTGGGCGGCTTGCGGGAGGGGCAGGCGGAGAGGACCTTCACCATGGCCGCCTTCTCCGCGTCGGTCACCCACAGGCCGTACTTCTTCTTCACCGCCACCTGACGGGCGACGTACTCACAGCGGTACGCCTCGTTGCCCGGCAGCCACTTCGCCGTGTCGCCGTCGCCCTTGCTGCGGTTCGCGGAGGCGTCCGCCGCTATCAGGTTGAGCGGGTCATTGGCGAGGGCGACGCGCTTGGCCGGGTCCCAGCCGCGGGCGCCCTTCTGCCACGCGTCGGACAGGGCGACGACATGGTCGATGTCTATCCTGCTCTTCCCCCGCTCGAAGCGGACCGACTTCCCCGTGTACGGGTCCTTGGTGAGCGTGCCGGAGGTGACCGTGCAGCGGCCGTCGCCGAACTTCACCTCCGACAGGTCGCGTTTGAGGATGTCGTCCCGGGTGCCGCACCTGTTCCCGTCGGTATCCGCCCAGGGCCGGCCGAACTTCGTCCGGGTGTAACCCTCCATGGACTCCCGTCCCTTGACCGTCAGGGTGGACGCCGTCTTCAGGGCCGAGCCCTCACCACCCTTGGCGGCGTCCGGGCCCTTCTCCCCTTCCGAGGAACAACCGGCGGCGGCGAGGAGGGCGGCGGCAAGGACGGCGTACGCGGGCAGCGTGAACCGAGGCAAGGGAGGTGTCCCGTCTGTGAGGTGGCGGCGTGAAGACGCGGCGTGAACCGGATGCGTGAGGTGGCGGCGTGAACCGGATCCGGTGACCGTCAGATGATGTGGACCGCCCACCGGGCCGTAGGGAATTTGTCCCGGTTCAGACGGCCACAAACGGCGCGAAGGCGCACATCCACCCACGGAACAGCGCCCGTGGCCGCGCCCCCCTCGCAGGGGCACACGCGACCACGGACGCCAAAGGTCCGCTGAGAACTTCCGCTACGAACCCAGAATCGTCGTCAGGAACTCGCCCGTCCACGCGAGCAGTTCCCGGCCGACCAGCGGCTTGCCGCCAATGGGCCGCGTCGCCGGACGCGGCACCAGGATCTGGTTCGTCGCCGGCTTCATGACCGTCCGCGGATAGAGGCGCTTGAGCCGCAGCTCCTGGGACTCGCGCAGCTCGACCGGGCCGAAGCGTACATTGGGGCCCTGGAGCGTGATGTCCGCGACCCCGCACGCGCGGGCCAGCATCCGCAGACCCGCGACGAGCAGCAGATTCTCCACCGGCTCCGGCAGCTTGCCGTAGCGGTCGGTGAGCTCCTCGCGGACGGCCTTGATGTCCGCCTCGCTGTTGGCCGAGGCGATCGCCCGGTACGCCTGGAGGCGCAGCCGCTCACCCGGCGCGTAGTCGTGCGGGACGTGCGCGTCGACCGGCAGCTCGATCTTCACCTCCAGCGGCGGCTCCTCCTCCACCCCGCCCTCCACCGAGGCCCGGTAGTCCGCCACGGCCTCGCCGACCATGCGGATGTAGAGGTCGAAGCCGACGCCCGCGATGTGCCCGGACTGCTCGCCGCCGAGCAGATTGCCCGCGCCGCGGATCTCCAGGTCCTTCATCGCCACGTACATGCCCGCGCCCATCTCCGTGTGCTGGGCGATGGTGGCGAGCCGCTCGTGCGCGGTCTCGGTGAGCGGCTTCTCCGGCGGGTAGAGGAAGTAGGCGTAGCCGCGCTCGCGGCTACGGCCGACGCGGCCGCGCAGCTGGTGCAGCTGCGACAGGCCGAAGTTGTCGCCGCGCTCGACGATCAGGGTGTTGGCGTTGGAGATGTCGATGCCCGACTCCACGATCGTCGTGGAGACCAGGACGTCGAACTTCTTCTCCCAGAAGTCGACGACGACCTGCTCCAGGGCGCTCTCCCCCATCTGCCCGTGCGCCGTCTGGATCCGCGCCTCGGGGACGATCTCGCGCAGCCGCGCGGCCGCCCGGTCGATGGACTCCACCCGGTTGTGGATGTAGAAGACCTGGCCCTCGCGGAGCAGTTCCCGCCGGATGGCGGCACCGATCTGCTTCTGGTCGTACGGGCCGACGAAGGTCAGCACCGGGTGCCGCTCCTCCGGCGGCGTGGTGATCGTCGACATCTCACGGATGCCGGTGACCGCCATCTCCAGCGTGCGGGGGATGGGGGTGGCCGACATCGTCAGCACGTCGACGTTGGCGCGGAGCTTCTTCAGCTGCTCCTTGTGCTCCACGCCGAAGCGCTGCTCCTCGTCCACGATGACCAGGCCCAGGTCCTTGAACTTGGTCTCGGAGGAGAACAGCCGGTGGGTGCCGATGACGATGTCGACCGAGCCGTCCCGCAGCCCCTCCAGGACGGCCTTCGCCTCGGTGTCGCTCTGGAAGCGGGACAGCGCCTTGGTGACCACCGGGAACTGCGCGTACCGCTCGGAGAACGTGCCGAAGTGCTGCTGCACCAGCAGCGTGGTCGGCACCAGCACGGCGACCTGCTTGCCGTCCTGCACGGCCTTGAACGCGGCCCGGACCGCGATCTCCGTCTTGCCGTAGCCGACGTCGCCGCAGACCAGGCGGTCCATGGGGACGGACTTCTCCATGTCCTCCTTGACCTCGGCGATGGTGGTGAGCTGGTCGGGGGTCTCCGCGTAGGGGAAGGCGTCCTCCAGCTCCCGCTGCCAGGGGGTGTCCGCGCCGAAGGAGTGCCCGGGGGCGGCCATCCGCGCCGAATACAGCTTGATCAGGTCGGCGGCGATCTCCTTGACGGCCTTCTTCGCGCGCGCCTTGGTCTTCGTCCAGTCCGCGCCGCCGAGCCGGTGCAGCGTCGGGGCCTCGCCGCCGACGTACTTGGTGACCTGCTCCAGCTGGTCGGTCGGGATGTAGAGCCGGTCGCCGGGCTGGCCGCGCTTGGCCGGCGCGTACTCCACGAGCAGGTACTCGCGGGTGGCGCCCTGCACGGTGCGCTGCACCATCTCGATGTAGCGGCCGACGCCGTGCTGCTCGTGGACGATGTAGTCACCGGCCTGGAGCGTCAGCGGGTCGATCGTCTTGCGGCGGCGGACCGGCATCCGGCCCAGTTCCTTGCTGGCCGACTTCTGACCGGTCAGATCGGTCTCGGTCAGCACCGCGATCTTCAGCCCGGGGTCGACGAAGCCGCTGTCGAGGCTCGCGCAGGAGACATGGACGACGGACGGCGACAGCTCGGGCAGATCGGCGTCGAGGCGGGCGGGGATGCCCTCGCCGCCGAGCACCTCGACCGTACGGGCCGCGGGGCCGTGGCCCTCGGTGAGGAACACCGTGCGCCAGCCGTCGGCGACCCAGCCCTTGGTGTCGGCCAGGGCGCGGGCGGTGTCACCGCGATAGACCTCGGGCGCGTGCATGCCGAGCTTGAGGGTGTCGCCGTCCAGCTCCTCCTCGTCCGCCGCGAAGGGGCTGACCGACCACCACATCATGCCCAGCTCGCGGGCCCGGTCCCGGACGTCCGCGATGCCCCACAGGGACGCCGCGTCGACGTCGATGGGCGCCTCGCCGCCGCCCGCCGTGGCCGCCCAGGACGCCTGGAGGAACTCCTGGCTGGTGGCGACGAGGTCCGCGGCGCGCGTCCGCACCCGCTCGGGGTCGCAGACGACCGCCATGGACCCGGCGGGCAGGACGTCGAGCAGCAGCTCCATGTCGTCCACCAGGGCCGGGGCGAGGGACTCCATGCCCTCCACCGCGATGCCCTCGGCGATCTTCCCGAGCAGCTCGCCGAGCTCGGGGTGCTCCTCCGCGAGCTCCGCGGCCCGCGCCCGCACGGCGTCGGTCAGCAGCAGCTCCCGGCAGGGCGGCGCCCACAGGCCGTGCTCGGCGGCCTCCAGGGACCGCTGGTCGGCGACCTTGAAGTAACGGATCTCCTCGACGTCGTCGCCCCAGAACTCCACGCGCAGCGGGTGCTCCTCGGTGGGCGGGAACACATCCAGAATCCCGCCGCGGACGGCGAACTCACCCCGCTTCTCCACCAGTTCGACCCGGGCGTACGCGGCGGCGGCCAGCGCCTCGGTAACCTCGCCGAGATCCGCGCTCTGCCCGCTGCGCAGCGCGACGGGCTCCAGGTCGCCGAGCCCCTTGACCTGCGGCTGCAGCACGGACCGCACGGGCGCGACGACGACGCTGACGGGCCCCGCGGCCGGGTCGTCCTTGCTCGGGTGCGCGAGCCGGCGCAGCACGGCGAGCCGCCGGCCGACGGTGTCCGAGCGCGGCGACAGCCGCTCGTGCGGCAGCGTCTCCCAGGACGGGAAGTCCACGACGCCGTCGGGCGGCAGCAGCGACCGCAGCGCGCCCGCCAGGTCCTCGGCCTCCCGCCCGGTGGCGGTGACGGCCAGCACGGGCCGCCCGGCGGACCGCGCGAGCGCGGCGATGGCGAAGGGGCGCGCGGCGGGCGGGCCGACGAGATCGACATGCGGCCGCTTCCCGTCGGCCGCGGCCTTCACCGCTTCGGCGAGCGCCGGATCATTGACGACGGCGTCGAGCAGACCGTGCAGGCTCATGAGGGGCTTCCGTCCCGATGTGAACAAAGGAGTGCAGGGGGTGGGCAACGCGAACCACCCGACACGTGGGATACGGGCCGGGGTGCCCCCAGCCTACGACGGCGGGCCGACAACCGCGGTCGGACCACGAACGCACCCGGGGCGTCCCGCCCCGGGCCCGATCGACCCCGGCAGCCTCGGCTCAGAGGGGCCACAGGGTGACCTGCACGACGTACAGGCACCGCTGCCGCACGACCGTCAGGTACTGGAACATCCCGTTCGGGAGGACCTCCTCGCCCAGGCCGGGAGAGGGCCCCTGACAGGCGGCGCCGTCGAGGTAGAGCGCTGCCGCGGCCCGCACCAATTCGTCCGCGCGCTCCTCCACCAGCGCGACGAAGGCGAGGTTCGGCGTCTCACCGATGACGTGCCGGGGATCCGGGTCGTACTCCCAGTGCCAGTCACTCACCGGCGACCTGCGCCCGGGCGCCGTCCATGATCTGCCTGATGTCGTCCATCGCGGCCCGCCATGCCGGATCCTCCCGGTCGAGCGTCTGGGCCGCGTGCTCGGCTGCGCGCAGCCGCCGGGCGACGTCGGGGAAACGCTCGATCTCGATCACCGTGGCCCACTTGAGCTGGAACATGGCGATCGGCCCGAAGCTGTTGGACTGGGTGGCCATCGTGAAGACCGTGTCGCGCTCGGTCGTCATCTCCGCCAGGCGCGACGGCGCGACCTGCGCGAGAGCCGCCCGCAGCGCGGGGAACGTCTTCTCCGGTCTGGGGATCAGCGCCCCACCGTCGTGAATGGGCTGCGTGGTCATGCGTCCTCCCAAGGGTGCCCCGATCACCGTACGGCAACCGGTCGCGCCGCATGGGCCGGACGGCGGAGGGGCACCTGTGACGGGCCGACCGCACGCGGACGACCCGGCCCCGACGCGCACCCCCGTGGCGCGTCCGGGCCGGGCCGTTTGCCCTGCCGGTGGTCAGTCCGTGGCGATGGCGTTCAGGACGTTCATCCGGCCCGCGCGGAACGCCGGGACCAGGGCGGCGAACAGGCCCACCAGTGCCGAGCCGAGGAAGACCGCGGTGATCGTCGGCCAGGGGATCTCCAGGATGCCCAGGCCCTGCAGTGCCAGCAGCTTCTGGGCCGTCATGCCCCAGGCCATCCCGAGGCCCAGGCCCAGGAGGGCGCCGAAGAGGGCGATGACCACCGACTCCAGGCGGATCATGCGGCGCAGCTGGCGGCGGGAGAGGCCGATGGCGCGCATCAGGCCGATCTCGCGGGTCCGCTCGACGACCGACAGGGCGAGGGTGTTCACGACGCCCAGGACCGCGACGATGATGGCGAGGGCCAGCAGGCCGTAGATCATGTTGAGCAGCTGGTCGACCTGGCCCTTGATGAGCTCCTTGTAGTCGGCCTGGTCACGGACCTCGATCTGCGGGTAGTCCCGGGCCGCCGCCTTCAGGGCCGCGGCCGCCTCCTTCTCCTGGCCGTCCACGGCCTTGGCGAACATCATGGAGGTCGCCGGGACCTTGTCCGCCGGGAGGTAGCGCTTGGCGGTGGCGATGTTCGTGTACATCGCGCCCTTGTCGAACGTGGTGTCGTCCGACGTGATCGCGTTGACCTTCAGCTTCGCCGTCCGGCCGTCGACCATGGCGACGGTCAGCCGATCGCCCATGGTGACGCCGTGCTCCTTCGCCCAGCCCTCCGGCACCGACATGGCGTCCGTGGCGTAGGCGTCCGACAGCTTGCCGCGGACCGTTTCGATCCGCAGGTCCTGGGCGTACGTGGGCGTGGCCGCGGTCAGCTGTTCCGTGGCGGTGGTGCCGTCCGGAGTGGTGATCCTGGCGTTGACGCCGGTGTACTCGGTGAAGTGCGCGATGTGGTCCGCCGAGCGGACGGCCTTGACCATGGCGGGGCTCAGCGGCCCGGCGTCGCCGCCGATGATGAAGTCCGCGCCGACCGACTTGTCGAGCTGGTCCGTGGCCGAGGCAACCATGGACGAGCCGACCACCGAGAGGGCGGCGACGAGAGCCAGGCCGATCATCAGGGCGGAGGCCGTGCCGCCCGTACGCCGCGGGTTGCGCAGCGCGTTGCGCTCGGCGAGACGGCCGACGGGGCCGAAGAGGCGCAGCACGACCACGCTGAGGCCGCGGACGACGACGGAGGCCAGCAGCGGGCCCACGACGACGAAGCCGACGAGGGTCAGCAGCACGCCCAGGCCCAGGAACGCCGAGCCCGCCTGTGCCCGGTCCGCCGCGCCGCCCGCGACGAGGGCGGCCGCGCCCGCGCCGGTGAGCAGCAGGCCGAGGGCGGCCCGTACCTTGCCGGCCTTGCCGTCGGCGGGGGTACCCGCGTCGCGCAGGGCGGCCATGGGCGAGATCTTCCCGGCCCGGCGGGCGGGCAGGTAGGCGGCGAGGACGGTGACGACGACACCGATCGCGAGGCCCACCAGCGGCGTGGTGGCCTTGATGGTCAGCTCGGAGGTGTCGAGCTTCATGCCCAGGGAGCCCATGAGCTCCATCAGCCCGATGGCCAGGGCGACACCGCCGCCGATCCCGAGGAGCGAGCCGACGACGCCGAGGAGCAGCGCCTCGGCCAGCACCGACCGGTTGATCTGCTTGCGGCTGGAGCCGATGGCCCGCATCAGACCGATCTCCCGGGTGCGCTGGGCGACCAGCATGGAGAAGGTGTTGACGATGAGGAAGATGCCGACGAGCACGGCGATGCCGGCGAAGCCGAGCAGCGCGTACTTCATGACGTCGAGGAAGGAACCGACCTCCTTCTGGGCCTCCGCCTTCGTCTCGGCGGCGGTGTGCACCGTGTATCCGGTGCCGATGGCGGCGGTGACGCTCTTCTTCAGCTGCTCGTCGCTGACCCCGGCGGCCGCCGTCAGACCGTAACCGCTGTAAGCGGAGGTGGTGCCGAGGAGCTTGCTCTGGGCGGTCGCGGTGTCGAAGTAGAGGACCGCCGCACCCGGGTTGGTGGTCCGGTACGTGGCGAGACCGGTGATCGTGACCTTGAAGTCGCCCGGAGCGGCCATCACGCGCAGGGTGTCACCCAGCTTCAGCCCGTGCTTGTCGGCGGTGTCGGAGTCGAGGACGACCTCGGTGGCGCCGCGCGGCTCGTGCCCGCTGGTGATGTCGACGGACTTCTTCTGGCTGTCGCTCCAGTTGGTGCCCACGGTGGGGGCGCCGGAGGTGGGGCCGATGTTCTTGTTCCGCGCGTCGGCGGCGGTGATCTGCTGGTTGGTGGCGTGCGGCTCGACCTTCGCGACCCCGTCGGCCGCGGCGAGCTTCGCCTTCAGGGACGCGGGGACGGTCTGCGGCCTGCCGGTCTGCTGGGCGTCGTCGTTCTTCGGCGCGGCGACGCTGACGTCGGAGACGGTGGAGGCGAAGAGCTTGTCGAACGTGGCGCTCATGGTGTCGGTGAAGACGAGCGTGCCGCAGACGAATGCCACCGACAGCAGCACCGCGACGGCGGACAGCGCCATCCGCCCCTTGTGGGCGACGAAGTTGCGCAGGGAGGTCCTGAGGACGGTCACGACACCCGCCCGCGTGCGTCGAAGTGCTTCATCCGCTCCAGGACCAGGTCGGCCGTCGGCTGGTACATCTCGTCGACGATCCGCCCGTCCGCCAGGAACAGCGCCCGGTCCGCGTACGAGGCGGCCACCGGGTCGTGGGTGACCATGACGATGGTCTGGCCCAGCTCGTCGACCGAGCGGCGCAGGAAGCCCAGCACCTCGGCGCCGGCCCGCGAGTCCAGGTTTCCGGTGGGCTCGTCACCGAAGATGATCTCGGGTCGGGCGGCGAGGGCGCGGGCCACGGCGACGCGCTGCTGCTGGCCGCCGGAGAGCTGGTTGGGCCGGTGCTTGAGGCGGCCCGCGAGGCCCACGGTCTCCACGACGCGGTCCAGCCACGCCCGGTCCGGCTTGCGGCCGGCGATGTCCATGGGGAGCGTGATGTTCTCCAGGGCGTTCAGCGTCGGCAGCAGGTTGAAGGCCTGGAAGATGAAGCCGATCCGGTCCCGGCGCAGCTGGGTGAGCTTCTTGTCCTTGAGCCCGGTGATCTCGGTGTCGTCGATGAATATCTGCCCGGAGGTGACGGTGTCGAGGCCGGCCAGGCAGTGCATCAGCGTCGACTTGCCGGACCCGGACGGGCCCATGATGGCCGTGAACTGCCCACGGGCGATGTCCACGTCCACGTGGTCGAGCGCGACGACCCGGGTCTCCCCCGCCCCGTACGCCTTGAGGACCTGACGGGCCCTCGCCGCGACGGCCGCATGTCCTCCACTGCCCCCGGTCGTGGGAATCGATACAGCCGTTTTCACGGTAGGTCTCCTATGTCTGTGCAACGCGTCGTGCCCGGATACGTCCCGCCGCGAGCGGGGGAAGGACACGTCGTAAAGCCTGCGGGAATCCGGACGCGGCCACGATGGTGCCCGTCCCTGTCTTGGGGGTGGTGCTAGCCCTACCGACACCCCTCCGGCCGCCCATAAAAAGGCTAGATATCGCCCTCGGCCGGAGCATCCTGCTGCGGTACGAGCCGGGGCTGAGGGGGATGTACGGAGCCACCCCTAGGGGACGCGCCCCGCCGGGCCGCCCCCGTCTCGGGGTCGCCGGGCGGACGAACAGTCGAAGACAGGGGGTAACAGGGGGGAAATGGACCCCTCGGGGGGAACGAAGAGCGAAGAATACGTGAAGCCGGTCCCGGGACAAGACAATTGGGGCCAGAGGGAATTAGTGTTCGGGTCTATGGCCGTGGGGGGCACGTGCGACCCCCCTCGCACCGGCCAGTCGGTCTCCCAAGGAAGCAGCCTCCGTGAAGATACTTCGTACTCGCGCTGCCAGCGTCTCCCGGCAGGGACTGTGCACTGCTCTGCTCGTCGCCAGCCTCACGGCGGCTGTCGGCGTCAGCCCGCCGCACAACACCGCCGGTGCCGACGATTCCTCACCCAGACCTTCCGACCCCCAGGGCAAGCCGCACGGCGTGCCCAACCTCGCCCTGCCCGACCTCGCCCCGAAGAACCCGGGCAACGCCGGCAAGCCCGGCGGCGACGCCCCCGACGGCAACACGGGCATCCCCAAGACCGCCCTGGCCGCCTATCAGAACGCCGCGCGCCTCGCCGCGACCCAGCTGCCGGGCTGCCACATCCCGTGGGAGCTCATCGCGGGCATCGGCCGTGTGGAGTCGGTGCACGCCGGCGGCTACGGGCTGCGCAGCGACGGCTCGACCGAGAAGCCGATCCGCGGCCCCCGGCTGACCGGCGGTCAGTTCGCCGAGATCCGGGACACCGACAAGGGACGCTGGGACGGCGACACCGAGTACGACCGGGCCGTCGGCCCGACCCAGTTCATCCCCTCCACCTGGGAGATGTCCGGCGCCGACGGCAACGGCGACGGCATCAAGGACCCCAACAACATCTTCGACGCCGCGCTGGGCACCGCCCACTACCTCTGCGCGAACAACCGGGACCTGAACAGCAGCGCCGACCTCGACAAGGCCGTGCTGAGCTACAACCAGTCCCGCGAGTACGTCACCGCCGTCCTGGCCTGGATGCGTACGTACCAGAGCGGCAACGTGGGCACGGTGCCCGACAACATCCCGACCACCCCGCACGACCCGTCGGGCGACACCCCGGGCAAGCGCCCCACCACCCCCTCCTCCGGCGCCACACCCGGGGGCGGCTCGACGACGACGCCGCCGAGCAACAAGCCCAGCCCGGGCAAGCAGACGCCCTCGCCCCAGAAGCCGACTCCGCAGAAGCCGACCCCGAAGCCCGACCCGCAGAAGCCGGACCCGCAGAAGCCGACCCCGAAGCCCGAGCCGAAGCCCGATCCCACCAAGCCGATCCCGTCACCCGTCAGCCGCCTGGAGCGGATGAGCGCGGCCAAGTGGGAGACCAATACGGGCGAGGTCTTTGAGGAACGCGCGAAGGTAAGGGCCCTCGACAAGGCCGGCAAGCCGGTCGCCGACACTCGGGTGGTCTTCGAGATCAAGGGCGAGGGCACGGAGGCCAGCTTCCTGGGCGGCTCCAAGAAGGTCACCGCCACGACGCTCAAGGACGGCATCGCCACCGCGCCGACCATCCTCGCGGGCGACAGCGTCGGCGAGTTCACCTTGCATGTCACCGTCGAGGGCAAGGACGGCGTCACGCCCGTCGACTTCAACGCGACCGTCAAACCCGCCCCGGCACCACACGCCGACAAGATCGAGCGCGTCGGCAACGAGTGCGCTGTGGCCCAGCCGAACAGCCCCTTCGACTGCAAGGTCGTGATCCAGGCCTCCAAGGACGGCAAGGCCGTGGCCGGCATCGGCATGACCGCCACCGTGGCCTCCGCCAACGGCAAGAAGGCCGTCGAGACCGGCCCCTACTTCAAGGACGAGAACGGCAAGCCGGTCCGCAAGTTCAACCTCGGCAAGACCGACGGGAACGGGCAGATCGAACTGCCGGAGTTCTTCGCCGACGGCAGGACCGGCGCCTTCACCCTCCGCATCGTCACCGCCGATGATCAGGTCCTCCTCGTGCACCTGAACGTGGAGGCGAAGAAGCCCACGCAGCAGCCGTCCACCACCCCGAGCAGCACCCCGAAGTCCTGAGCACCGCACCGTCCCGCCCGTCCCCGCCTCGCGGGGCCCGGGCGGGACGGCGGCTCGGCCCCGGAGGGCCGTCAGCTCCTACAGCTCGCCCGCGCCCGCGTCCTCGGCGACCGGCTTGCCCGTCAACGCCGCCAGACTGTGCCGCACATGCGCCATGTGCGACCGGAGCTCCTCGCGGCGCTCCTCGTGCTCCCGCAGCAGCCGCTCGGTCTCCCGGTTGATGCGCTCCTCGCGCACCCGCGCCTGCGCGAGCAACGCCCCCGCCTGCGCCTCCGCGTCCTCCTGGCCGTGCCGCGCGGCCTCCTCCGCCTCCGCGAACCGGCGCTGCGCCTCCCCCAGCGTCGAGCGCGCGTACTCCTCCAGGGCGGCCACCCGCACGTCCATCGCGGCCTCCCGCTCGGCGATCTCGCGCCCCGCCACGTCCCACCGCTCGGCCTGGTCCTTCTCCTGCTCCGCCAGCAGACCCGCCGTGTGCTGGCGCATCTCCCGCAGCGCCGCCAGCGACTCCCCGCGCCGCGCCTTGACCTCCCGGCGCACCTCCGCCCGCAGCTCGTCCGCCGCGGACTGCGCGGCCAGCACCGCCTGCCGCGCCCAGCCCTCCGACTCCGCCTTCACCGCCACGGCGTAGGCGTGCGCCTCGTCCCGGACCGTGCGGGCATGGGCCTCGGCGGCCTCCCGCAGCTCGGCCGCCGCCGCGTCGGCGCGCTCACGCAGACCCGCCGCCTCGGCCTCCGCGGTGGTCAGCAGCCCCCGGGCCCGCGAACCGAGCGACTCGTACGTCTGCGGCGGAAGCTGCGCCACCACCTGGGCGAGGCGCTCCACCTCGCTCTCCATCTCCCGCGCGAGCACGGTCAGTCGCGCCACCCGCTCCCACGCCCCGTCCCGCTGACGTGCGAACTCCGCCGCCGCGCGCTCGACCTGCTCAGGCCGGTAGCCGCGGCCCCGCACCACAGCGAAACCGTCGGGAGACACCGATGCACTCATCCTTGAAGCCCCTTATATCCGGATATCCGGTATGCGACGCGATCCGGCGCACATCATTTCCTGGACCACCGAAGCGCCCAAAACGCGACACTCCGCCCTTTTTATCTCTCAAGGATGCGCCGACCCACGACGCAGGGCGCCCGACCCCTCACCCGGGTCGAGCGCCCTGTGCCCTTGACTACGTCGGCCGGTCGCTAGAAAAGACCGTCCCACATCTGCTCCAGCAGTACGGCCCACCAGTTCTCCGGCGACGACAGCGCCGCGGGGTCCAACGCCATGAGCTGAGCCTGGAAATCCACGGTCCAGCGCCCGGCCTGCTCCGGCGTCAGCCCGTAGCGCCAGCGCCACATCTTCCCGAGCAGCGCCAAACAGCGTACGAACTGAGGCAGGCTCGTGTTGACGAACTGCGGCGCCACCGAACCGCCGTCCGGACCCGCCTCCATCGGCACCGCCACGATGTGCGCCGTCCCGTACTGCACACACAACTGACGGCCGAAATCACTGCCCATGACGAGATACGAACCCGCGTCCGGCGACGGCCGCACCCCGCGCTCCGCCGCCAGCTCCGCCAGCGTCGGCACCGGACGGCCCGGCTGCGCCTGACCCCAGAAGAACGGGCCGAAGTCGACCGGCAGACCCGCCCACACCAGCGTCTGCGCCACGATGTCCGGCACGCCCTGACGCGAGACCGCCCGCTGGTCGAAGCGGAAGATGCCCTGCGGGCCGAACGCCTCCACCAGCTCACGCGCGATGCCGTCCGGGGCGACCGGCGGCGCCTGCTGCACCTGGCTCGGGTGCGGCAACGGCACCCGGTTCGGCGCCGGACGCGCCGGCCCGTCCGCGACCTGGTGCAGCTCGCCCTGATGCTCCACCAGGTGCCGCACACCCTGCTGACGGGTCAGATGATCCCGCCCGTACGCGGCCGTATGACTGATCCGCACCTGCGGCCACGTCTCCCGCACCATCCGGGCGCAGTAACCACCGGGCAGATCACACGACTCCAGCTCCGTGTGCAGCTCCAGCACCTGCTGCGGCGGCACGTTCATCGCCCGCAGCTCATGCAGGATCTGCCACTCGGGATGCGGCGTACCCGGCGCGCTGCGCCGGATGATCTGCTGCTCGGAACCGTCCTGCGCGCGGTAGCGCAGCACGGCCATGTAGCCGGGACCCACGGTCGGCAGCCCGGTGGGAGCGGCCTGCGGATACCCGTACCCGCCCGGGGCGGCGGCGGGGGCCGCGGCACCCATCGGGGCCGCCGGAGGCATCGGGGCAGCGGGCGGCTGACCCGGCGCGCCCGGCATGCCCGGCGTGCCGGGACCGGCGAGCATCGTCGCCGCCGCGTGGACGCCTTGCGGCTGACCGGGAGCGGGCGCCGCCGGAGGCTGCGCACCGGGCTGACCCGGGACACCGGGCGGCTGCGGACGGCCGGGAACCTGCCCCTGCCCCGGAGCACCGGGGGCACCGGGCGGGCCGGGAGGCACCGGGGCCGCACCGGGAACACCCGGGGTGCCGGGACCGGCGAGCATCGTCGCCGCCGCGTGCACACCCTGCGGCTGACCGGGAGCGGGCGCCGCCGGAGGCTGCGCACCGGGCTGACCCGGGTACGCAGCCGCGGGAGGCTGACCGGGAGCGCCCGGGAACGCGGGCGGCATGCCCGGGGCACCGGGAGGTCCGGGCGGCACCGGCGCACCGGGCGCCTGCGCACCACCCGGCGCGACCGCCGCGTTCGGGATGCCCGCACCGAGACTGTCGTCGAGCTGGGAGACGAGCTGCGTGCGGACGTACCCACCCGGCGGCGCGGCCGGAGGCGCACTCGGCGGTGCGCTCGGCTGCGCCTGCGGCTGGGCGACCGGCGGCTGAGCGACCGGCGGCTCGGGAGCGGCAACGGGCGCGGGCGCGGCGGGAACGGGCGCACCCGGAGCAGGCGCGGCGGGGTCGTCGATCGCGGGCGCGATGGCCGTACGGGGCAGCGCGCTGCCCGCAGCCATCAGCGCCGTCTTGGCGTCCGCCGGCACGGCGGGCGGCGCGGCGTCCGGCGCGGCGGTGTCCTCCAGCGCGGGCGCGAAGACCGTGGCGGGCAGACCGACCGAACGGTCGCTGTCGTCCGCCCCCGTGTTCGTGTCGGCACCGGCCCACGGCGTCGCCCCCGTCGGAACAGGAGCCGGAGCAGGAGCGGCCGGAGCAGGGGCCGCCGGAGCAGGGGCATCGGCGGGCGGCCGGCCCCCTTCCGCACGGGCGGCGGGCACGGACGGGGCGTCCGCAGGGGCCGGCGAAGACGACGAGGCGTCGGAAGAGGAGGAGGCAGCCGAGGAGGACCCGGACCGCCGGTCCGGGATCCCGATCGCGTCCGCCGCGTCCTGCAACCACTGAGGCGGGCTCAGCAGGAACGACGTCGCCTCCAGGTCCAACCGCTTCGGCGGAGTGTCCGCCACCGGTACCGACTCGTCCACAGCCCCGTACTCCTCTTCGTACCGACGGATCACCTCACCCACCGGCAGCCCCGGCCACAGCGTGGTCTCCCCGCTGTCACGGGCGATCACCAGGCGCGCCCGTCCGCCGTCCGTCGTGGGGCAGTCCGCACGGTCCTCGGCCCAGGCCACGAAGCCCAGGTCGAACTCCCGCACCCGCACCTCACGGTGCAGATACGCCGGTACGTCGCCGTTGACCCAGCGCTCCGCGCGCTCCTGCGCCTGCGCGAACGTCACCATCGCGCTCACCCCTCCACCGGGACGGCGTAAGCGAAGCCGCCGTCCACCATCAGATTCGCCACGGTCTCCAGCTCCGGCGGACCACCCGCCAGCCGGGAGAGAAACGCGTCGAAATCCTCACCGCAGGGCAACAGCAGCCGCTCCACCCGCTCCTGCACCGTCAGACCGTCCTGGTCACGGGCGTCGTCGTACGGGCAGAACCACACCGACCCGATCGCCTCGCCCCTCACCTTGACCGCGATCACACCGCCCTGCACGAACCCCACACCCAGGTAGTCCTTGGTGAAGTGGTCGCGCAGACACTTGTTGATGTACACGAGGTCATTGACCGCCGCCTCGTCCCGCACCGTGAAGAACGGCTGGTCCAGCAGCAGCCCCAGCTCCGCGTCCAGCGCGGCACCCACCGGGGCGCAGCCGCCGGCCGCCTTCAGGAACGCGCGGTAGGCGCCCGGCAGCCGGTAGCCGAGGTCCTCCTCGACACCCCGCACCTGCTCCTCCGAGACCGCGAGGTCCCGCTGCGGCAGCGCGAAGTGCACCGGCCGGGTCTCCGCCAACGGCCGGGTGCCGCGCTTGTCCTGGTCCACCGGGGCCGTCGCCAGCCCGCCGTGATGCCTGAGCAGCGCCTTGACCTCCACCGGGATCAGCTCCAGCCGGCGGCTGCGGACCGAGTGGTGCCACGTCCAGCCGTGCGGCGTCGCCACCGGCGGCAGACTGGCCCACAGCTCGTGACCGTCGGCGTGCAGGGCGGCGTTCGCCGACACGTAGTCGGTCAGCCGCAGCTCGTCCACGCCGAAACCCTCCGGCGGCTCCGCGATCTCCGCGGCGGCACGCGCGTACGGCGAGAAGTCCGGGAAACCGTCGTCGTCCACCCGCACGCCCTTGGGGTAGCGGCTGGCCCGGACCGGGTCCGGGAAGTGCACGACCTGCCCTGCGTAGGCCGTGTTCGGTGGCGCGGCTTGCTGCCCGAGCCGACCTGTCGTCATGGCGGATGCCCCCTGCTGACTGTGTCTCCTGGAGGCCCGGACAGATGCGGCGGACGCCGCGGGCCACCAGATCCCCGGCCGGACCACGGGGCGGCTCGGCCGGTCGGTGTCCCCATGGCCGAGGACACCTCGTGGCGGACAGCCTATGCGGTGGCGCAAGAGAGGCCCCCGCCCCCGCCCACGCGGAGCCTCCCGTTCCACCCCGCCCGTCCCCAGTGCGCCAAGGGTTCGCACAGCCTCACCACCCCTGACCTCATCAAGCACATCCGTCACACGACGCGCGCACAACACCGCCCTGACTTCCACACCCCGCATCCCATTTGGCAGTCTGATCCCCGCAACAGGGGGATTGCACGGGAGGGAAGAACCACCATGCACACGACGCAGGACCGCCACACCGACGGCGGCACACCGGGCGACCCCCGGCTCACCTGGAGCGCCACCGACGACGCCGACCGCGCCCCCGCACTGCTCCACCGCCGCGACGGCATACTCCCCGCCGTGGCCGCCGCGCTCTCCGTCCGCGGCGAGACCCTCACCTGCACCGCGGGCAGATCCGACCAGCCACCCGCCCTCCACCCGCTCGTCCAGGACTTCCTCGACACCCTCACCAGCGAGCGACGCGAACGCTTCACCGGCCGCTGCCCCGAAGCCGTCCTCCTCACCCGCTACCTCAGCGCCTTCGAAGCCGGCCGCAGCAAACGTGCCTCCCGCAAACCCCTCACCCACGGCGAGGCCCGGCGCGCACTCAAACAGTCCAAACTCACCGCACGCCACATCCGCGAGGACGGCGACCCCCGGCACGGCAGCTACGCACCCCCCTGCCGCTCCTGCACCGCACTCCTGACCCACTTCGGCGTACGGTCCGTCGACCCCGCCGCCTCCACCAACGGCAAGAGCTGACACACATGCGCGCCTTCGACCGCACCGCCGCCACCCGCTTCCCCGTAGCCGTCGACGCGGCCCTGCGCGAAGCCGGCTGGCAGCCCGGCCGCTGGGACATCAAAGCCGCCGAGAACTGGGCCGACGCCCTGCGCGCCCACGTCTCCCCCGCCGGCCACCGGCACACGGTCTTCCCCGCCGCCGTCGAGGCCTGGGCCGAATTCGGCGGACTGCGCATCGCCGCCCCCGGCGCGGGCCGCCACATCGCCCCCACGCCCTTCCACATCGACCCCCTGCACGGCCTCCACCTCGCCCGCACCGTCGCCGACCTCGGCCGCGCGCTCGGCACCGAGGTCTGCCCCCTCGGCCAGGAAGCCGACAACCAGGCCCTGCTCACCATCGACACCCACGGCCGCGTCTACAGCCTCGACCACACCGGCGACTGGTACCTCGGCCCCGACATCGACCACGCCATCGGCACCCTGGTCACCGGCACCCGCCCCGCACGACTGTCCGCCGGACGCCGCTGACACCCGCGCTCCGTCCGGAGGACACCCGCGCCCCGTCCGGAGCGCCCGGTCAGACCGCCCGCACCCGGTCCGGGATCACCGCGGACACCCGGAAACCACCCGCCTCCGTCGGCCCCGACACGAACACCCCACCGAGCGCGGACACCCGCTCCCGCATCCCCACCAGACCATTGCCACCACTCGGCAGCCCCGCGTCCGCACCACCGTCCGACGGGCCGTTCTCCACCTGCAACGCCACCTCGCCCTCCCGGTGCGCCAACCGCACCTGCGCCTTCGCGCCCGGGGCGTGCTTGTGGACGTTCGTCAGCGCCTCCTGCACCACGCGGTAGGCCGTACGCTCCACCCGCCGCCCGTACGCCCGCTCCTCACCCTCCACCGACAGCTCCACGGCCATCCCCGCCGCCCGCGACTGCCCCACCAGATCCGCCAGACCGTCCAGACACGGTCCGTCACCGACCGGACCCCCGTCGTCGTCATGACCACCCGCGGCACCAGCCGACACCCGCGCCGACGCCACCGCCGCCACCGCCGCCAACCGCTGCGTCTGCGCCGCCGCCGGCTTCTCCGCCACCATCCCGTCCGACGACGTCCGCAGCACACCGAGCATCTCGCGCAACTCCGTCAGCGCCTGCCGGCCCATGTCACCGACCAGACCCGCGTTCTTCGACGCCTTCTCCGGATCCTTCAACGCCACCGCCTGCAACGCCGCCGCGTGCACCACCATCAACGACACCCGGTGCGCCACCACGTCGTGCATCTCCCGCGCGATCCGGGTGCGCTCCTCGTTACGGGCCCACACCGCCCGCTCCTCCGCCCGGTCCGCCAGCAGCGACAGCTCCCGCTCCAGCCCGTCCGCCCGCTCCCGCAGACTGTCGACCAGCCGGCGCCGCGCCCCCACGTACAACCCCAGCAGCACGGGCGGAGCCGTCAGCCCCAGCGCCATCGCCACCGTGAACGCCACGACCACCCAGAAGCCCGGCTGATAACCGTCCTGCGCCATGTCCTGCTGGAACCGCACGAACGTCACGATCAGCGTCCCCGCCAGCGACGCCCCGGCCAGCACGGCCGTGATCCGACGCGGCACCTCGGACGCCGCCAGCGTGTACAGGCCGACGATGCTGAGCAGGAAACCCATCTCGGCCGGCGTGATCGCGATCGACACCAGCACCACGGCGACCGGCCACCGCCGCCGCAGCAGCAGCGAGGCCCCGGCCGGAATTCCGACCACCGCCCCGAGCCCCGCCGGCAACCCGTGCTCGCCGGCGAACTGCACCCCCTCCAGCACACACTCCAGCACCGACACCAGAGCCAGCGCGACATCCAGCGCCATACTCCGCCGCCGGGCCCACCACCAAGGCCCCGAGGGCGCGCCCCGCGCGCCCGCTTCCGCGATTGCCCCCGTTGTGGTCATACCTCCCAGACTAAGGGCGGGGGCCACCGCTTTTCCGGTGCGCACGGCAGCACGGAGGGTGTGCGAACAAGGACGAATAGCGAGCTTTTCCCTCGAACTGTTGAATCAGCCAGATTTTCGGCACATGTGCACGCACGTACGACGAGGCTTCGGTGCATGCTCCAAGCCAAAACAGACATGAAGGCCCGCGTACGGGAGCCGCGACGGGCGGGAAGACGTGCGGTGAGATCGTGGCGGAGCTCGGCGTGTCGAAGGATCCGGGGAGGGGCGTCGCGAGCACCTCGCGGCGCGCGTCCGCGACAGCGGTCGGCGGCAGCTGACCTATACCGTCGCGTCGAAGGCCGGTGGTACGGCATAGTGTTGGGGTCGCGATCGACAGCCTGACGTAATGTCCGGTTTAGACCGACACTATCCCCCGTGGTGTAATTGGCAGCACTGTGGCTTTTGGTGCCATCTGTCCGGGTTCGAGTCCTGGCGGGGGAGCTGGATGTTCGAATATCGGGTCCTGACCTCCAGGTCAGGACCCGCCCGCGTTTCGGCCTCCATACGCACCGGTATCCTTCGGGTGTCCACCACTCGAAGCCGAAGGGCACACCCGTGAGCGCCAACCGCCCGGCAGCCGTCGTCGTCCTCGCAGCGGGTGAGGGCACCCGCATGAAGTCGGCGACCCCCAAGGTCCTGCACGCCATCTGCGGCCGCTCCCTCGTCGGGCACGTCGTCGCCGCCTCCCGCGAGCTGGACCCCGAGCACCTCGTGGTGATCGTCGGGCACGCCCGCGAGCAGGTGAGCGCGCATCTGGCGGAGATCGACCCGGCCACCCGCACCGCCGTCCAGTACGAGCAGAACGGCACCGGCCACGCCGTGCGGATGGGCCTGGAGTCGCTCGGCGACAGCGGGATCGCCCTCGACGGCACCGTCGTCGTGGTCTGCGGTGACACCCCCCTGCTGACCGGCGCCACCCTCAAGGCCCTCAGCGACACCCACGCCGCCGACGGCAACGCCGTCACCGTGCTGACCGCCGAGGTCCCCGACTCCACCGGCTACGGCCGCATCGTGCGTGACGACAGCGGCGCCGTGACCGCGATCGTCGAGCACAAGGACGCCACCGACGCGCAGCGCGCCATCCGTGAGATCAACTCCGGGGTGTTCGCGTTCGACGCCCAGCTCCTGACCGACGCGCTCGGCAAGGTCCGCACGGACAACAGCCAGGGTGAGGAGTACCTCACCGATGTGCTCGGCATCCTGCGCGAGGCCGGTCACCGGGTCGGTGCGGCCGTCGCGGGCGATCACCGGGAGATCCTGGGCATCAACAACCGCGTCCAGCTCGCCGAGGCCCGCAAGCTGCTCAACGAGCGGCTGCTGCACGACGCGATGATGAGCGGTGTGACGGTCGTCGATCCCGCCACGACCTGGGTGGACGTCACGGTCACCTTCGAGCCGGACGCGCTCGTCCAGCCCGGTACGCAGCTGCTGGGCGCCACGCACATCGCCACGGGCGCCGAGGTCGGCCCGAACTCCCGCCTGAAGGACACGTCCGTCGGCGCGGGCGCCGTGGTGGACAACACCGTCGCCGACAGCGCGCTGATCGGCGAGGGGGCCACCGTCGGTCCGTACGCGTATCTGCGGCCGGGTACGAAGCTCGGCCGCAAGTCGAAGGCCGGGGCGTACGTCGAGATGAAGAACGCCGACATCGGCGAGGGCACCAAGGTGCCGCACCTGTCGTACGTCGGCGATGCGACCATCGGTGAGTACAGCAACATCGGCGCGGCGAGCGTCTTCGTGAACTACGACGGTGTGAACAAGCACCACACGACGATCGGTTCGCACTGCCGGACCGGGTCGGACAACATGTTTGTGGCTCCTGTCACGGTCGGGGACGGCGCGTACACCGCTGCCGGCTCCGTCATCACCAAGGATGTGCCCCCGGGTTCGCTGGCTGTCGCCCGTGGTCAGCAGCGGAATATCGAGGGTTGGGTCGCCCGTAAGCGTCCCGGAAGCGCGGCCGCACAGGCCGCTTCCACGGCTCGCCAGGAGCCCGACGGCGAGCAGTGACCGTGACACGGTCACGCCGTGCGGGGCGTACCGTGATAAGCGCACACAAATGGACATCCAAGGAGACTGTGCTGTGAGCGGGATCAAGACGACCGGCGAGAAGAAGCTGATGCTCTTCTCCGGCCGCGCCCACCCCGAGCTTGCCGAGGAGGTCGCGCACCAGCTGAGTGTCGACCTGGTCCCGACCAAGGCATTCGACTTCGCCAACGGTGAGATCTACGTCCGCTTCCAGGAGTCGGCGCGCGGTGCCGACTGCTTCCTGATGCAGAGCCACACGGCTCCCATCAACAAGTGGATCATGGAGCAGCTCATCATGATCGATGCTCTGAAGCGGGCCTCCGCCCGGAGCATCACCGTGATCATCCCGTCCTACGGCTACGCCCGTCAGGACAAGAAGCACCGCGGTCGCGAGCCGATCTCGGCCCGTCTGATCGCGGATCTGCTGAAGACCGCGGGTGCCGACCGCATCCTCACGGTCGATCTGCACACCGACCAGATCCAGGGCTTCTTCGACGGCCCGGTGGACCACCTCTCCGCGCTGCCGGTGCTCGCCGACTACGTGGGTGCGAAGGTCGACCGTTCCAAGCTCACCGTCGTCTCGCCGGACGCCGGCCGGGTGCGCGTCGCCGACCGCTGGTGCGACCGTCTGGACGCGCCGCTGGCGATCGTGCACAAGCGTCGTGACAAGGACGTCGCCAACCAGGTCACCGTGCACGAGGTCGTCGGTGATGTGAAGGGCCGCATCTGCGTCCTGGTCGACGACATGATCGACACCGGTGGCACGATCTGCGCCGCGGCGGACGCCCTGTTCGCCAACGGCGCGGAGGACGTCATCGTGACGGCCACGCACGGCATCCTGTCCGGTCCCGCCGCGGACCGTCTGAAGAACTCCAAGGTGAGCGAGTTCGTCTTCACGAACACGCTGCCCGACCCGGGCGACCTGGAGCTCGACAAGATCACGGTGCTGTCGATGGCGCCGACGATCGCCCGCGCGGTGCGCGAGGTCTTCGAGGACGGTTCGGTCACGAGCCTCTTCGACGAGCAGGCGTAACCCGCTCCATAGATCGATTTCAGTGCGGCCTTCCCGCCGGGTAGACTCATCGAGTTGCTCGGCGAGGGAGGCCGCACTGCTGTGTGCAGTGTGCGGCGGTCCGTTATCGACGCGCTCTTCGTAGCAAGGTCTGTCGTGGGCCGGGTAACGGCCGTCAGATCCCCATTGCTTACGAGGAGTGCCCCGTGTCCGAGGTCAAGATCCCCGCACAGGTCCGCCGCGAGTTCGGCAAGGGCTTCGCCCGCCGCGCCCGTGCCGCCGCCCAGGTTCCCGCCGTCGTCTACGGCCACGGTGGCGAGCCGGTCCACGTCACCCTCCCGGGCCACGAGCTCATGATGGCGCTCAAGACCCCGAACGTCCTGCTCTCCCTGGACATCGAGGGCCGCACCGAGCTGGTCATCCCCAAGGCCGTCCAGCGTGACGCGCTCAAGGGCTTCCTGGTCCACGTCGACCTGCTCGTCGTCTCCAAGGGCGAGAAGGTCACCGTCGAGGTTCCGGTCCACACCGAGGGCGAGCTGGCCCCGGGCGGCAACCTGCTCGAGCACATCCTGAACACCCTCACGGTCGAGGCCGAGGCCACCCACCTCCCCGAGTCCGTCACCGCCAACATCGCGGGCCTCGAGGCCGGTGCCTCCGTCCTCGCCAAGGACGTCATCCTGCCGGCCGGCACCACCCTCGCCATCGACGCCGACGCCGTCGTCCTGCAGGTCCTGGCCGCGCAGACCGAGGCCCCGGCCGAGGCCGCGAGCACCGAGGCCTGATCCTCGCCTGCTTCGGATTTTCTTTGCCGCCGCCGCCCCGCTCCGCCCGGAGCGGGGCGGCGGTTGGCTATAAGGAGGTATGCAGATGACGGACGACAGCAGTCCCTGGCTCATCGTGGGCCTGGGCAACCCCGGCCCGGAGTACGCGGCGAACCGGCACAACGTGGGCTTCATGGTCGCGGACCTGCTCGCGGAGCGCATGCGGGCCAAGTTCAAGGCGCACAAGTCGCGGGCGCAGGTCGTCGAGGGGCGGCTCGGTGCGCCGGGTCCGTCCAGCCGGCGGGTGGTCATCGCCAAGCCGATGTCGTTCATGAATCTGTCGGGCGGGCCGACGGCCGCGCTGCGGGACTTCTACAAGGTGCCGGTGGAGCGGATCGTCGCCGTCCATGACGAGCTGGACATCGACTACGGGCAGCTGCGGCTGAAGCTGGGCGGTGGCGACAACGGCCACAACGGTCTGAAGTCGATCACCAAGGCGCTGGGGCCGGACTACTGCCGGGTGCGGTTCGGGATCGGCCGGCCGCCGGGCCGTATGCAGGTCGCCGACTTCGTGCTCAAGGACTTCTCGTCCACCGAGCGCAAGGAGCTGGACTTCGAGGTCGACCGGGCGGCGGACGCGGTGGAGACGCTGATCGTGGACGGCCTGGAGCGGGCTCAGGGTACGTACAACTCGTAGCGGTGACCCTTTGTTCTCGAACGCCGGGCGGGCTGGTATTCCAGCCCGCCCGGCGTTCGAGGTCACCCGGGCGTCAGCCCGTGTTGCGCAGGCCCGCGGCCACCCCGTTCACGGTGAGCAGCAGCGCCCGCGACAGCAGCGGATCCGTCGGCTCACCGCGCTCCGCGGCGAGCCGCTGCCGGTGGAGCAGTGTCACCTGGAGGTAGGAGATCGGGTCCAGGTAGGCGTCGCGGATGTGGAAGGTCTGCCGCAGTACCGGGCTGGCGTCGAGGAGTCCGGCTTCGCCGGTGATGCGCAGGACTTCCTGCACGGTCAGTTCGTGCTCCGCGCGGATCGTGTCGAAGACGTGCTTGAGCTCGTCGGGGACGAGGGTGTCGACGTAGTGCTGGGCGATGCGCAGGTCGGTCTTGGCGAGGGTCATCTCGACGTTGGAGAGGAAGTTCTGGAAGAAGTGCCAGTGTTCGTGCATTTCGTCCAGGACAGTGTCGAGTCCCGCTTCGCGGGCGGCCTTGAGGCCTGAGCCGACGCCGAACCAGCCGGGGACGATCTGGCGGGACTGGGTCCAGCCGAAGACCCAGGGGATGGCGCGCAGTCCGTCGAGTCCGGCGCCGGTGTCGGGGCGGCGGGAGGGGCGGGAGCCGAGGTGGAGTTCGGCGAGCTGGTCGACGGGGGTGGAGGCGAAGAAGTAGGCGGGGAGGTCGGGGTCCTCGACGAGCCGGCGGTAGGCGCTGTGGGCTGCGTCGGAGACGGTGTCCATGGCGGCGTCCCAGCGGGCGAGGGCCTCGTCGGACTGCCGGGGGGCGGTGTGGAGGGCGGAGGCCTGGAGGGTGGCGGCGACCGTCAGTTCCAGGTTCTCCCGGGCGAGGGCGGGGATGAGGTACTTGTCGGAGATGACCTCGCCCTGTTCGGTGACCTTGATCTCGCCGTCGAGGGTGCCCCAGGGCTGGGCGAGGATCGCGTCGTGGGTGGGGCCGCCGCCGCGGCCGACGGTGCCGCCGCGGCCGTGGAAGAGGCGCAGCCGTACGCCGTAGCGGTGGGCGACGTCGCGCAGGCGGCGCTGGGCGCGGTGGATTTCCCACTGGCTGGTGGTGATGCCGCCGAACTTGGAGGAGTCGGAGTAGCCGAGCATGACCTCCTGGACGTCGCCGCGGAGGGCGACGAGGCGCCGGTAGGAGGGGTCGGCCAGCATCTCGTCGAGGATGCGGTCGGCTTCCTTGAGCTCGTCGGTGGTTTCCAGGAGCGGCACGATGCCGATCTTGGCCCAGCCGGCGTGGAGGTCGATGAGTCCGGCCTCGCGGGCGAGGACGGCGGCGGCGAAGACGTCGTCGGCGCCCTGGCACATGGAGATGATGTAGGACTCGACGACCTCGGGGCCGAAGCGGGCGAGGGCCTCGCGGATGGTGTGGAAGACGCCGAGGGTCTTCTCTCCGCCGGCGTCGAGGGGGGCGGGCTGGGGGGCCAGGGGGCGACGGGAGCGCAGCTCCTTGGCGAGGAGCTTGCGGCGGTAGTCGCGGGGCATGTCGGCGTAGCGCCAGGATTCCTCGCCGAGCCGGTCGAAGAGCTGACCGAGGGCGTGGTGGTGGGCGTCGGCGTGTTCGCGGACGTCCATGGTGGCGAGGTGGAGGCCGAAGGCGGCGAGGGTGCGGATGGCGCGCTCGAGGCGGCCGTCGGCGATGAGGCGGCCGCGGTGGGCTCGCAGGGAGTCCTGGATGAGCTGGAGGTCGGCGAGGAGATCGGCGGTGCCGAGGTAGTCGCGGCCGCTCTGGTGGGGGGTGTCGCGGGCGAGGCGCTCGCGGGTGTTGACGAGCTTCTGGCGGATGCAGGTGGCCTTGAGCCGGTAGGGCTCTTCGGCGTTGAGCCGCTTGTAGCGGGGGCTGATCTCGGGGAGGAGTTCGAGGTCGCGCTGGAGCGAGGCGAGCAGTTCCTCGGTGGCGCCGCTGTTGCGGATGGAGTTGGAGAGGGCGCCGCGGAGGACGTCGACGAGTTCGAGGGCGTCGGTGATGCCGTGTTCGTGCTGGAGGATCAGCACGTCCCAGGTGACCTGGGGGGTGACGTTGGGGTTGCCGTCGCGGTCGCCGCCGATCCAGGTGCCGAAGGTCAGCGGGCGGGTGGTGGCGGGCAGGGCGACGCCGACGCGGTCGAGTTCGGCGGCGAGGTCTTCGAGGACGTCGCCGACGGCCCGGGCGTGGAGCTCGTCGAGGTAGTAGATGGCGTTGCGGGCCTCGTCGGTGGGCTCGGGGCGGACGACGCGCAGTTCGTCGGTCTGCCAGAGCAGGTCGATGTTCTCGGCGAGGCGGAGGTCGGTGCGGCGCTTGTCGCCGGCGCCGGTGCCGAGGGTGTCGAGGAGTTCGGCGATGCGGCGGAGCTTGTTGAGGACGCTGCGCCGGGCGGCTTCGGTGGGGTGTGCGGTGAAGACGGGGCGTACGCCGAGGTGCTCGACGGTGTGCTGGAGGTGCTCGGCGTCGGCGTCCTTGAGCTGGTCGGCGGTGCGGGCGAGGATGGAGCCCTCGGCGTCGCGCTTGGCGCGCAGCTCGCGGCCGCGGTGCACCTGTTCGGTGACGTTGGCCAGGTGGAAGTAGGTGGAGAAGGCCCGGACGAGCTTGGCGGCGGTGTCCAGATCGGTCTCGCCGAGGAGCCGGGCCGCCGCGTCGCCGTCGCTGCGGGTGAGGGCGCGGACGCGTTCGACGAGGTCGAGGAGTTCTTCGCCCTCCTGGCGGACGAGGGTCTCGCCGAGGAGATCACCGAGGCGGCGGATGTCGGCGCGCAGGGCGGCGCTGCGCTGTGCTTCGCCGTCGCTCTCCCGGTTGTCGGCGGGGGCGAGGGGGGTGTGGTCGGCACTGCTCACAGGTGCGGCTCCTTGCAGATTTCTGAGCACGTCTGGAGGGGTTGCGGACCGCGCTGTCCGACGATCCCCAGCATAGGTCTCCGTTCGACGCGCGGTTGTCCCCAGCCCTCGTGTACGGGGCGCCGGTCCTGCCATACTTACGTAGCCGTAGGTTACGGAACCGTAGCCTTGCCCCGAGCCCCATGAGGGAACCCAATGACTGCAAGCCCCGACGTGATCGAAGACGCGCCGATGGCCCAGGAAACTTCGCTCCCCTCCGCCACGCTGGGTGGCGACAGCAAGCGTTCGGTCGAGCAGATCGCGCTGCTGCTGTTCATCACCGTCCCTTTTGTCGCACTGCTCGCCGCGGTGCCGCTGGCCTGGGGATGGGGGGTGAGCTGGCTTGATCTGGGGCTGATGGTGGCGATGTATTACATCGGCTGCCACGGCATCACGATCGGCTTCCATCGCTATTTCACGCACGGTGCGTTCAAGGCCAAGCGGCCGTTGCGGATCGCGTTGGCGATCATGGGGTCGCTGGCGGTCGAGGGGCCGTTGGTGCGCTGGGTCGCGGATCATCGCAAGCACCACCGGTTCTCGGACGCGGAGGGTGATCCGCATTCGCCGTGGCGGTTCGGCGAGAGTGTGCCGGCGCTGATGAAGGGCCTGTGGTGGGCGCACATCGGCTGGATGTTCGATGAGGAGCGGACGTCGCAGCAGAAGTACGCCCCGGATCTGATCAAGGATCCGGCGCTGCGGAAGGTGTCCCGGCAGTTCGTGCTGTGGACGGTGGTGTCGCTGCTGATCCCGCCGCTGGTGGGCGGGCTGGCGACGTGGTCGTGGCAGGGCGCGGTGACGGCGTTCTTCTGGGGTTCGCTGGTACGGGTGGCGTTGTTGCACCATGTGACCTGGTCGATCAACTCGATCTGTCATGCGGTGGGCAAGCGTCCGTTCAAGTCGCGTGACCGGTCGGGCAATGTGTGGTGGCTGGCGGTGCTCTCCTGCGGGGAGTCCTGGCACAACCTCCACCACGCCGACCCGACGTCGGCGCGGCACGGCGTGCTGAAGGGGCAGCTGGATTCCAGTGCCCGGATCATCCGCTGGTTCGAGAAGGCGGGCTGGGCGTACGACGTGCGGTGGCCCGATGCCGGCCGCATCGAATCCCGACGGAAGGAAGATGCCGCACAGGCGGCATGATTGACAGCGTGGCGATCGATAGCAACACCACCAGTAACAAGGACCGGACCCCGGCTTCGGGGAGCCGTCGCTCCCGCCGGGTGCGGATGACCGGCGCGGAGCGCCGTGAGCAGCTGCTGGACATCGGTCGCACACTCTTCGCCGAGAAGGGGTTCGAGGGCACGTCGGTGGAGGAGATCGCGGCGAAGGCCGGGGTCTCCAAACCGGTGGTGTACGAGCACTTCGGCGGCAAGGAGGGGCTGTACGCGGTGGTCGTGGACCGCGAGATGCGGCAGCTGCTGGATCTGGTGACGGGGGCGCTGACGGCGGGGCATCCGCGGGAGCTGCTGGAGCAGGCGGCGTTCGCCCTGCTGGATTACATCGAGACGTATACGGACGGCTTCCGCATCCTGGTGCGGGATTCGCCGGTGGCGCAGTCGACGGGCACGTTCGCGTCGCTGATCAGCGATATCGCGACCCAGGTCGAGGACATTCTGGGGCTGGAGTTCAAGGCCCGTGGCTTCGATCCGAAGCTGGCTCCGCTGTACGCGCAGGCGCTGGTCGGCATGGTGGCTCTGACGGGCCAGTGGTGGCTGGACGTCCGTAAGCCGAAGAAGGCCGAGGTGGCGGCCCATCTGGTGAATCTGGCCTGGCACGGGCTGGACGGACTGGAGCCGAAGCCCCGGCTGATCGGGCACCGCCGGTCCTGACGGCCCGCTCCCGGCGGCGCCGCTTCAGGCTCCGCCGGGTTCGAGGAATTCGAGCCGGTTGCCTTTCTGTCACTCCCCCTTCCGGGCCACCGCGAAGATCCGCCGGAAGGGGAAGACGGTGCCGTGCGGGCCCGTCGGATAGGCCTCGCGGAGCCTGCCGCGGTACATGGCCAGGAATTCCTCCGTGGCCGCCGGGTCGCCGTCCAGGGCGGTCAGGACGGGGCGCAGGGCGGTGCCCTTGACCCAGTCGAGGACGGGGTCCTCGCCGGTGAGCAGATGCAGATATGTGGTCTCCCAGACGTCCACCTCGTAGCCGGGCCCGCACAGTCGCTCCAGGTAGTCGGCGGGTTCGAGGACGGCGACGCGGCGGCGGCCGGCTTCCCCCAGGCGGGTGCTCCAGCGCTTGCTGGAGCACAGCTCGCGCAGGATGGCGTGGCTGGGGGCGTCCGCGTTGCCGGGGACCTGGAAGGCGAAGATGCCGCCGGGGGTCAGCGCGTCGGTCCAGGCGGGGAAGGACGCGGCGTGGCCGGGCACCCATTGGAAGGCCGCGTTGGAGACGATCAGGTCGTAGCGCTCGTCGGGCGCCCAGTGACCGAGGTCGGCGTGGCGGAAGTCGAGCAGGCCGCCACGCAGGGTGCGGCCCGCGTAGGCCCCGGCGTCGGCGAGCATGGGGGCGGAGTTGTCGAAGCCGGTGATGTGGGCGGTCGGCCAGCGGTCGGCGAGGATCGTGGTGACGTTGCCGGGACCGCAGCCGAGGTCGGCGATCCGCGGGGAGCCGGCCGGCGGCTCGGGGATCCGGGCCAGAAGGTCCTGGAACGGGCGGGTCCGGTGATCGGCGTGGCGGAGGTACTGCCGCGGGTCCCAGGTGGGTGCGCTGTGCATGGAAGGCCTCCCTGCGGGGTGGACATGCCGGGGCGACCGGGGCGGGGTGGCGCTTGCCGGTGACCTGACTTCCAGCATTCCCCCCGTGATCTCTTGACGTCAAGAGACTTCATGTCGACAGACCCTCTACACTGATCGTCATGGAGGACGAGGTCGATCGGCTGGTCGCAGCATGGCGCCGGGAGCGCCCGGACCTCGACGTGGAACCGCTCGAGGTGCTCAGCCGTGTCAGCAGGCTGGCCCGCCATCTCGACCGGGCCCGGCGGATCGCCTTCGCCGAGCACCAGCTCGAGCCATGGGAGTTCGACGTCCTCACCTCGCTGCGCCGCGCGGGCCCGCCGTATCAGCTCTCGCCCGGCCAGCTGCTGACCCAGACCCTGGTGACCTCGGGCACCATGACCAACCGCATCGACCGGCTCACCAAGAAGAGCCTGGTCGAGCGGCTCCCGGACCCCAGCGACCGGCGTGGTGTGCTGGTGCGGCTGACCGCCGAGGGCCGGGACCGCGCCGACCAGGCGCTCGCCGGTCTGCTCGCCCAGGAACGGGCGATCCTCGCCGAGCTGTCCCACGCCCAGCGTCTGGAACTGGCCGGTCTGCTACGCCAGTTGACCGCCCCGTTCGACAACATCCCCGGCTAGGTCCACCGGGCCCACCCCGGCCCGCCGGGCCAGCGCCACCGCGGCCAGCGTGGAGTGCACCCCGAGCTTTCCCAGCACGTTCTGCATATGGGTGCGGACCGTGTGCGGGGAGAGATAGAGCCGCTCGGCGACCGCCTTGCGGCCCAGCCCGGCCACCATGCAGCGCAGCACCTCGCGCTCGCGCGGGGTCAGCGACTCCACCAGCCGCTCGCTCTCCGTGCGGTGTTTGCGCGCGGCGGTCAGCTCCCGCAGCACGCCGGTCAGCAGGGCGGGCGGCAGATGGGTCTCATCCCGCAGCACCCCCCGTATGACGGACAGCAGCCGCGACAGCGAGCAGTCCTTGGCGACCCAGCCGCTGGCCCCGGCTTGCAGTGCGGCGGCTGCCCGCCGGGGGTCGTCGCGCTCGGCGAGCACCACCGTCCGTACCGCCGGCTGCCCTGACCGGACCCCCGCCACCAGGGAAATCCCGTCCACCACGCCCTCACCCGGCCCGCCGCCCTCCTGCCCCGGCCCCCGGAGCTGTCCCGGTACCTGCGCGACATCCGTCGCCGCCGCGCCCAGGTCGGCGTCGATCAGCAGCACATCGAAGCGCCGCCCCTCGCCCGCCGCGCGCTCCAGGGCGCGCAGCGCCGCCGGCCCGCTGCCGGCCGCCGAGACGTCCACGTCCTGCTCGGCCGCGAGGGCGGCGGCGAGCGACTCGGCGAAGATGCGGTGGTCGTCGACCACCAGAACCCGAATACGTGCCACAGCCACCCCCATATCCCGGGAGGCGGGCAGTGCGGGCACGGCGCCCGGAACGGGGTGGCCACACGCGCACGGCCGCCGCCGCGCCCCTGACATCTACCCCACCCCGGGCGTCGTACCTGCCTGTCTCGCCCCCTGATCAGCGTCGGCCCCCACCGAACGCTGTGCATCAGCGTACGGCGGGGGTACGACATCGGAAGCCGATTGACAAAACTGCTTGACCCGGCTGTTTATGGTGAGCTTTATGTTCAGTATTGGGGCGGTGAACGACGAGGAACGACGCGATGTGGTCCATGCGCGTCCGCCCCGGCCGACTCCCCAACTCTCCGCGAGGTCAAGGGCGATGCTCGGCGCGCCGAACGAGAGGGACTCCGGGGAGCGGCCCTGCGGACGGCCGACTACCGGTCATTGCTGACGAGTTGGCCGAAGTCGAGCTCGGACGTACCGGCATCCCTGGTCAAGTCGCCGCCTGCACACAGGGGTTGATGTCGGCGAGGGCGTTGACGTTTCACAGCTCCCTGCGGGCGCCACCCGCCGGACGCACCGGGAAGACGCGCGGCGGTCGGTGCCCGGCCGACGCGAAGGCGCCGGTGACGGCATCGGCGACAACATCGGCCCCCGCCGCCTCGGCCAGGACGACCGCCGAACCGCCGAAGCCGCCGCCGGTCATCCGCGCCCCGAGCGCCCCCGCACCGTTCGCGACCGCGACGGCCAGGTCCAGCTCTGCGCAGGAGACGGCTACGTCGTCGCGGAGCGAGGCGTGCCCGGCGGTGAGGACCGGGCCGATCGCCCGGAGGTCACCCGCCGCGAGCAGAGCCGCGACGCAGGCCACGCGCTCGTTCTCCGTGACCACGTGCCGCACGAGGGCGCGCACGACGGGATCGCCCGCCAGCTCCTCCAGGGCGCGAGGGAGTTGACCGTGGGCGATATCGCGCAGTGAGGGCACGCCGAGTGCCCGCGCGCCCTGCTCACAGCCCGCGCGCCGCCGCGCGTACGCCCCGTCGCCCAGGTCGTGCCGGACCCGGGTGTCCACGACCAGCAGCCGCAGCCCCTCGGAGTCGGGGGCGAAGGGCACATGGCGGCGGGAGAGGTCACGGGTGTCGAGGTGCAGCGCGTGACCCTCGGCGCAGCAGGCCGCCGCGGTCTGGTCCATGATTCCGCAGGGGACGCCGACGAAGGCGTTCTCGGCGTGCTGGGCCAGGCGTGCCAGACGGTCGGGCGGCAGGGACGGGCCGTGAAGTTCCGTCAGCGCGAGGGCCGTTGCGACCTCCAGGGCGGCGGAGGAGGACAGGCCCGAGCCGACGGGCACGTCGGACTCCATGTGCAGGTCCGCTCCCCCGGCGGTGTGCCCCGCCTCGCGCAGCGCCCAGGCGACTCCCGCCGGGTACGCGGCCCAGCCGCGCACCGCGCCCGGGGCGAGGTCCGCCGTCCGCAGCTCGACGACACCGCCCGGTGCGGCGGCGGAGTGCAGCCGCAGCCGGCCGTCCGCGCGGGGCGAGGCGGCGGCCCAGGTGCGGTGGGGCAGGGCGAGGGGCATGACCAGGCCGTCGTTGAAGTCGGTGTACTCGCCGATGAGGTTGACCCGGCCGGGCGCCGCCCATACCCCGGCGGGCGGTGTGCCGTAGACCTCGCGGAAGGCCGCGGCGGCCCGCTCGGCGCTCACGTGCCGTCCGCGCGCCGGGCGAACTCCCAGGCGTCCGTGACGATCCGGGCCAGGTCGGTGCGGGTGGGGCGCCAGCCGAGGCGGTCGCGGGCACGCTCGGCGGAGGCGACGAGCACGGCCGGGTCGCCCGCGCGGCGGGCGGCCACGACGTGCGGGACGGGGTGGCCGGTGACCTTGCGGACGGTGTCGATGACCTCGTGGACGGAGAAGCCGTTGCCGTTGCCGAGGTTGCAGACGAGGTGCTCGCCGGGGCGGGCGGCGTCCAGGGCGAGCAGATGGGCCTCGGCGAGGTCGGCGACGTGGAGGTAGTCGCGGACGCAGGTGCCGTCGGGGGTGGGGTAGTCGTCGCCGTAGACGGAGATCGTCTCGCGTTCGCCCCGGGCGACCTGGAGGACGAGCGGGATGAGGTGGGACTCGGGGGTGTGCCGCTCGCCGTGGCGCCCGTGGGCCCCGGCGACGTTGAAGTACCGCAGGGAGACGGCGGCCAGGCCGTGGGCGGCGCACTCGCCGCTGATCATGTGGTCGACGGCGAGTTTGGTGGCGCCGTAGGGGTTGGTGGGGGCGGTGGGGGCGTCTTCGGTGATGGGGACGGTGGCGGGCTCGCCGTAGGTGGCGGCCGTGGAGGAGAAGACGAGGGTGCGGACGCCGACGTCTCGCATGGCGGCGAGCAGCTCGACGGTGCCGCCGACGTTGTTGCGCCAGTAGGCGTCGGGGCGGGCGACGGACTCGCCGACCTGGGAGAAGGCGGCGAAGTGCAGGACGGCGTCGTAGGAGCCGTCGAGCCAGCGGGCGGCGTCCTGGACGCGGCCCTCGATGAAGCGCGCCCCGTCGGGCACGCCGTCGCGGTGGCCGGTGGAGAGGTCGTCGAGGACGGTCACGGCGTGCCCGGCGGCCAGCAGATGGGCCGCGACGACGCTCCCGATGTAGCCGGCGCCGCCCGTGACCAGATACTCGCTCATTCGCTCGCTACCTCTCGCAGTCGCTCGGCCGCGGACTCGGGCGGCACATCGTTGATGAACACGTTCATGCCGGATTCCGAACCGGCGAGGAATTTGAGCTTGCCGGGAGTGCGGCGGTTGGTGAAAAGCTCGAGGTGGAGCCCGAATTCACCCCTGTGGGTGTGGTGGACGGGGGCCTGGTGCCAGGCGGAGATGTACGGGGTGGGCGGCGCCCCGCGGCCGGGGGTCGCGGGGGTCTCCGGGCCTCCCCGTCCGTCGAAGATCCGGTCGAAGCGCCGCAGGAGTTCCAGGTAGATCCGGGGGAACTCCGCGCGGGCCGCGTCGTCGAGGTCGGGCAGGCCCAGGGCCCGGCGGTGGGGATAGAGGTGGACCTCGTACGGCCAGTGGGCGGCGTAGGGCACGAAGGCCGTCCAGTGCCGGCCGTCGAGGACGACGCGCCGCCCGTCGGCCCGCTCGGCGGCCAAAGTGTCCTCGAAGACGTTGCGCCCGGTGGTCTTCCGGTGGGCGGCGGCCATGGCGAGCATGCGCTCGGTGCGGGGGGCGACGAAGGGGTAGGCGTAGATCTGGCCGTGCGGGTGGCCGAGGGTGACGCCGATCTCCCGGCCCCGGTTCTCGAAGCAGAAGACCTGCTCGACGCCGGGGTGGGTGGCGAGTTCGGCGCTGCGGTCGGTCCAGGCGTCGAGGACGAGGGCGGCGCGCTCCTCGTCGAGGTCGGCGAAGGAGGCGTCGTGGTCATCGGTGAAGCAGACGACCTCGCAGCGGCCGGCGTCCCCGGCGAGGGCGGGGAAGCGGTTCTCGAAGACGGCGACGTCGTAGTCGGCGGCGGGGATCTCGGTGTGCCGCCCGTCGCGGGAGGGGCAGAGGGGGCACTGGCCGGGGGGCGGGTGGTACGTACGGGTCTGGCGGTGGGAGGCGATGGCGACGCTGTCGCCGAGCAGCGGGTCGCGGCGGATGTCGGTGGTGCCGCGGTCGGCGGCGTCGAGCGGCCGTGGGTCGACCGCGTCGCGTACGGCGTCGTCGCGGGAGTCGTAGTAGAGGAGCTCACGGCCGTCCGCGAGCCGGGTCGCCGTTTTCTTCATGAACAGCTCCCTGGGGGCCACGAAACCAACAGGACTGAACACAACGAATCACGGCCGAACGCCGAGGGTCAATGAGGGGTGCTGTGTCCTCAATCGCCGGACGGGCTGCTGTGCTCTGTCCTCAATCGCCGGACGGGCTGCTGTGCTGTGTCCTCAATCGCCGGACGGGCTGCTGTGCTCTGTCCTCAATCGCCGGACGGGCTTGAATAAGCGCGCCCGCCGCCGCAGGCGGCACAGGCGAGCCGCCGGCCAGGCTAACGCGCCGAGCTACCCGCGGCGCGGTCCAGGAGGCCCGTGCGGGCCGCGAGGGCCGCCGCCTCCAGACGGGAGCCGACGCCCAGCTTCATCAGGACGCGCTGCACATGCGTACGGGCGGTGCTGGGCGCTATCCCCATGCCCGCCGCGATCAGCCGGGTGTCCTCGCCCTCGGCGACCCGCACCAGCACCTCGACCTCGCGCGGGGTCAGCAGCTGGAGCAGCCGGGCGCCCTCGTCGTCAGGCTGGGCGGCGGGGTTGAGCAGTTCGGCGAAGGCGCCCTGGAGGAGCTGCGGGTCGACCGCGGCTTCCCCGGCGCGGGCCTTGATCATGGCGCGTTCGACGCCCTCGATGCGTTCGTTGTGCCGGACGTAGCCGGAGGCTCCGGCGGCGAAGGCGGCGGCGATGCCGAGCGGGCTGGGCACGGGGCCGAGGACGACGACAGCGACCTGGGGGCGGTCCCGCTTGATCCGCACGACCGGGTCGAAGGCGCCCGGTTCGGCGGGGGTGGCGGTGCCCATCAGGCACACCTCGGGGGCGCGGCTGACCACCAGGTCGGCCGCGCCCGCGCTCGGCGCGGCCGCGGCGAGCACCCGGTGCCCGCGCAACTTCAATGCCGAGGCGAGCGCCTCAGCCAGCAGACGGTGGTCGTCGACCACCATGAGCCGCACGCCCATGCGCGTCCCCCCTGTCGCCCGCGTACGTCTCCTGGGCTCCTTCTTGCCCCCGGAAGCTACACGCTTGTTCGACGTCGCGCGCCCTTTACCCGTGAGAAGTCCCCCGGAATGCCGAAATCCCTGCCAATCACGTGTACTTCGCGACTGAAACGGATCGTTCAGGCATGTACACGCGATGGGCAGGGATGAGGCGGGAGCGTTCGCCGAAATGATCAATTTCGGCTCGCCCGGTGGGGTCAGCTGCCGCCGAAGATGAGCGTCAAGTACTCCTTGTCCGTGCGGTACTTGCTCGGCTTGTCGGCGAAACCGTCACCCAGGTAGAGCCGGCCCTGGGCGTACAGCGCCTGCTGGTAGGAGGGCGAGAGCGAGCGCTCGGCCACGGCCGAGGAGGCCGGGTTCTTCAGCAGGACGTCCTTCTTGAACGTCTTCGGGTCGATGCGCACGACCGCGCCGCCGTCCCGGTAGGTGGGCGACTGGTAGCCGATGACGTAGCCGTCCTTGTCCACCGACAGCGGCAGCAGCTCGGAGTTCGGGATGCCCTCGGTCTTGCCCTTGGACTGGCCGGTGGCCAGGTCGAAGGCCACGATCTCGTTCAGCCGGCCCGGGTTCTGGGTGTTGCCGCTCTGGTGCTCCTCGGACGGCATGTAGACGGCGTCCTTGCCGACGGCGACCTTGGTGCAGCCCTCGACGTCGGTCGAGGGGCACTTGATCTGGAACTTGCCGTTGCCCGTGGAGATCTTGGACCGCATCCTGCCGTCCTTGGCGCTGTCGTCGATCGCCATGAGGTCCGAGGCGCCGCTGCCCGTGGAGCCGCCCGCGTCGAGCCCGATGACCAGCGGGTTGGTGGACACCACGTGGACGTAGGAGATGCCCTCGGGAACCTTGTACTCGGACGTGATGGCGCCCGTCTTCGGGTTGAGGGTCTGGACCTTCATCTGCGGGCGCTTGTAGTCGCCGCAGCGGCGCACCGCGACGAGCTTGTCGCCACCACCGGCGTAGCCGTCGTCCTTGCAGTCCTCGCCCGCCTTGGGCTTCCACAGGGACTTGCCGCCGTCGAGCGACCAGGCGGCGCCGCCGCTGGTGCCGCCCGCGGCGACGGTGCCGCCGCCGACGGTGACCTCCTCGAAGCGGACGTCCTGGTCGGCGACCTTGGCGGACTCCTGCCAGAGCTTCTTGCCGTTGTTCAGGTCGAGGGCGACGACCTGGGTGCAACTGCCGCCGTACTTCTTCTCGGCGCTGGGCTTGGCGTCCTTGACGAGGACCGCGGTCTTGCCGTCGGCCGTGACGTGCTGGGAGGACCAGCAGATCTCGCCGTCGAGCGGGATCTCCCACTTCTGGCCGCCGGACAGGCCGTAGCCGACGATCTTGTAGACGTCGGCCTTGGCGAAGACCTTGTCGGTGGCCCACATGCCCTTGACGGTGACAAGGTCGTCGACCTTGGGCTGGTCGACGCTGAAGAGCAGCTTGCCGTCGATGGTCTGCGGCGCCTTGCCGCCGCCACCACCGCCGCCGCCCTGCTCGCCGGTCCCGCCCTGGCTCTTGCCGGTCTCGCTCTTGGCCTCTTCGTCCTTGCCGTCACCCTTGGTGAGGAACCAGACGCCGCCACCGGCGACGAGGACCAGCGCCGCCACGGCGGCGACGATGACCGCCATGCGCTTCTTGGAGCCGCCGCCGGAGGGGCCGCCGCCCGGGGCGCCGGGGTACTGGGCCGGCGGCGGGTAGGCGCCGAACTGCGGCTGCGTGGCGTACGGCTGCGGCGGCGCGCCGAACGGCGGCGGCTGGGCGGCGCCGAACGCCTGGGTGGGGAAGTCCTGCGGGCCCTGCGCGCCCGGTCCCGCGGGGCCGGGGTAGCCGTAGCCACCGCCCGGCGGGGGCGGCGGCGGACCCTGGGGGGCGCCCGGCGGCGGAGGCGGCGGGCCCTGGGGGGCGGCCGGGGGTGCGGGCGGGGGCTGCGGCGCGCCCGGGGGCGGGGGCGGCGTCTGGGGGTAGCCGTACGCGGGCTGACCCGGCCGGCTCTGCGGCGGCTGAGGGGGGAAGCCGCCGGGGGCGCCCCCGAAGCCGGGCGGCGGGCCCTGTGGCGGCTGGTTGGGCGGCTGCGGCGGCTGTGACATCAGCTTTCCTCTTTACGTGGGCGCCTGACCCGACCGGTCTCCCCCGCGATCCCGGTGTCCGAAAATCACCGGGAAGGAGCGAATCAGGTAGAAATCCCACAGGTCAACGGCAGGCGAGCGGGTGTTCTTTGTATCACCCGGCGCGGACCGCACACGGGCCGATTCCAGCGGGATCCACCAGCTGAGACCGGCCCGTGACGAGACTGTTGCCGCCTTACGGCGCGACTGTTGCGCCGTGAGGCGCGCCCCGGCCGTTACACATCATCGGCCAGTTCCAGCCAACGCATCTCCAGCTCGTCGCGCTCACCGGCGAGTTCACGCAGCTCGGCGTCCAGCTTCGCGACGCGCTCGAAGTCGGTGGCCTGCTCGGCGATCTGCGCGTGGAGCTTGCTCTCCTGCTCACTGATGCGGTCGAGGCGGCGCTCGATCTTCTGGAGTTCCTTCTTCGCCGCGCGGGCGTCCCCGGCCGACTTCTGCTTGACGGCGGCCGCTTCGGTCACGGCGGCGGCGACGGCGGGCACGGAGGCGTCGATGACCTGCTGACGGCGCTCCAGGTACTCGTCCAGGCCGCGCGGCAGCATCCGCAGGGCGGCGTCGCCGAGCAGGGCGAAGACCTTGTCGGTGGTGCGCTCGATGAAGTACCGGTCGTGGCTGATGACGACCATCGAGCCGGGCCATCCGTCGAGGAGGTCCTCCAGCTGCGTCAGCGTCTCGATGTCGAGGTCGTTGGTCGGCTCGTCGAGGAAGAGGACGTTGGGCTCGTCCATCAGCAGCCGCAGGATCTGCAGCCGTCGGCGCTCACCGCCGGAGAGGTCGCCGACGGGCGTCCACTGCTTCTCCTTGGTGAAGCCGAACTTCTCGCACAGCTGCCCGGCCGTCATCTCCCGGCCCTTGCCGAGGTCGACGCGGTCGCGGACCTGCTGGACGGCTTCCAGCACTCGCTTGGTGGGGTCGAGTTCGGCGACCTCCTGGGAGAGGTAGGCCAGCTTGACGGTCTTGCCGACCGCGACCTTGCCGGCCGCGGGCTGCTTCTCGCCGCCCGTACGGGCCGCTTCGGCGAGCGTGCGCAGCAGGGAGGTCTTGCCCGCGCCGTTGACGCCGACGAGGCCGATGCGGTCGCCGGGGCCCAGCTGCCAGGTGAGGTGCTGGATGAGGACCTTGGGGCCGGCCTGGACGGTCACGTCCTCCAGGTCGAAGACGGTCTTGCCGAGCCGGGAGTTCGCGAACTTCATCAGCTCCGCGGTGTCGCGGGGCGGCGGCACGTCGGCGATCAGCTCGTTGGCGGCCTCGATGCGGAAGCGCGGCTTGCTGGTGCGGGCGGGGGCGCCGCGCCGCAGCCAGGCCAGCTCCTTGCGCATCAGGTTCTGCCGCTTGGCCTCCTCGGTCGCGGCGATCCGCTCCCGCTCCGCGCGGGCGAAGACGTAGTCGCTGTAGCCGCCCTCGTACTCGTGGACCTCGCCGCGCTGGACGTCCCACATGCGGGTGGCGACCTGGTCGAGGAACCAGCGGTCGTGGGTGACCACGACGAGCGCGGAGCGGCGGGCCCGCAGATGGGCGGCGAGCCAGGAGATGCCCTCGACGTCGAGGTGGTTGGTGGGCTCGTCGAGGACGATCATGTCCTGCTCGGCGATGAGCAGCTTGGCCAGCGCGATGCGGCGGCGCTCGCCGCCGGAGAGCGGGCCGATGACCGTGTCGAGGCCCTGCGGGAAGCCCGGCAGGTCGAGGCCGCCGAACAGGCCGGTCAGCACGTCGCGGATCTTGGCGCTGCCCGCCCACTCGTGGTCGGCGAGGTCGCCGATGACCTCGTGCCGCACGGTGGCGGCGGGGTCGAGGGAGTCGTGCTGGGTGAGGACGCCGAGGCGCAGACCGCCGGAGTGGGTGACGCGCCCCTTGTCCGCCGTCTCCAGCTTGGCGAGGATGCGGATGAGCGTGGTCTTGCCGTCGCCGTTGCGGCCGACCACGCCGATCCGGTCGCCCTCGCTGACGCCGAGGGAGATGCCGTCGAGCAGCGCACGGGTGCCGTACACCTTGTCGACGGCTTCCAGATTGACCAGGTTGGCTGCCATTCCACTCCTTGCTCCAGGGGACTCCTCTCCAGGATCCCACGCCCGGCCGCGGCCCCGGACGCGGACTCCGGCGGCCTCCACCGGGCGGGCCCGCAGGGCCGCCCACGTGGGTCATCGCGGGCGGCGGGGCGCCGCCGCCTCCACCAGGAGCCAGCCGACGGCGGCCATGACGACGGCGGCGGGGGCGGTGACGCGCACGGCGACGAGCATGGCCGTGTGACCTTCCAGGAGCCCGCCGAAGCCGACCATGGACAGCCCGAGGACGCCGAAGAGGGCGAAGGTGACGCCGAGGGCGGCGACGGGCCCGGAGACCCGGCGGGCGGGACGGGCGGTAGCGGGCCGGGCGGTCGGGGACTTGGCGGCGGGCTGTTCGACCGTACGGAATACGGCCACCAGCACCGCCGTGACGACGGCGGCGGCCGCGATCCGGAGCGGGGCCTGCGCCCACCAGGCGGCGCTCGCCGGGGCGGGCAGCGGCACATCGAGGGCGAGCAGCGCCCCGTACACCCCGAGCATCGCGGTGAGATGCCACAGGAACGCGGTCATCGCGACACCGTTCGCGGCGATCACCGCGCGCCACACGCGCGGCCGGGTCACGAGCCGCGTGCCGGGACCGCGCAGCAGCTCGACGGCGCCGACCAGCCACATGCCGTGGCAGAGCAGGGCGGCGGTGGGCGGCGACATGTTGCTGATCTTCTCGCCGGGCATGCCGACCATGGACAGCGGATACGGGCCGAACACCACGAGCGCGGCGGCCGAGGCGAGGCCGGCGACGGCCAGCGCGGCCGGAACGGCGGGGGCGCCCAGTCGGCCGTCGGCCCGGAGGAACCCGAGCTGGTGGACGGCGAGCCAGACGAAGGCGAAGTTCAGGAACTCCACGAACGGGACGCCGGCGGCGAAGCGCAGCACGTCGACACCGGCCGCGGCGGCGACGAGGGCGGCGAACGCGCCCCAGCCGTACCGCTCGTGGAGCCGCAGCAGCGGCGGGGTGAACGCGACCATCGCCAGATAGATGCCGATGAACCACAGCGGCTGGGCGACGAGCCGGGCCGCGACGTCGGTGAGCGGCCCGTCGCCGCCGAGGAGTTGTGCGGCGAGGGCGCCCGCGCCCCACACCGCTATGAAGACCATGGTGGGCCGGAGCAGGCGCTGCAACCGGGCCCGCAGGAAGGCGGCGTAGGCGGGGCCGTCGGCCTTGCGGGCGAGGGACCGGTAGGAGAGGGCGTGCGAGAAGCCGCCGACGAAGAAGAACACCGGCATGATCTGGAGCACCCAGGTCAGCAGTTGCAGCCCCGGTTCCACGGCGAGCAGGTTGCCGACCTTCGCGCTGCCGTCGGCGTCGACGGTCACCGCTGCCATCAGCCAGTGGCCGAGGACGACGGTGCCGAGGGAGGCGACGCGGAGCAGGTCGATGTAGCGGTCGCGCGTCGTGGGTGTCGCGGCGGCGAGGTCGCGTACGCGGGTGTTCGAGGGCATGGGCGCACGATGGCGTACGACGGTGGGCGGACACCAGGGCGGTGGTACTCATTTCGGGCTGAGTACCGGGGCGCCGCCGCGGACCCCGGTCCGGGGTCGCCGGACGGGCTGGAATTCAGCCCCGCAGGACCGTCGCGCCCGCCGCCGGACCCGATGTCACGCGCACCGCGCGACACGTGCCGGAGGCGCGCAGCGCGTCCGCGACCTTCGTGGCCTCCGTCTCGTCGGTCACCAGGAAGGCCGTCGTCGGTCCGGAGCCGGAGACCATCGCGGCCAGTGCGCCCGCCTCGGTGCCGGCGGCCAGCGTCGCGGACAGCGACGGCCGCAGCGAGACGGCGGCGGCCTGGAGGTCGTTCGACACGGCGGCCGCCAGTGCGGCCGCGTCCCCGGTCCGCAGGGCGTCCAGCAGGGCCGCCGACGCTTCCGGATCGGGGATGTCCGCGATGCCCGCGCCCGTGCCGGAGGCCTCGCGCAGCCGGTCGCACTCGGCGTAGACGGCCGGGGTGGACAGCCCCCCGTCCGCGACGGCGAAGACCCAGTGGAAGGTGCCCCCGACCTCGAGGGCGGTGAGCAGCTCGCCCCTGCCGCGCCCGAGGGCGGCCCCGCCGACGAGGCTGAAGGGCACGTCGCTGCCCAGCTCCGCGCAGATCTCCAGCAGTTCCTCGCGGGAGGCGCCGGTGCCCCACAGGGCGTCGCAGGCGAGCAGCGCGCCCGCGCCGTCCGCGCTGCCGCCGGCCATGCCGCCGGCCACCGGGATGTCCTTGTCGATGTGGAGGTGGACGCGGCTGTCGCGTCCGTGCCGCTCGGCCAGGGCGAGGGCGGCGCGGGCGGCGAGGTTGGTGCGGTCCAGCGGCACCTGGCCGGCGTCGGGGCCGGTGCAGGTGACGCGCAGTTCGTCGGCGGGGGCCACCGTGATCTCGTCGTACAGGCCGACGGCCAGGAAGACGTTGGCCAGGTCGTGGAAGCCGTCGGGGCGCAGCCCGCCGACCGCGAGCTGGACGTTGACCTTGGCGGGTACGCGGACGGTGACGGACGCGGTCACGGGGTGCGGGCTCCTCGGCTCGTACGGGTGGCGGCTTGCGGCGGCTTGTCTGTGGGGGGGGTGGCGCCGTCGCTACTGCTTGTGCTCCGCGATGGCCACGAACTCCTCCACCGTCAGCGACTCGCCGCGCGCCTGCGGGGAGATCCCGGCGGCGAGCAGCGCGGCTTCGGCGGCGGGGGCGGAGCCCGCCCAGCCGGCGAGGGCGGCGCGCAGGGTCTTGCGGCGCTGGGCGAAGGCCGCGTCGACGACGGCGAAGACCTCTTCGCGCGTGGCCGACGTCTCGATGGGCTTCGAGCGGCGGACGAGGGAGACGAGGCCGGAGTCGACGTTCGGGGCGGGCCAGAAGACGTTGCGGCCGATGGCGCCGGCGCGCTTGACCTCGGCGTACCAGTTGGCCTTGACCGAGGGCACGCCGTAGACCTTGTTGCCGGGCCGGGCGGCGAGCCGGTCGGCGACCTCGGACTGGACCATCACCAGCGTGCGCTCGATGCTGGGGAACCGCTCCAGCATGTGCAGCAGGACCGGCACGGCGACGTTGTACGGCAGGTTGGCGACGAGCGCGGTGGGCGGGGGGCCCGGGAGCTCGGTGACGCGCATGGCGTCGCTGTGCACGAGCTCGAAGCGGTCGGCGCGGGCGGGCATGCGCGCGGCGATGGTGGCGGGGAGGGCGGCGGCGAGCACGTCGTCGATCTCCACGGCCGTGACCCGGTCGGCGGCCTCCAGCAGGGCCAGGGTCAGTGACCCGAGCCCGGGTCCGACCTCGACGACGACGTCGTCGGGCCGCACCTCGGCGGTCCGTACGATGCGCCGGACCGTGTTGGCGTCGATCACGAAGTTCTGGCCGCGCTGCTTGGTGGGGCGTACCCCCAAGGCTGCGGCCAGCTCGCGGATGTCGGCGGGGCCGAGCAGGGCGCCGGACTCGTCTGTGCTGGGGCTGGAACTCACCCGTGAAGTTTACGGCCGCAATGTGGCCACGGGCTCGCGCCCCGGCTCACGTACAGCTTCTTGGCCCGGTAGGTCTGCTCGGAGGCGGGAGCGTCCTGCGGCCGGCCGCGGCCGCCGAGCCCCTGCCAGGTGCGGACGTCGAACTGGTAGAGGCCCCCGTAGGTGCCCGAGGGGTCGACCGCGTTGGGCCGTCCGCCGGCCTCGCACTGCGCGAGTCCGGCCCAGTTCAGGCCGTCCGCGCCCTGCACGGTGGCGGGGACGGCCTTGGTGCCGACCTTCACGATCTCGGTGCGGGGCTCCCGGACGATCTCCGAGCGGATCCGCTTCGGCTTCTGCCGGACGCCGTTGACGGTCCGCAGGGCGTAGGTGACGCGCTCGACGCCCTTCTCGCCGCGCTGTGCGACGACCTCGGTGCCCTTTTGGAGGGTGGGGTCCTTGCGGCGTTCGGTTTTGAAGTCGATGGGCAGGTCGCGGACCTCCTGGCTGCCGGTGATGCGCATGACGGAGATCGTCTGGCCCTCGCGGGGGAAGCTGTCGGGGTCGACGGAGGTGGTGTCCTGGCCGCGCAGGGTGATGCCCGCCTGCTCGATGGCCTCGTGGACGGTGGCCGCGTTGGTGCGGATGGTGCGCTCGCGCCCGTCGGCCATGAAGGTGACGGTCCGCTCGGTGCGTACATCGAGGTCGAGGCCCTGGCGGGAGATGGCGGCGGAGCGGGAGGCGGACAGATAGGCGCCCTCGGCGCGCACGCCGAGCTGGCGCAGGGCGCCGTCGACGGTCCGGGCGGTGGTCCACACCTGGCGGTGCTCGCCGTCGAGGGTGAGGGCGAGGCGCCGGCCGTACCGGACGACGACCTCGTCGCCCGCGGCGAGGTCGTGGTGCGGGCCGGGGGCGACGATGTCGTGCTCGCCGACGCTCATGTGCTCGTCGGCGAGGAGTTCCTCGACGTCGTCGGCGAAGGTGTGCAGGGTGCGGGGGGTGCCGTCGACGCTGAGCTTGACGGTCTTGTCGCTGGCGATGAAGGAGGACGTGCCGCCGGCGAGGAAGGCCACGACGAGGGCCTGGGGGACGAGGCGGCGCAGCCGGTCGGGGCGGTCGCCGGATCTCTTGCGCCGCCCGGGGTTGGGGCGGGGCGCGGGGTCCTCGGGCGGGAGCGGAGGCCCGAAGGCGCCGGGGGACTCGTGGGGAGCGGTGGGCGGCGCCGGGTCGTAGAGGGCCTGGGGGGCGTCCGGGGCGGCCGGGCTCGCGCCGTCGTCCGGGGAGGCGGACTGCCGGGGCAGATACGGCTCGTAGGACTCGTACGCGCTGTAGGGGTCACCGGAGCCGTAGGGCGGGGCCCCGTAGGGCTCGGAGGGGTAGGGCCCGGACGCGTAGGGCCGGTGCGGGGGCCCGTAGGACTCGGGTTCGCGGGGCTCGGGGCAGTAGGTCCCGTACGGCTCGTACGGGACCTGCGGTTCGTACGCTGTCTGCGGCTCGTACGGGGTCTGCGGCTCGTAAGGCGCGTACCGCTCGTACGTCGGCGTTTCGGCCGCCCCGCGGTGTGCAGCGCGGGGGCTGCCCTGTGCATGACTCACGACACTCCACTGGGTCCGAGCTATCGGGCCGGGACTGTAGCGGAGTGTCCCTCACTCTCCAAAGTCGTATAGTCACACTGTGTCGTGCCCTGAGAGTTAATAGCCGAAGACGCGTGCGGTATTCGCGGCGACCGCCGTGGCCAGAGCGTCCTCGTGGACCCCCTTGATTTCGGCCATCGCGCGCAAGGTGACCGGAATGAGGTAAGGCGCGTTGGGCCGTCCGCGATACGGCACGGGGGTCAGGAAGGGCGCGTCCGTCTCGACGAGGACCAGGTCGGACGGGGCGACGGTGAGGGCGTCGCGCAGCGGCTGGGCGTTCTTGAAGGTGATGTTGCCCGCGAAGGACATGTAGTAGCCCGCGGCGGCGCAGATCTTGGCCATCTCGGCGTCGCCGGAGTAGCAGTGGAAGACGACCCGGTCGGGCGCGCCCTCCTCCTCCAGGATCCGCAGCACGTCGTCGTGTGCCTCGCGGTCGTGGATGACCAGGGCCTTTCCGTGCCGCTTGGCGATGTCGATGTGGCGCCGGAAGGACCGCTCCTGGGCGGCCATGCCCTCGGGGCCGGTGCGGAAGTAGTCGAGACCGGTCTCGCCGACGCCGCGGACGTGCGGCAGCGCGGCCAGTGCGTCGATCTCGGCGAGGGCCGCATCCAGGGCGGCGTCGCCGCCGGGCTCGCGCTCGCCCTGCCGGGACCAGCCGTCGGGGTCACCGAGGACGATGCGGGGGGCTTCGTTGGGGTGCAGGGCCACGGTGGCCCAGACGGCGTCGTGCGCGGCGGCGGTCTCGGCCGCCCAGCGGGAGCCGGCCAGGTCGCACCCCACCTGGATCACCGTGGTCACGCCGACGGACGCGGCCTTGGCCAAGGCCTCATCGACGGAGGACCCCTTCTGCATGTCGAGGTGGGTGTGCGAGTCGGCGACCGGCACGTTCAGGGGCGCCGGGAGGGGCGGGGGAACGTCCTTGTCGTCGTTCTTCTTCCGCTCGCCGCCGGTGGTGCCGCTGTTCGATGCTGTTGCCGCCATGACGCGATTCTAAGGATCGCCCTGGACAGGGCTCACTTCCGGTGGAAGGGCTTCAGCAGGTCCGCGAGGTGCCAGTGGCTCCGGGAGCCGTTCGCGTCGCGGTGGCGCGGCTCGGCGCCGGTGTCGCGGGTGTCCGCCCGGGCGGGGAAGGGGCCGGCGGTGGCCACCACCGAGCCGGTGGGCATGTGCAGAGCGTCGGAGACCTCGGTCACCTGGCCGGACCGCATGATGCGCACGACGTGGCCGCCGCAGTTCGCGCAGGTCGGGCGGGTCAGCGGGGAGGGGACGCGCTCGCCGTCCGCGTAGTAGGTGACGTACGCCCGGCCCTCCGCGTCGGTGTGGTGCGCGATCTCGTACGACTGCTCCCAGCCGTGCGCGCAGCGCATGCACGCGAAGGCGTAGGACTCGTGTCCGACGTCGCCCGTTCCGGGCCCCGGTCGGGGGGTGCGCGGTTCGGTCAGCGTGCGAGGTCGGTCTATCGGCTGAACACCGCTCGAGGTACCCGCGGTCTCGCTCATGGCAGCTCCTCTTGTCCGCTGGACAAGTCTCTCCGGGACCGGACGTCCCGATGTCCAGGGAACGCCCGTCGCGGCGACGGCGCAGCAGTCCGGGCCTGGAATTGGGCCAAACTTGGCGGCTTCATATCCGAAGCGCCAGGCTGCCATGCCTAAGCTTTGCCTTTCACGATAACCCTATTACCTTCCGAAGCGCCCTATTTTGCGGCGTTTTTCGCCGCTACGACCGCGTCGAAGACCTCGCGCTTGGGCAGCCCCGCCTCGGCCGCCACGGCCGAGATGGCCTCCTTGCGGCGCTCCCCCGCCTCCTCCCTGACCCGCACCCGGCGGACCAGCTCGGCGGGGTCGAGGTCCTGCGGCCCGGGCTCGGGGGCCCCCTCGACCACGATGGTGATCTCGCCGCGGACGCCCTCGGCGGCCCACTCGGCCAGCTCCTTCAGCGGACCGCGCTTGACCTCCTCGTACGTCTTCGTCAGCTCCCGGCAGACGGCGGCCCGGCGCTCCTCGCCGAGGACCTCCGCCATGGCGGCCAGCGTGTCGTCCAGCCGGTGCGGGGCCTCGAAGTACACCAGCGTGCGCCGCTCGTCCGCGATCTCCCGCAGCCGCCCGAGCCGCTCACCGGCCTTGCGCGGCAGGAACCCCTCGAAGCAGAAGCGGTCCACCGGCAGCCCGGACACCGCCAGCGCGGTGAGCACGGCGGACGGCCCCGGCACGGCCGTCACCTTGATGTCGTGCTCGACGGCGGCGGCGACCAGCCGGTATCCGGGGTCCGAGACGGACGGCATCCCCGCGTCGGTCACCAGCACCACCCGCGCCCCGCCCAGCAGCGCCTCGACCAGCTCGGGCGTACGGGCGGACTCGTTGCCCTCGAAGTACGACACGACGCGGCCGGTGGTGTGCACCCCCATGGCCTGCGTGAGCCGGCGCAGCCGCCGGGTGTCCTCGGCGGCGATCACCTCGGCGGCGAGCAGCTCGGCGGCCAGCCGTGGGGGCGCGTCGGCGACGTCACCGATGGGGGTACCTGCGAGTACGAGCGTTCCAGTCACGCTCCCATCCTCGCAGGGCGCGGCACCGGCGTGGCCGCGGCCCGGGAGGGGGCGTGCTCCGTGTGCCGTGGCGGCGGACTTCCCGGGCGCTCGCCGGCAGCCGAGTCCGCTCCCCGCACGCCCGGGCGCCCCTGCCGGACAGGCGCGCCCGCCGGGGGTGCCGCGCCGTCGTCGGGACTCGCACAGGCGGGTTCCCTACGATGGCGCGGTGACCAGTGACACCGCGACGCGAGGCCGGCAGGGCCAGAGGGCAGACGGGCAGCCGCCCCCGTGGCAGCGCAGGCTGCGGCGGTTCGGGTATGCGGGACGGCCCGGGCCGGACGTGCGGGAGCGGTTGGTGCCGCCGTACCCCGAGCCCGGTGTCCGGCTGTGGGGGGCGCTGGGGGTGCCTCCGTCGGTGGCGCTGCTGCTGGCGCGCGGCATGGGCTGGGCCGGGCCGTTGCTGATCGCCCTGTTCGCGGGGGTGCTGCGGTTCTGGCACCTGGGCAGCCCGAGGGACGTCATATTCGACGAGACGTACTACGCCAAGGACGCCTGGGCGCTGTGGCAGCACGGCTACGAGGCCAAGTGGCCCGACAACGGCGCCAATGAGGCGATCCTCAAGGGCAGCACCGAGATCGCCGACACCCCCACCTTCGTGGTGCACCCGCCGGTCGGCAAGTGGGTCATCGGGATCGGCGAGTGGCTGCACGGCCTGACCCCCTACGGCTGGCGCTTCATGGTCGCGCTGCTCGGCACCCTGTCGGTGCTGATGCTGTGCCGCATCGGACGGCGGATGTTCCGCTCCACCTTCCTCGGCTGTCTCGCGGGCGCCCTGCTCGCCGTGGACGGGCTGCACTTCGTGATGAGCCGCACCGCGCTGCTCGACTCGGTGCTGATGTTCTTCGTGCTGGCGGCGTTCGGCTGTGTGCTGGTGGACCGGGACAAGGCCCGGGCCAGGCTGGCGGCGGCGCTGCCGGTCGACGAGGGCGGCGTCGCGCGGCCGGACGCCGAGGTCGGCGACGGTCTCCGGCTGGGTGTGCGGCCCTGGCGGCTCGCGGCCGGGGTCTGCCTGGGCCTGGCGTGCGCCACGAAGTGGAACGGCGCGGTGTATCTGGCGGCGTTCGGGCTGCTGGTCGTCCTGTGGGACCTCGGCGCGCGCCGCCTGGCCGGTGCCCGGCGGCCGCACCTCGCCACGCTGCGGCGCGATGTGCCGTGGGCGTTCCTGTCGACCGTGCCGGTGGCCCTCGGCGTCTATCTGGCCTCCTGGACGGGCTGGTTCGCCAACAGCGGTACGTACACCAAGGAGGGCGGCTGGCAGCACAGCGGCTACCTCCGGCACTGGGCGGAGACCGAGGGCGGCCACAGCCCGGACGGTTTCCTCGCGGGGATCCTCAACCCGCTGCGCAGCCTGTGGAAGTACGAGAACGACGTGTGGGACTTCAACACGAACCTCTCCTCGCCGCACACGTACCAGTCCAACCCGTGGAGCTGGCTGGTCCAGTCCCGCCCGGTGTCGTACTTCTACGAGTCCCCCAAGCCGGGCGACGACGGCTGCCCGGCCGACGCGGCGGACAAGTGCGCGCGGGAGGTGCTCGCGCTGGGCACCCCGCTGCTGTGGTGGGCTGCCTGCTTCGCGCTGGTGTATCTGCTCTACCGGTGGGCCTTCCGGCGGGATTGGCGGGCGGGCGCGGTGCTGTGCGCGGTCGCCGCGGGTTATCTGCCGTGGTTCATGTGGCAGGAACGGACCATTTTTGTCTTCTACGCGGTGGTCTTCGTGCCGTTCCTGTGCCTGGCGGTGGCGATGATGATCGGGGCGCTGCTGGGGCCGCCGGGTTCCTCGGAGCGGCGGCGGATCGCGGGCGCGGTCGGCGCGGGAACGCTGGTGCTGCTGATCGCCTGGAACTTCGTCTACTTCTTCCCCCTCTACACCGGCCAGGCGATCCCGTTGGACGCGTGGCGCAACCGGATGTGGTTCGACACCTGGATCTAGGGCCTGTCCGGCGGATCCCACGCGTCCGCTCGGCGCCTCAACAGCCGCTTCCGGCCATGTCACTCCATGCGTCACTCCCGTCCCGTAGAGTTCCGATACAGACGTTTTGATCAACTGATTAAAACGCCGGGAACTGGGCGGGGGCCTGGAGGGGGATGGACATGCGCAAGGGCGCGAAGATCGCGGTGGGCGGGGTGGCCGTCGCGATGGTGGGGGCGGCGGGGCTGGGCGCGTACAACCTGGTGGACGCGGTCGCGGACGGCACGGGGACGAAGAGCGAGGCCGCGCCCGTGCGCACCGGGCCGCCGACCGGGGACGAGATCGACAAGGCCGCCCACGACTTCCTCGCGGCGTGGGCGGCGGGCGACACCGAGCACGCCGCCACCCTCACCGACAACGCGTCCGCCGCGTCGGCCGCGTTGACCGGCTACCGCGACAACGCCCACGTCGAGAAGGTGACGCTGGAGCCGGGCGCGGCGACGGGCGCGAAGGTGCCGTTCACGGTCACCGCCGAGATCGCGTACGGCAAGCAGCGCTCGACGTGGAAGTACGCGTCCTCGCTCGCTGTCGTCCGGGGCCGGACCAGCGGGAAGGCCCTGGTCGACTGGCAGCCCACAGTGGTCCACCCCGAGCTCAGGACCGGCGGGACGCTCAGGACGGACGCCGTCCAGGCCCCGCAGGTCACCGCCCTCGACCGGAACGGCGCGGTGCTGGACCCCAAGGACCACCCCTCGCTCGCGCCCGTCCTGCCGCAGCTGCGCAAGCGCTTCGGGGAGAAGGCGGGCGGCGAGCCGGCGGTCGAGGTACGGGCCCAGGGGCCCGACGGCGGGGCCGGTGCCGGGGCCGGTGCCCGGACCCTGCACGTGGTCTCCAAGGGCAAGCCGGGGACGTTGCGCACGACGCTGGACGCGGACGCGCAGCGGGCCGCCGAGGCCGCCGTGGCCAAGCGCGCCGACGCGTCGGTGGTCGCCGTGAAGCCGAGCACGGGCGAGATCCTGGCCGTCGCCAACTCCAAGAAGACCGAGTTCAATCCGGCGCTCCAGGGGCAGACCGCGCCAGGCTCCACGATGAAGGTCGTCACGGCGGCGACGCTGCTGGAGCAGGGCAAGGCCGCGCCGGGCAAGCCGCTGCCGTGCCCCAAGTACGCCACGTACGGCATGCGTTTCCACAACGTGGAGGAGAGCGAGAACCCGAAGGCGACCTTCGCCGAGGACTTCGCGGCCTCCTGCAACACCGCCTTCATCTCGCTCGCCGACGACATCCCCGACAATGCGCTCGCCGCCGAGGCCAGGGACGTCTTCGGGCTCGGCCTGGAGTGGAAGACCGGCATCGGGAGCTTCGACGGCAGCGTGCCCGTCGACAGCGGGGCGGGCAAGGCGGCGGCGATGATCGGGCAGGGGCGGGTGCAGATGAGCCCGCTCAACATGGCCTCCGTCGCCGCGACCGTGCGGACCGGCTCGTTCCACCAGCCCTATCTCGTGGCCCCGTCGGTGGACGACCGGGAACTCGCCCGGGCGGCCCGGCCCCTGCCGGCCCCGGTCGCGCGGGACCTGCGCTCGATGATGCGGCTCACCGCGCTCTCGGGCACGGGCGCCCGGGCCATGGCCGGCCTCGGCGGTGACGTCGGCGCCAAGACGGGCTCGGCGGAGGTCGACAACCAGGCACAGCCCAACGGCTGGTTCACCGCCTACCGGGGCGACGTGGCGGCCGCGGCCGTCGTCCCCCGGGGCGGGCACGGCGGCGACTCGGCGGGCCCGATCGTGGCAGCGGTCCTGCGGGCGGGGTGACACTGCCGCGGTGCGGTTCGTCGGCCACAGACCCGTCTTGCCGCCTGCGGCGGCGGGCGCCCTGCGGGCGCGTCCTCAATCGCCGGACGGGCTGAAAGCCCGTCCGGCGATTGAGGACACCGCCGCGCAGCGGTGGTGCACCGGGACGCTAGCGTCCAGGCATGACCCCCCTGATAGCCGGGGCGGTGCTCACCGCCGCGGTCACGCACGCCGGTTGGAACGCTTTGGCGGCCGGCATGAAGGACAAACTCGTCGCCTTCACGCTCGTGGGCAGCGGCGGTTCGCTCTGCGGGCTGGCGATGCTGCCGTTCGTGGCGACCCCCGCCGCCGCGGCCTGGCCGTATCTGATCGCCTCCGTGGTCGTGCACGTCGTCTACCAGGCCCTGCTCATGCGGTCGTTCACGCTCGGCGACTTCGGCCAGATGTATCCGATCGCACGCGGCACCGCGCCGCTGGCGGTCACCGTCCTCGCGGCGGTCTTCGCCGCGGAACTCCCCGGCGCCCCGCAGCTGGCCGGGGTCGCCGTGGCCTCCGCCGGGCTGGTCGGCCTCGCGCTGTGGGGCATCCGGGGCTCCGGTGCCCCGCCGCACTGGGCCGCGATCATCGCGGCGGGCTCGACGGGCCTGGCCATCGCCTCGTACACGGTCATCGACGGCCTGGGCGCCCGCGCCTCCGGCACCTCCCTGGGCTTCATCGCCTGGCTGATGGTCATCGAAGGGCTCCCGATCCCCCTCTACGCGCTGGCCACCCGCCGCGGCCGCCTCCTCGCCGAAGTGCGTCCGAACGTCGTACGGGGCCTCGTCGGCGGGGTGCTGTCCTTCTTCGCGTACGGGCTCGTGGTGTGGGCCCAGACCCGGGCGGCGCTCGCCCCCGTCGCGGCACTGCGGGAGTCGTCGATCATCGTGGGCGCGGCCATCGGAGCGGTGTTCTTCAAGGAGCGGTTCGGTACGCCGCGCATCGCCGCCGCGGGGCTGATGGTGGTGGGGATCGGGCTGATGCTGCTGGGGTGAGGGCGAGCGGGCCGTCGTCACCCGCCGCGCAGCGCCTCGCGCAGTCCGTCGTTCGAGATCAGGATCCCGCCGTCGACGGGCAGCGTCACCCCCGTGATCCACGACGCGTCGCGCGAGGCCAGGAACGCGACGGCGGCCGCGATGTCCTCCGGCCGGCCGACCCGGCCCAGCGGGTAGTGCCCGGCGGCCCGCTCCAACGCCTCCTCCCGGCCCGCCCAGTTGGGGGTGTGGACCGTGCCGGGCGCGACGAGGTTGACGCGCACGCCGCGCGCGGCGCAGTGCCCGGCCAGGGTGCGGGTCAGGCTCGCCAGCCCGGCCTTGGCGGCGCTGTAGGCGTGGTTGCCGAAGTCCTGTTCGCCGTTGACCGAGCCGATGTTGACGACCGATCCGCGGCCGCCGGCCGCGGCGAGGTGCGGCATGGCGGCCCGTACGCACCGGAAGGCGCCGGTGAGGGTGACGTCGAGGTCCTTGAACCAGGTGTCGTCCGGCTGGTCCTCGACGAGGGGCGCGTCGGGGTGGCAGGACAGGGCGTTGTTGACGAGGATGTCGAGCCGCCCGAACAGCCCGGCCGCGTGGGCCACGGCGGCCTCGACGGCGGTGCGGTCGCCGACGTCACAGGCGAGCCACTCGGCGGCGAGGCCGGCCGCCCGCAGCCCCTTGGCCGCCCGCTCGGCGCGCGCCCCGTCGAGGTCGGTGAGGAGCACCCGGGCGCCCTCGTCGGCGAAGCGGCGCGCGGTGGCCTCGCCGATGCCGCGCCCGGCGCCGGTGATCAGTACCGCGTAGCCGTCGAACCGTAGTGCCATGCGGCAAGCGATACCCAGCCGGGGCGGAGCCAATCACCCCGTGGAGCCGGGCCGGGCGGTCAGCCCTCGAGTGCCTTGCCGACCGCCCGGACGAGCGCCTGGGCGCGCGGGTCGGCGGTGACGTTCTTCTGCATGCCGTTGGTGACGTAGCCGAAGGCGGTGCCCGACTCGGGGTCGGCGAAGGCGAGGGAGCCGCCGCGGCCGGGGTGGCCGAAGGAGCCGGGGGCCAGCAGCGGGCACGCCGGGCCGTGCAGCATGTAGCCGAGGCCGAAGCGGGTGCCCACCACGAGGACCTTGTCGGGCCCGGCGGACTCCTCCGTGCGGGCCAGGGTGAGGGTCGCGGGCGCGAAGAGCCGCCGGGCTCCGTCGACCTCGCCGATGAGCGAGGCGTAGAAGCGGGCGAGGGCGTCGGCGGTGGCGATGCCCGCGGAGGCGGGGAGTTCGGCGGCGCGGTAGGCGGGGTCGTTCTCGTCGGCCTGCGGGTCGATCGCGCCGAACGCGCGCCGGGTCAGGGAGCCGGGGTCGCTGTAGGCGTCGGAGACGGACCGCTTGGGGCGCAGCCGCAGTCCGGGGGTGGCGGGCTCGGCGGGGGGCGCGATGTCGGCGATCCGGCCGACCCGGCCCCGCTCGGCGTCCGGCAGGCCGATCCACAGGTCCAGGCCGAGCGGCCCGGCTATCTCCTCGGCGACCCAGCGGCCGATGGACCGCCCGGTGACCCGCCGGACCAGCTCGCCGAGCAGCCAGCTGTAGGTCTGCGCGTGGTAGCCGTGGGCGGTGCCGGGCTCCCAGGCGGGTGCCTGCGCGGCGAGGGCGCGGGGGCCGCTGACGCCGTCGATGGCCTCGGCGGGGGTGAGCGGGGTGTCCAGGACGGGCAGCCCGGCGCGGTGCGAGAGCAGATGGCGGACGAGCAGCCGCTCCTTGCCGGCCGCCTTGAACTCGGGCCAGTAGGTGCCGACGGGCGCGTCCAGGTCGACCAGCCCGCGCTGGTGCAGCAACAGCGGCACGGCGGCGGCGACGCCCTTGGTGGCGGAGCGGACGACCTGCGCGGTGTCCCGGGTCCAGGGCTCGGCCGCCGTATCGGCGGAGGAGGAGTCGATAGGGCCGTCGGCGTTCTTGGCGCCGCCCCACAGGTCGACGACCTTGCGCCCGGCGCGGTAGACGACCACGGCGGCGCCGCGCTCGCCCCGTCGCGCGAAATTGCCCGCGAAGGCGTCCCGGACCGGTTCAAAACCGTCCGCCACCGTGCCCTGGACGTCCACTGTTGTCTGCTCCCACTGTGCCGATCGCTACAAATCCCTCCACCATGGTGCAACGCGGTCGTCCATGCGCTGGGGCCGGGGGCCCTCTACCGGCCCGGGACCACCACCGACCGGGGGTCGAAGCCGAACGGCAGCTCCAGCCGGTGGGCCCGCATCAGCTCCTCGTCGCAGAGCAGCTCCTGCGTGGTGCCGTCCGCCGTGATGACGCCGTCGCTGAGCACCACCGCGCGGGGGCACAGCTCCAGGGCGTACGGCAGGTCGTGGGTGACCATCAGGACGGTGACGTCGAGGGAGCGCAGGATGTCGGCGAGTTCCCGGCGGGAGGCCGGGTCGAGGTTGGAGGAGGGCTCGTCCAGGACGAGGATCTCCGGCTCCATGGCGAGGACGGTCGCGACCGCCACCCGCCGCCGCTGGCCGAAGGAGAGGTGGTGCGGGGGCCGGTCGGCGAAGGCCTCCATGCCCACCCGCGACAGAGCCTCGTGCACGCGCGCGTGCAGCTCGGCGCCGCGCAGCCCGGCCGCCGCCGGGCCGAAGGCGACGTCCTCGCGCACGGTCGGCATGAAGAGCTGGTCGTCGGGGTCCTGGAAGACGATGCCCACCCGGCGGCGGATCTCGGCGAGGTGCCCCCGGTCCACCGGCAGCCCGGCCACGCGCACGCTGCCCACGCCGCCGCCGAGGATGCCGTTGAGGTGCAGGACGAGGGTGGTCTTGCCGGCGCCGTTGGGCCCGAGGAGGGCGACGCGCTCTCCCCGCCCGACCGTCAGGTCGACGCCGAAGAGGGCCTGGTGCCCGTCGGGGTAGGCGAAGGCGAGGCCGGAGACCTCGAGGGAGGGCGGGGCGGGCGGGGGAACAGGGGTCATGTCAGGGTCCGTCCGGTCAGGCAGACCGCGAGTGCGGCCAGCGGCAGCGCGGCGGCGTACGTCCACTGGGCACGCGTCGCCCGCACGTCGTCGATCACGGGCATGGTGCCGGTGTAGCCACGGCTGAGCATCGCCAGGTGGACGCGCTCCCCGCGCTCGTAGGAGCGGATGAACAGCGCCCCCGCGGTCTTGGCGAGCACCCCCCAGTGGCGTACGCCGCGCGCGGTGAAGCCGCGGGATTCGCGGGCGACGCGCATGCGCCGCATCTCGTCGGTGATGACGTCCCCGTAGCGGATCATGAAGGACGCGATCTGGACGAGCAGCGGGGGCAGCCGCAGCCGTTGCAGGCCGAGCAGCAGATCGCGCAGCTCGGTCGTGGCGGCGAGCAGCACGGAGGCGGCGACGCCGAGGGTGCCCTTGGCGAGGATGTTCCAGGCGCCCCAGAGGCCGGACTCGCTGAGCGAGAGGCCCAGCACCCGCACCTGCTCGCCCTCGGCCACGAAGGGCATGAGCAGGGCGAAGGCCACGAACGGCACCTCGATCAGCAGCCTGCGGAGCAGGAACCCCGGGCGCACCCGGGCCGTCGCGGCGACGGCGGCGAGCAGGGCCGCGTACGCCCCGAAGGCCCACAGGGCCTCGCGGGGGGTCGCGACGACGACCAGGACGAAGCAGAGGACGGCTGAGATCTTGCAGTGCGGGGGCAGCCGGTGCACGGGCGAGTGCCCGCGCACGTAGAGCTGGTGATGGGTGTGCCCGGCGCCCATGTCAGGCGGTCGTCCCGGTCGCGGCGGTCCCGTTCTCGGCGGCCGCTGCCCGGTCGCGGCGGCGGCGCACCACCACCCAGGTGACGCCGGTGCCCACGAGGAGGGTCGCGCCGACGCCGATGACCCCGGCGAGACCGCCGGAGATCCGGCCGTCGGTGATGTCCGCGACCTGGTAGTCGGCGAGCGGGGAGTCCTTGGCGGCGTGTTCCTCGGTCTTGCTGTCGATGCCCTTGTCGTGGGCGACCTTCTCCAGGCCGTCGGGGCTGGCCGAGGCGTAGTAGCTGCCGACGCCGGCGAGGGCGAGGGCGGTGAGCAGGCCGGCGAGCGCGAAGCGGCGCGTGGAGCGGGCGGGCTTGGCGGTGACCGGCGCCGGGGCGGCGTCGGGGGCCGGGGCGGCGTCGGTCTCCGGCCGCAGCGGCGAGGTGCGCAGTCGGAGCGGCGCGGTGAGCCCCCGGGCGCCGTACACGAGGTCGGGCCGTACGGCGAGGACGGCGCCGACCGTCAGCGCGGTGATCACCGCCTCGCCGATGCCGATCAGGACGTGCACGCCGGTCATCGCGGTGAAGACCTTGCCGATCGGCACGTCGGTCGTGCCACCGAGGGCGTAGAGCAGGGTGAACGCGCAGGCCGCGGCCGGTACGGACACCAGCGCGGCCCCGAAGGAGGCGGCGGTGACGGAGGAGCGCCGGCGGGGCAGCACCGCCAGCAGCAGCCGGAACAGCCCGTACGCGACGAGCGTCGTGACGACCGCCATGTCGGTGATGTTGACGCCGAGCGCGGTGAGGCCGCCGTCCGCGAAGAGCACGGCCTGCATCAGCAGCACCACGGATATGCAGAGCACTCCCGTGAACGGGCCGACGAGGATCGCGGCGAGCGCGCCGCCCAGCAGATGGCCGCTGGTGCCCGCCGCGACGGGGAAGTTGAGCATCTGGACGGCGAAGACGAAGGCCGCGACCAGTCCGGCGAGCGGCGCGGTGCGCTCGCCGCCGAGGCCGTCGGCGGGGGCGGTGCCGCCGAGTTCGCGCCGGGCGCCGCGCAGGCTGACCGCGACGGCCGCGGCGGCGACGGCGCCGGTCGCCAGGGACACGGGGGCGTCGATGAATCCGTCGGGTACGTGCATGCGGGGCTCCGCTCTGCTGGTTCGTGCGGTTCGGATCGTCGGGGCTCGGGCGTGCGTTCGCATCACGGGCCTGGCTCGTTTCAGCCATGAACCACGCTGAAGTCGTCCGATGATAGGGGCCCTCTGCGAACACCTCGCAAGAGCGTGCGCAATGCTTCTGCACGCCCCTCGCCCGGCCGGGCCCTCCCCCGCAGCAGCAAAGGTGGCGAGAGCGGACATCTCCCCAAATGCTGAGGTCGGGAGGTACGTCACATGACCACGGCCACCGCATCGGCGGCGGAGGCACCCGCGGCCCCGCCCGCGCTCAGCCGCCGCCGGACGAATCTCGTCTTCGTCACGATCGTGCTCGGCATGCTGCTCGCCGCCCTCGACCAGACCATCGTCTCCACCGCGCTGCCGACGATCGTGGCGGATCTGGGCGGCGGCGGGCACATGGCGTGGGTGGTGACCGCCTATCTGCTGGCCGAGACGGTCTCGACGGTGCTGGTCGGCAAGTTCGGCGACCTCTTCGGGCGGAAGATCGTCTTCCAGCTGAGTGCGGTGGTCTTCACGGGCGGTTCGGTCTTCGCCGGCGCCGCCGACTCCATGCCCATGCTGATCGCCGCGCGCGCCCTCCAGGGCGTCGGCGGCGGCGGGCTGATGGTCACCGCCATGGCGCTGATCGCGGACGTCATCCCGCTGCGCGAGCGCGGCAAGTACCAGGGCGCGCTCGGCGCGGTCTTCGGTGTGACCACGGTCGTCGGCCCGACCCTCGGCGGGATCTTCACCGACCAGGCCACGTGGCGCTGGTGCTTCTACGTCAACGTGCCGGTGGCGATCGTCATGGTGATCATGGCGGCCCGGACCATCCCCGTCGTCCGCTCGGCGGTACGGCCGGTCATCGACTACGCGGGCATCGCCCTGGTGGCGCTCGGCGCCTCCGGCCTGGTCCTCGGCCTGGAGTGGGGCGGCAACGAGTACGCGTGGGGCTCGCCCGTCATCATCGGTCTCTTCCTGGGCTCGATCGCGCTGCTGTTCGCGTTCGTCCTGGTGGAGCGGCGGGCGAAGGAACCGATGCTGCCCATGCATCTCTTCCGCAACCCCGTCTTCACCATTTGCTCGGTGCTCAGCTTCATCGTGGGCTTCGCGATGCTCGGGGCGCTCACGTATCTGCCGACGTACCTCCAGTACGTGGACGGGGTGTCGGCCACCATGTCGGGCGTACGGGCGCTGCCGATGGTCGCGGGGCTGCTGGGCGCCTCCCTGCTCTCCGGCATCGCCATCAGCCGCACCGGCCGCTATCGCGTGTTCCCCATCGTCGGCATGGCCGTGATGGCCCTCGGGCTGTATCTGATGTCGACGATGGGCGCGACGACGGGCTCCTGGCTCGAGTCGCTCCACATGTTCGTGCTCGGCGCCGGCATCGGGCTGGCCATGCAGGTGCTGACGATCGCCGTGCAGAACACGGTGCCGTACCACGAACTGGGCACGGCGACCTCGGGCGTGACGTTCTTCCGCACGCTCGGCAGCGCCTTCGGCACGGCCATCTTCGGCACGCTCTACACCAAGCAGCTCCGGCCCAATCTGGAGGACGCGCTCATCCGCACCCCCGGGGTGCCACCGTCGGCGGTGCAGAGCCCGCAGGACCTCGCCCGGCTCTCACCGGAACAGGCGCGGCCCGTCATCGACGCCTACGCCGAGACGATCAACTTCGTCTTCCTGTGGGTCGTGCCGGTCGCGCTGGCCGGCTTCCTGGTGGCGTGGTTCCTCAAGGAGGTGCCGCTGCGCGACAGTGCCCGCGCCGGGGCGTCCGACATGGGCGAGGCCTTCGCGGCACCGTCCTCGGCGGAGGCGGACCAGCAGTTGGAACGCGCGGTGGCGACCGTCATGAGCCACGCCAAGGGCCGCCCGGTCAGCCGGGAGATCCTCGCGGAGTCCGGCAGCCCGCTCGCCCCCGCCGACGCGTGGACGCTGGGCCAGATCCACTGGCGCCACCGCATCCTGGGCGGGGCGTCCCTCAGCGCGGTGGCCGCCGCCCACCGGATGCCGCCGGAAGTCCTGGAACCGGTCTTCGCCCGCACGGCCGAGGCGGGTTACGCCCGTCTGGACGGCGACCGCCTGTCACTGACCCCGGCGGGCGAAGCGGAGATCGAACGCCTGAGCGCGGCCTGGCGCCACTGGCTCGACACCCGCCTGGAGGACTGGGACATCACCGACCCCGACGACCGCGCCCGTCTGGACCGCGCGCTGAACAACATGGCGGAACGGCTGCTGGAGGAGGACGAGGAGAAACGGGAACACCTGGCGGTGTAGCGAGGCCGGACACCGGACGGGGCGCACCTCCGCTGCGCGGCGGTGTCCTCAATCGCCGGACGGGCTTATATAAGCCCGTCCGGCGATTGAGGACGCGCCCGCAGGGCGCTCGCCACGACAGTGGCAACCACCGCCGCCCGCAGGGCTAAAGCGCCGCACGGCTCCCCGTGGAGACGGGGGTGGTGGCCGTGGCCGCGCGGGCCGCTGCCGTGGAGACCTGACCGGCGGTCAGAACGTAGCCCGTCTCGGAGTTCGACGTGGAGCGGGCGAAGACGACGCCGTAGACCTTGCCGGCGGGGGTCAGCAGCGGGCCGCCGGAGTTGCCGGGGCGGACCGTGGAGCGGACGGAGTAGACCGTGCGGGTGGTGACGCCGTCGCCGTAGATGTCCTGGCCCTTGGCACGCACCTCGTTGGCGACGGTGGCCGCCCGCAGGTCGAGGCCGCCGTTCTCGGGGAAGCCCGCGACGACCGCCGGGTCACCGCGCCCCGCGCCCTTGTCGAAGGGCAGCGCGGGCGCGTCCAGGCCGGGGACGTCGAGGACGGCCACATCGGTTTTCGGGTCGAAGTGGACGACCTTCGCCCGGTACGGCCGCCCGACCCCGCCCACCCGTACGGTCGGGTCGCTCACCCCGGCCACGACGTGCGCGTTGGTCATCACGTGGTGCGCGGCGTAGACGAAGCCGCTGCCCTCCTGGCCGCGCCGCCCGTCGCCGACGTCGGCGACGCCTTCGACCTTGACGACGCTGCTGCGCGCCGCGCGGGTCGCCGCCGCGGTGACCGCGTCACCGGACGGCTTGGCGACGCTGGTCGCGGGCTCGTTCTCGAAGGGGTTGAAGACCTGCGGGAACCCCGCGCCGGCCAGCGCGTCCGTGGTGCGGCTGAACCACGTGGGCGCCTGCTCGGGCATCGACTTCTGCACCGCACCGAGCAGCGTGGATTCCTTTATCTCCTTGGTCAGCAGCACGGAGTTCGCCGAGGCGAGCACGCTCGCGGCCACCCAGCCGACGAGCAGCACCGCCAGTGAGTTGACGGCCGCTCCGCCGATGCCGTCGACGCCGCGCACGGGCGCCCAGGTCAGCCGGCGGCGCAGCCGCCAGGCGAGCCGCCCGGCCAGCGCGTGCCCCGCGGCGGCGAGGAGCAGGACGACGAGGACGGCGACGACGGCCGCGGCCGAGGTCCCGGGGTCGAAGGGCTCCAGGGCGTACGGCAGCGCCCAGACCCCGAGCACCGCCCCGCCGAGGAACCCGGCGAGCAGCACGGCGCTCGCGACGAGGCCCCGCCGGTAGCCGGAGACGGCATAACCGACGACGACCAGCAACAGAAGCAGATCGAGCAGGTTCAACGCGGGGAGCCCTTCCATCACACGCGCCCCCCGATCGCGCCCACAGGTATGGACTGGGGAAAACGCCCGTAGAAGGACCAACGGTTCCCTTTCGTGGCGTACGCCACATGCCGGCTCCGGTGAGTGGACCCGATGGGGCGAACCGAACGATGAACGCCAACGGCGGTCGGTCCGGGGCGGGAACCGGGGCAGAAAAAGGCCCGGCGGCGGCCTCCTCGGTCATCAGGAGGCCGCCGCCGGGCGGCCCGCGCACGGCCCCCGTCCCCACGGGGTCGGCGCGGTCGCCGGGGCCGCCGCTCCTTCGGAACGGGCGGCTCCGGACGTCGCGGATCAGACGCTGACGGGCTCCCGCTTCGCGTCGGGGTCGGAGTCGGCGTCGCGGTGGGAATCCGCGCCCGCCCCGTCACCGAGCTGCTTCTGCAGGCCCTCGCCCTCGACGTCCACGTTCGGCAGGATCCGGCCGAGCCAGCCGGGCAGCCACCAGGCGGACTTGCCGAGCAGCGCGAGGACGGCGGGCACGATGGCCATGCGGACGACGAACGCGTCGAAGAAGACCGCGATGGCCAGACCGAAGCCGATCATCTTGACCATCGACTCCGAGGAGCCGATGAAGCCCGCGAAGACACTGATCATGATCACGGCGGCGGCGCTGACGACCCGGGCACCGTGCCGGAAGCCGGTCACGATCGCCTGGCCGGGCCGCTCCCCGTGCACGAACGCCTCGCGCATCCGGGTGACGAGGAAGACCTCGTAGTCCATCGCGAGCCCGAACACGACACCCACCATGAAGATCGGCATCATGCTCATGATCGGCCCGGTCTCCTCGACGCCGAACAGACCGCCGAGCCAGCCCCACTGGAAGACCGCGACGACCGCGCCGAGCGCGGCGACCACGGACAGCAGGAAGCCGAGCGCGGCCTTGAGCGGCACGAGCACCGAGCGGAAGACGACCATCAGCAGCAGGAAGGCGAGGCCGACGACGAGCCCGAGGTAGGGCAGCAGTGCGTCGTTCAGCTTCTGCGAGACGTCGATGTTCATCGCCGTCTGACCGGTGACCAGCACCCGCGCGTCGGCGTCCGCGGCGGTGGCCGCGCCCTTGTCGCGGATCGCGTGGACCAGGTCCTCGGTCTGCTTGCTGCTCGGCTTCGACTTCGGGATGACCGTCACGATGGCCGTGTCACCGGCCTTGTTGAAGCTCGCCGGGGTGACCGGGGCGACGGCGGCGACGTTGTCCAGGCCCGCCACCGTCTTGGCGACGGCCTGCGCGGCGGCCTTGGGGTCGTCGGCGCCGGACCCGTCGACGACGACCATCAGCGGGCCGTTGAAGCCGGGGCCGAAGCCCTCGGAGAGCAGGTCGTAGGCCTTGCGCTGGGTGGTGGAGGTCGACTGCGCCCCGTCGTCGGGCAGGCCCAGTTCCAGCGAGGCGGCGGGCACGGCGACGGCGCCGAGCCCGATGACACCGGCCACCAGCACGAGGGCCGGCCTGCGCAGCACGAAGCGCGCCCAGCGGGTGCCCATGTTGGGCTTGTCCTCGCCCTTGTCCGCACCCGGCTCGGCCTTGCGGTCCTTGCGGGAGAGCACCTTGCGGCCCGCGAAGCCCAGCAGCGCGGGGATGAGGGTGAGCGCGATGAGGACGGCGATGGCGACCGTGCCGGCGGCGGCCAGGCCCATCTTCGTCAGCATCGGGATGTTGACGACGGCGAGTCCGGCCAGGGCGATGACGACCGTCAGACCGGCGAAGACGACCGCCGAACCGGCGGTGCCGACCGCCCGTCCCGCCGCTTCCTCGCGCTCGCGGCCCTCGGCCAGCTCGGCGCGGTAGCGGGAGACGATGAACAGCGCGTAGTCGATGCCGACCGCGAGGCCGATCATCGTGGCGAGCGTCGAGGTGGTGGAGCCGAGGTCCAGCGCGGAGGCCAGGGCGGCGATCGAGGACACGCCGATGCCGACGCCGATGATCGCGGTGAGCAGCGGCATTCCGGCGGCGATCAGCGAGCCGAAGGTGATGACCAGCACGACGGCCGAGACGGCGATGCCGATGATCTCGGAGGTCCCGCCGGCCTCGGGTATCGCCTGGAGGGCGCTGCCGCCGGTCTCCACGGTCAGCCCGGCGTCCCGCCCGTGCGTCGCGGCGCCCTTGAGGGTGTCGAGCGAGTCGTCGGTGAGGCTGTTGGCGTCGACCTTGTAGGTGACCGACACATACGCCGTGGTGGCGTCCTTGCTGACGGCCTGCACCTGGAAGGGGTTGGCGGTCTGGGCCACCTGCGGGCCCGTCAGCTCGCCGACGGCCTTCTCGACCGCGGCCTTGTTCTTCGGGTCGGTGATCTTCTGGCCGTCGGGGGCCTTGAAGACGACGCGGGCGGCGGCGCCGTCCGCGCTCTGGCCCGGGAAGCGCTTCTCCAGCAGGTCGAAGGCGCGCTGCGCCTCGGTGCCCGGGATGGAGAAGCTGGTGCTGCCGGGGCTCGGTGCGGTGGCGGCGCCGACGCCGGCGACCGCCAGCAGCGCCACCCATATGAGGGCGACGAGCCGGCGTCGCCGGAAGGCGAGCCGGCCCAGTCTGTAAAGGAACGTGGCCACGAGGAGTTGTGCTCCCGTCGGGTCGAGAAACGGAACAGGGCGTGGGGTACCAGCCCGACGACGAGAGCGGCGCGTCAGGTGGGTCGGTGGGGGGGTGGGGTGGGGACTAGAGGCCGAGCGCGGGAACGATCACGGCGTCCACGTACGCGGTGAGGAACTCCGCGTCCATCGGCCGGTCCTCGATCAGCGGCTGGGCGATGAAGGCCCCGAGCAGCATGTGCGGGACATAGCGCAGCGCGGGGACGTCCGGGGCGACCTCACCCCGGTCGATCGCGCGTTGCAGCATCGCCTTCAGTGCTTCGATCTCGGGCTCGACCAGCAGTTCACGCAGCGCCCGCAGCAGCTCCGGGTTGGTGTGGGCGGCGTGGCCGAGCCCCCGGATGAGGGCGGTGTCCTTCTCCATCTGGGCCTCGTCGGCAGTGCACACCATCGCCTGGAGGTCACCGCGCACACTGCCGGTGTCGATCTCCCCCAGATGCACGGGTTTGCCGTGCCGCAGAGCGCTCGCGACCAGCTCCGGCTTGCCCTTCCACTGGCGGTAGAGGGTGGCCTTGCTGGAGCGCGTACGGGCCGCGACGGCGTCCATGGTCAGGGCGTCGTAGCCGACCTCGCGCAACAGATCGAGCACGGCGTCGTACAGCTCTCCCGCTCGCTCGGACGTCAGCCGGGTGCGCCGCGCCGGTGGCTTGGGTGGTTCCGTCGGCATTGCCGCGCCTCCCTTCATGCATGGAACGAAACGGTTTCGTACACCAGGAGCGTACGCCGCAGGCGAGCGAAACGGGTTCGTTTCGATGGTGTTCTGCGTCACGGACCGAGTTGCCGCGGGGTGCGGGGCCCGAAACCATGGTCGGGTGAGCGATGCGTATTTGCGGTTCCCCCACCTCCACGGCGATCTGCTCTGCTTCATCGCCGAGGACGATCTCTGGGTGGCCCCGCTGGCTCCCGAGGGGGCGGGCGGTGACACCGGGCGGGCCTGGCGGCTGACCGTCGACCGGACACGGCTGGGACATCCGCGCTTCTCGCCCGACGGGCAGCACATCGCGTTCACGAGCTGGCGCAGTCTCGACCCCGAGATCCATCTCGCGCCGGTGGACGGCGGCCCGGCCCGCCGGCTCACCTATTGGGGCAGCAGTGACACCCGGGTCTGCGGCTGGGCGCCCTCCGACCGCAACGGGGGCCATGACATCCTCGCCGTCTCCTCGCACGGCCAGCCGTTCTCGTACTTCTCCTGGGCCTACCGGCTGCCCACCGACGGCAGCCCCGGCCTGCGGCTCCCGTGGGGCCCGTTGTCCGACATCGCCGTGGGCGAGATCGACGGGGAGCACCGCACCCTGCTGCTCACGGGGAAGCCGCCGCACGAGCCGGCCTCCTGGAAGCGCTACCGGGGCGGGGCGACGGGCCGGCTGTGGCTGCACGGGCAGCGGCTGGTGCCGGACCTGGGCGGCCATCTGGACTCGGCGATGTTCGTCGGCGGCCGGATCGCCTTCCTCTCCGACCACGAGGGCGTCGGCAATCTGTACTCCTGTCTGCCCGACGGCTCGGAGCTGCGCCGGCACACCGATCACGCGGACTTCTACGCCCGGCACGCCTCCACCGACGGCTCGCGGATCGTCTACCAGTGCGCGGGGGACGTGTGGCTGGTGGACGACCTGGGGCCGACGGCCACCCCGCGGAAGCTGGACGTCCGGCTCGGTGGGCCACGGGCCGGGCGGCGTACGTACCAGGTGCAGGCCGCGTCGCACGTGGACGCGCTGGCCGTGGACGCGACGGGCCGGGCGAGCGCGGTCAATGTCCGCGGCAGCCTGTACTGGCTCACCCACCGCGACGGCCCGGCCCGCACCATCGCCGACACCCCGGGGGTGCGCGTCCGGCTGCCGGAGATGCTGGGCTCGACCGGGCAGGTCGCCTATGTCACGGACGCGGAGGGCGAGGACGCCATCGAGATCGCGCAACTGCCGCGCGCGACCGGGCCCACCGAGCCGCGCCGGCTGGCGGCGGGCCGGATCGGGCGGGTGCACGAGACGCTCGGCTCGCCCGACGGCGAGCTGCTGGCGGTCGCCGCGCACGACGGGCGGCTGCTGCTCGTGGACACCTCGCCCGACGGCGACGGCGAGGTGTCCGAGCTGATCCGGTCCGTCAACGGGCCCGTGCGCGACCTCGCCTTCTCCCCCGACTCGGCGTGGCTGACGTGGTCGCACCCCGGCATCGGACGTTCCCTGCGACAGATCAAGATCGCCCGGCTGTCGGACCGGCTGGTCGTGGACGTCACCAACGGCCGGTTCGAGGACGAACAGCCGGTGTTCACCCGCGACGGCCGCTATCTCGCCTTCCTCTCCTGGCGCGGCTTCGACCCGGTCTACGACGTGCACACCGGCGATCTGTCGTTCCCGCTGGGCTGCCGCCCCTATCTGGTGCCGCTGTCGTCGGCGACGCCCTCGCCGTTCGCGCTGTCGGCGGAGGGCCGGCCGGCGGCGGGCGGACTCGACGCGGACGACGGCGGCGGTGACGGCTCGGTGATCGTGGAGGTGGAGGGGCTGGAGAGCCGGGTGACGCAGTTCCCGGTGGCCGCCTCCAAGTACTCGGCGCTGCACCCGGTCAGCGGCGGCGGCCTGGTGTGGCTGCGCTGGCCGATCTCCGGCGCCCTCGGCGAGACCTTCGCCAACCCGGCCGACACCTCGGGCCGTCCGACGCTGGAACACTTCGACCTGTGCAAGGCCAAGCGCACCGAACTGACCAGCTCCATCGACTGGTTCGCGGTCAGCGGCGACGGCACCCGGCTGGTCGTCAACGACGAGGGCGAGCTACGGGCCGTTCCCGCGACGGACATCGGCGACTCCGACTCGACCGTCTACATCGACATGCGGCGCGTCCTGCACGACGTCGACCCGGCGGCGGAGTGGCGGCAGGCCTACGAGGAGGCGGGCCGGATCGTCCGCGCCTACTTCTGGGAGCCGGACATGTGCGGCATCGACTGGGACGGGGTGCTGGCCCAGTACCGGCCGCTGGTTGAGCGGGTCGCCTCCCCCGACGAGTTCGCGGATCTGCTGCGCGAGGTCCTCGGCGAGCTGGGCACCTCGCACGCGTACGTCGCGGCGGCCCGCCGCAACGAGGGCCCGCCGCACTACCAGCGCGCGATCGGCCTCCTGGGGGCCAATTTCACGCACCAGAAGGACGGCTCCTGGACCGTGCGGCGCATCCTGCCCGGCGAGTCCTCGGACTCCAAGGCCCGCTCGCCGCTGGCCGGTTCGGGCATCCGCGAGGGCTCGGCGCTCACCCACGTCGACGGGCGCCCGGTGGACCCGGTCACCGGCCCGTACCCGCTGCTGGCGGCGGCGGGCGGCACCACGGTGGAGCTGACGTTCCGGCCCCCGCCGACGGAGGAGGGGGCGGACGACGCCACGCCCCCGCCCGCCCGCCGGGTGGCCGTCGTGCCGCTGATCGACGAGCGGCCGCTGCGCTACCAGGACTGGGTGACCAAGCGCCGGGCGGTCGTCCGGGAGCTGAGCGGCGGCAAGTGCGGCTATCTGCACATCCCCGACATGGGTGGTTCGGGATGGGCGCAGTTCAACCGGGACCTGCGGATGGAGATGTCCCGCCAGGCGCTGATCGTGGACGTCCGGGGCAACGCGGGCGGCAACATCAGTGAGCTGGTCGTGGAGAAGCTGACCCGCACGATCGTCGGCTGGGACCTGACGCGCGGCGCCCAGCCGGTGAGCTACGCGAGCAACGCCCCGCGCGGCCCGGTCGTGGCCATCGCCGACGAGATGACGTCCTCCGACGGCGACATGATCACCGCGGCGTTCAAGCTCCAGGGCATCGGCCCGGTGGTGGGCCTGCGCACCTGGGGCGGGGTGGTCGGGATGACCGGCCGGCACCGGCTCGGTGACGGCAGCGCGATCACCGTGCCGATGAACGCGGCGTGGTTCGACGCGTACGGCTGGGACGTGGAGAACCACGGGGTCGAGCCCGACATCGAGGTGGACCGCACACCGCTCGACTGGGCGGAGGGCCGGCACAAGCAGCTGGACGACGCGGTGCGGGTGGCCCTGGATCTGCTGGAGCGGCACGGCTGCACGAAGCCGCCGGACTACTCGGCGGTCCCGGATCTGCGACGGCCGAAGCTGCCGCCGCGCTGACCGCCGGAAGACAGCCCGTCCGGCATTTGAGGACGCGCCCGCAGGGCGCCCGCTGCCGCCCCACTGATCGCCGAGGGCATGAGTAAGGGGCGCACCCCCGTGGGATGCGCCCCTTACCGGCTCGTGCCTCTTACCGACGGTCGTCCATGTCGTCCTGGATGTCGTCGAAGGACCGCTGGCCCGACTGCCGTGTCTCATCGGCGCGCTCGCGCAGGCGGTCCTGCTCGCTCCGGCCGCGCTGGGCGGCCTCGCCCTGCTTGTCCTGCATCTTCTGCTTGGCCTTCTGGGCCTTCTCCTGCATCTCGTCCTTGATGCCCATGCTGATTCACTCCTAGTGAGGGTGAGTGTGCGGGGCCGTCGTGCGGCCCCGCTTCAGCGTGGCACGCGCCATCACAGCACGCATATCGTACGATTACCCTCCGCTATCGGTCTGCGCTGCCGTCCTCGCGGGCCTTCTCATCGGCGGCACCCCCGGCCCCCACCAGCCCGCCGCGCATCCCCGCCAGTCGCGGCTCGAAGTGCCGCATCTCGCGCTGTCCGCGGATCGCGATGAGGCCGGGCAGACAACCGCGTACGGCCTGCATGCCGCGCAGCCACCCTTGGGCGTAGACGTGCGCCGAGCGCCGTTCGATGCCCGCCACGAGCCGGTCGACGGCCGGGCCCAGCGGGTAGGTGCGATTCGCCGGCCAGGGCAGCCGCTGCCGCAGCTCCCGCATCACCTCGTACTCGTCGGCGCCGCGCACCATGTCGGTATCGGTCCAGCTCAGATAGCCGACCCCGACCCGTACGCCCTTGTGGCCGACCTCCGCGCGCAGGCAGTGCGCGTACGCCTCGACGCCCGACTTCGAGGCGCAATAGGCGCTCATCATCGGGGCCGGGGCGATGGCGGCGGCCGAGGCGATCTGGAGCAGATAGCCCCGGCTCTCGGCCAGGACGGGCAGGAAGGCACGGCCGGTGACGGCGCTGCCGATCAGATTGACCTCGACCACCCGGCGCCAGTCGGCGAAGTCGGAGTCGGCGAAGGGGCCGCCGGCGGCGACACCCGCGTTGGCGACGACGATGTCGACCTTGCCGAAGCGGGACTTGACCTCATGGGCGACGCGCGCCATCGCCTCGTGATCGGTGACATCGGCGTGCCAGTGGGCGGCGTCCTCGTACAACGACTCCGCGACGCGCCGCAGTTCTTCCGGTTCCAGGCCGACGAGGGCCAGCTTCGCGCCGCGCGCGGAGAGCTTGCGGGCGAGCATCTCCCCGACGCCCCGGGCCGCGCCGGTGACGACGACCACCTGCCCTTCCAGACCGACCCGGCGGCTCATCGGCCGGCCTCGGCCGCGACGGGCTGCTCGACGGGCGTCCGGCGTGGCATCCGCAGGAGCCGGTACTCGGCGAGGTCCACCCGGCGGGTGACCTTGCGGAACTCGGCGGTGGTGCCGGGCCAGAGGGTGGTGTTGTTTCCGTGCGCGTCCAGGTACCAGCTGTCGCAGCCGCCGGAGCTCCAGACCGTGCGTTCCATACGGGTCCGGACCATCCGGGCCCAGGCGTTGACGGCCGAGGGGCGGGCGTCGAGCGCGGCCCTGCCGCCGAGGGTGTCGAGCTGCCGCAGATAGTCGGCCAGGTAGTTCAGCTGGGCCTCGATGATGAGGATCAGGGAGTTGTTCCCGAGGCCGGTGTTGGGGCCGATGAGGGTGAGGAAGTTCGGGAACCCGGCGGCGCTGCTGCCGCGCAGGGCCTTCATGCCGTCCTTCCACGACTCGGCGAGCGTGATGCCGTCCGCGCCGGTCACCCGCTCGGCGATCGGCATGTCGGTGACGTGGAAGCCGGTGCCGAAGACGATGGCGTCGGCCTCGGTCTCCGTGCCGTCGGCGGCGACGAGGGTGGAGCCGCGCACCTCGGCGAGCCCCGATGCCACGACGTCGACATTGGGCTGGGCGAGGGCCGGGTAGTAGTCGCTGGAGAGCAGGACGCGCTTGCAGCCGAGGCGGTAGTCGGGGGTGAGCCGGGCCCGCAGCGCCGGGTCCTTGACGGCTCGGCGCAGATGGGCCTTGGCGAGGCTCTCCACGAGGCCGAGCTCCTTCGTCCGCTTGGTGAAGGCGCTGACCTGCAACTCCCGTACGGCCCAGAGCAGTCCGCGCCGGAGGGCCCGGGTGGCGGGGACGCGGGTGTGCAGCCAGCGCTCGGCGGCGGTGATCCGCCGGTCGAAGCGCGGCAGCACCCACGGGGCTGTGCGCTGGAAGAGGGTGAGGCGCTCCACGTCGGGCTGGACGGCCGGGACGATCTGGGCGGCGGAGGCGCCGGTGCCGATGATCGCGACGCGCTTGCCGCGCAGGTCGTAGCCGTGGTCCCAGCGGGAGGAGTGGAAGACCTTGCCGGGGAAGGTGCCGAGGCCGGGGACGTCCGGGATCTTCGGGTCGGACAACGGGCCGGCCGCCGAGACGACGACATCGGCGGTGAGGGGCCCGGCGGCACTGTCGATCTCCCAGCGCAGCTCGTCGGCGTCCCAGCGCAGGGACCGCACCTCGGCGTTGAACCGCAGATGCGGCCGGAGGCCGAAGACGTCGGCGACCCGCTCCAGATAGGCGCGGATGTGCGGCTGGCCGGAGAAGGCGCGCGGCCACTCGGGGTTGGGGGCGAAGGAGAAGGAATAGAGATGGGAGGGCACATCGCAGGCGCAGCCCGGATAGGTGTTGTCCCGCCAGGTCCCGCCGACGCCGTCGGCACGCTCCAGGACCACGAAATCGGTGATGCCCTCGCGGCGCAGCCGCACGGCCGCCCCCAGACCGCCGAAGCCGGACCCGATCACCGCCACCCGTACGTGCTCACCCTTGCCGCCGACCATGCCGCCGCCTCCGGATCGACTCGACCATGCCAGCAGACACTGGCATGGTGGGGAGCGTAGGGCAGACATTCGAGGAGCGATAGGGGTCGGGGGCAAGGAAGTTACCGGTGGTCGCACCTCTCGGCGGCCGGACCCCCAGGACATAGGCTGCGAGGGTGGCGAACGACGAGAGCGGTGGCACGGACACCCCCGGTGAAGAGCGCGAATACCGCGTGGCGGAGCTGGCCGAGAAGGCCGGCATCAGCGTCCGCACGCTGCGTTTCTACCGGGAGCGCAAGCTCGTCCCGCCGCCGCGCCGGGAGGGCCGCATCGCCTGGTACAACGACCACCACCTGGCCCGGCTGCGCACCATCACGGCCCTCCTGGACCGGGGCCACACCCTCGGCGGCATCGCCGAACTCCTCAGCGCCTTCGAGCGCGGCCGCGGCGTCGGTGACCTCCTCGGCCTCAGCGGCGCGATAGCCGCCCCCTGGTCCGAGGAATCGCCGGTCCGCCTCACCCCCGACGTCCTGGCCGACCGCTTCTGGGGCGAGGACACCGAGGAGAACCTGGCGGCCGCCCTGGACCTCGGCTTCCTGGCCATGGACGGCGACGACCTCGTCCACATCAGCCGCCGCCTCCTGGACGCGTCAACGACCCTTGTGCGCAACGGCGTTCCGCTGTCCGCCGTCATCGCGGCGGGCCGGGAGGTCCGCGCCCACGCGGACGCCCTGGCCGACACGTTCACGACCCTGGTCCGCCGCCACGTCCTGGCGGACATCCTCACCCACGCGGCCTCGGGCGCCCCCCTCCCGCCCACGGAGGTCGCCCGCGTGACGGAAGCCCTGGACCAACTGCGCCCGATCGTGAAGACGGTGGTGGACGCGGAGGTATCGATGGCGATGGACCGCCGCGTACGAGCGGAACTGGAATCCTGGCCGACGCCGACGCCAACCCCGACGCCTCCGACGGCGGACTGACGTATTGACCCTCACACCGTGTCAGGCGCTGAACTCGGAGACATCATGTTCACCATCGGAGACTTCGCCCGGCACGGCCGCGTGTCGGTCCGCATGCTGCGTCACTACGACGCCACCGGACTGCTGCCCCCGGCCCGTGTCGACCCCGCCACCGGCTACCGGTACTACTCGGCTGCCCAGCTGGCCCGCCTGAACCGCGTCATCGCGCTGAAGGACCTCGGCCTGACCCTCCAGCAGGTCCAGCGGATCCTGGACGAGAAGGTCACCACCGAGGAACTGCGCGCCATGCTGCGGCTGCGGCGGGCCGAGCTGGAGGACGCCATGGCCGCCGCGGCGGCACGGCTGGTCCGGGTCGAGGCGAGGCTCCGGTCGATCGAGAGCGAGGGGCACATGCCCACCGACGACGTCGTCATCAAGAGCATCCCCGCGGTCCGGGTGGCGGAGCTGACCGCGACGGCCGCGAGCTTCGAGCCGGAGGACATCAGCCCGGTCATCGGGCCGCTCTACGACGAGCTGTTCCGGCGCCTGGACGCGGCCGGGGTCACGCCCGCGGGGCCCGGTGTCGCCTCTTACGAGGACTCCCCGGAGGGCGGCGGCCGGATCAGCGTCCACGCCGCCGTCCAGGTCGCGGCCCCGCTCCAGGACGGCCCCTTCCGGGTGCTCGATCTCCCGCCCGTCGATCAGGCGGCGACCATCGTGCACCGCGGCTCGGTCGACACCATGCTCCCCACGGCCCAGGCCCTGGCCGTCTGGATCGACGAGAACGGGTACCGGTCGGCCGGATACCCGCGGGAGATCAACCTGGAGTGCCCGGACGACCACGACGCCTGGGTCACCGAACTACAGGCACCGGTGATCAAGCCCTGACCCCGGGACGGGCGGGCGTCACGGCCGAGCCGGCCCCGCCCGCCCGACGCTCATGCGTGCGCGGCGCGCTGGTGCAGGCCCATGGCCACGATCACCGCTTCGGCCTGCGGACGATCACCGGCGTCCAGGGCGCGGCCCCACGTGCCGTGACGGCGCTAGCGTGAAAACGTCCCAAACGTCCGGAGGGGAGCCCTTGAACACTGCCCTACGATCGGCTATGGCCGATGTCGGCCTCTCCCCTCGGCAACTGGCCGTAAGGGTGGGGGTGTCGGGAAAGACACCAGCCCGACTTCGTCGGCACCCTGCGCCGCAAGGCGGAACAGGGGTGTCGGATCCGCTTTCTCCTGGGTGACCCGGAGGGAGAGGTCGCCTGTCAGCGCGAACAGATCGAGGACGTCGCGCTGACGGTCTCGACACGCATCAGGATCACCCTGGAGCACCTCGGGAGACTCGGCCCGGTCGAGGGGCTGGAAACGCGCTTCTCCGCACCGGCGGACGCGATCAACCACGTGTCCCTGTCGGTGTTCCGCTTCGATGACCAGGCACTGGTCACGCCCCACCTGGCCCGGCTGGTCGGGCACGACTCCCCGCTGCTGCACCTGCGCGGCCAAGGGCGCGCCGGAATGTTCTCCCGCTTCGCGGAACACACGGAGGAGCTGTGGTCCAGGGGCGTGCCGATGCCGTCCCGGACGACGAGGAGCGCGGAGGGAAGCAGCGCATGATCCACGGCGAGCACCGGACTCAGGCCGGAGCGGGCCCCGCCTGAGCCGGACGGCCGTGGCCCCGCCCGCGTTCCTCCCCGAGAGGCGCGCGGGCGGGGCAGCCGGGGCTCAGCGGTCGAAGACCGCCGTCACCGGTGCGTGGTCGCTCCACCGCAGGTCATGCGTCGCCGCCCGTTCCACGACCGCCTTGAGCGCCCGCTCCGCCAGGCCCGGCGTCGCGACGAGGTAGTCGATGCGCCACCCGGAGTCGTTGTCGAAGGCGCGGCCCCGGTAGGACCACCAGGAGTACGGGCCCTCGACGCCCGGGTGGAGGGCGCGGACCACGTCCGTGTACTCCGTGAAGACCTTCGTCAGCCAGTCGCGCTCCTCGGGGAGGAAGCCCGCGCTCTTGCGGTTGGCCTTCCAGTTCTTGAGGTCCGCCTCGGTGTGGGCGATGTTCCAGTCGCCGCAGACCAGCACCTCGCGCCCCTCCGCCGCCGCCCGCGCCTTCAGGCCCACCAGGTAGGGAAGGAACTCCGCCATGAAGCGTTCCTTCTCGTCCTGCCGGTCCGTGCCGACCTCGCCCGAGGGGAGGTAGAGGCTGGCGACCGTGACGCCGGGCAGGTCGATCTCCACGTAACGGCCGCTGCCGTCGAACTCCGCCGAGCCGAAGCCGACCCGTACGGCGTCCGGCTCGCGCCGGGAGTAGAGGGAGACGCCCGCGCGGCCCTTGGCCGCCGCCGGGGCGTGCACGGTGTGCCAGCCGGCGGGCTCGCGCACCTCGTCGGGGAGCTGGTGCGGCTCGGCGCGCACTTCCTGGAGGCAGACGACATCGGCTTCGGTCTGCGCCAGCCAGTCGACGAAGCCCTTCTTGGCGGCGGCACGGAGGCCATTGACGTTCACGGTGGTCACGGTGAGCATTCCGGCACGATACCGACCTCTGAGACACCCCTGCCGCACTCCGCCCATACGACCGTACGATTTCCGGATGCAGATCGTGACCGCCGCGTACGACCATCCCGACGCCATAAAGCTCAATGACCAGGTGCAATTGGAGTACGTCGAGCGGTACGGCGACGGTGATCTCACCCCGCTGGACCCCTCGCAGTTCGCCCCGCCGCGTGGCCTGTATCTCATCGCGTACGACGCCGACGGCTCCCCCGTCGCCACCGGCGGCTGGCGGGCCCAGGAGCGCAACGAGGAGGGGTACGCGGACGGCGACGCCGAGCTGAAGCGGATGTACGTGGTCCCCGAGGCGCGCGGCCTCGGGCTGGCCCGGCGGATCCTCGCGGCGCTGGAGGACAGCGCCCGGGAGGCCGGGCGGACGCGCATGGTGCTGGAGACCGGTGACCAGCAGCCCGAGGCGATCGCCCTGTACCTGTCGAGCGGCTACGCCCCGGAGGTGCCGAAGTTCGGGCTGTACCGCGGCTACGACAGCAGCCGCTGTTTCGCCAAGCCGCTCGTTCTCCCGAACGGCTGACGAACGACTGACGGCGTCCTACGGGCGCCCCTCCGCGATCGCCCGCTCGACCTCCTCGCGCAACCGGTCCGCCGGATAGCGCGTGGAGACGTCGCCGTACGGCGCGAGCAGGTCGTCGACGATGTCCGGGCCGTTCTCCTCGATCTGGGCGACCAGGACCGTGCTGCCCGGCGGCACCTCGGCGGCGAGCATCTCCAGCGCCGCGTTCCCGGCGGTGGCCTCGCGCGCGTCGCGCACGCCCCCGATCAGACCGCCCGCGCCGAACCCGATCATGATGCCGAGCGGGCCGCCGAGAATGCCGAGGAGCCCGCCGATCAGGCCGCCCACGGCGAAGGCCCGCGCGGAGCCGGTGTTGTCGACGGCGTCGGGGAAGTCGAGGGCGCCCTCCGCGTCGCGGGCGATCACCGCACCCTCGTGCAGCCTGATGTCGTCGTCGGCGTGCGCCTTCCGCAGCGCGTCGAGCGCCCGGTGGCCCACTGCGGGCCCGTCGACGTTCATGAACAGGACGTTCTCGTCCATCTGTCGCTCCCCTCTTCCGAAGGTCTTCCTAAGGTCTTCCGAAAGCTTCTGTCCGTCCGCGAGGCTTCTACGGCTCCACTCTTGGGGCTGCCGCCCGGACGCGCACCTCAGCGCTCACCCTCTCCCGCCACCGACGCCCGCAGGTCCAGCGTCGCCTCCGCTCCCCCGCCCTCCGGGTTCGCGAAGGCCAGCCCCGCCCCCAGCACCCGTGCCTGTCCCGCCGCGATCGTCAGCCCCAGGCCGAGCCCCGAACCGGAGCCCGTACGGAACCGCTGCGGCCCGCGCGCCAGCAGCTCCGGCGGGAACCCCGGGCCCTTGTCCCGCACCCGGACGAGCCCGCCGTCGACCTCCACGACGACGGGCGCGCTGCCGTGCCGGAAGGCGTTGGTGACGAGGTTGGCCAGGATGCGCTCCACGCGCCGGGCGTCGGTCTCGACCACGCAGTCCCGCTCGATACGCACCTCCGCCGTTTCCCGGCCGTCCATGACGACCGTGCCGACCGCCCGCCGCGTCAGCTCGCCCAGCGCCCGTACGTCCGTGTCGGCGCGCTCGGCGGAGCCGTCCAGGCGGGCCACCTCCAGGACGTCCTCCATCAGGCCGCGTACCCGCTCGGCCCGCTCCCGCACCATCTCCGCCGGCCGGCCCGGCGGCAGCAGCCCGGCCGCGGCGACCAGGCCCGCGACAGGAGTGCGCAGCTCGTGCGCGATGTTGGCGGTGACCTCGCGCTCCGCCTGCAGACGGGCGGAGAGGGCGTCGGCCATGGTGTTGACGGCGATGGTCAGCCGGGCGATCTCGTCCTTGCCGCCGCGCGGGCGGAGCCGGGCGCTGTGGTCGCCCCGGGCTATCCGTTCGGCGATGCGGGCGGAAGCGTTGAGGCGGCGCCCGGCCACGGTCGCCAGCGTCACCCCGACGACGCCCGCGAAGGCGGTGCCGAGGCCGCCCGCCAGCCACAGGACCTCGTCGAGGTCACGGAGGTTGCGGGCCTGGCGCTCGTAGGGGTGTCTGAGGGCGATGATGTCGTCGCCGACGCGGCTGGCGGCCCACAGCACCGGGCGGCCACCGCTGCGGTCCAGGTAGGTGGCGCGTTTGCCGCGCTCGGCGGCCTCGCGCAGCGGCTCGGGCAGGCGCTCGGGGTTCACGAGCGCGCGGCGCCGGTCGGGGGTGCGGTGCCGGTCGACGCCGGTGGCATGGTCCTCGACGGCCGTGCCGAGCCGGGCGTCGAGGGTCTCGCGGGCGGTCTCCAACTGGTTCACGGCGGTGCGGTGGTGCACGACCAGGCCCATGATGACGGCGACCAGGGCAGCGGTGGCGGTGATCACCACGCCGATCTTCGTACGCAGTCCCACGGTGTCGGGCTCCTCGGCGGTCGGCTCGGCAGTCGGCTCGGGAATCAGCCCTGCATGCGGTCCTGCATTCGCTCCCGGGGTCAGCCCCGGTTCAGCCCTGAGGGACGAAGAGCCGCAGGTCGCGCAGCCCCTCCCGCTGCCCCGGCGGCAGCCCCTCGGCGCTGACCGCGGCCCGGCTGTAGTAGCCGACGCGGTCGTGCCGGACGAGCCCGGTGAACGTGACCTCGGCCCTGACCGGCTTGTCGCGGCAGGCGGGCCCGCACCGGGCGCCCGACACCTCGCCGGTCGCCTCCGCCGTCGGCCCGCCCCAGCTCCGCCAGCGCAGTCCGGTGAGCGTGACGTCCTTGCCGATGTCCAAGGACTCCGGCCGTCGCAGCCGCGGCTTCGGCGGGGGCTGGGCCACGAACACCGGGCCGCTGGTGACCGAGGGACTCTGCGCGGGACCGGACACCTTCAGCCCTCCGGGATCGGCGCACCCGCACAGCGACATGCCCAGCAGCCCGCCGGCCAGTGCCAGGGCGCCGATGGTCGCGATGAGTGGTCGCACGGGGTTCCTCATACCGATGGGACGGAGCGGGCTGATGCGAGCGGTCTGAACTGCGGTGCGTCGGTCGAGCCCCGCAGGCTCGTCACGTCCCGTGGGGCCATTCGTGCCAAATGTAACCGGCGTGGCTGGATTGCCGCCCGTGCCCTTGGCCCTGTCCGATCGTTTGCTCATAGGATCTTCGCGCTCAAGTGGTCCAGTCCAGTCGCCGCAGTGCCATGGTGGAGGTCACTCATGCACATCGCCCGACGTTCGATCCTCGGCGCCCTCGCGGGCACCGCCGCCCTCACCGCGGCGGGCGCACCCGCCGCCGCGTCCGGATTCGCCGCATCCCGGGCCAACGGGCCCACAGCGGCGAGCACGACGTCCGGCCGACCGGCGGCCGCGACCACGCCCCCGGCCACCGCGAGCGAAGCGGCAGCGGCAGCGCTGGCCCGGCTGCTGCCCCGCCACCACGGCCAGGTCACCTTCCGCACCGTCCCGCCCAGGAACGGGACGGACGCCTTCCGGGTCTCGGGGGAGGAAGGCGCGATCCTCGTGGAGGGCAGCACTCCGGCCGTCCAGCTGACCGGCTTCCACTGGTACCTCAGACATGTGGCGCACGCCCACTTCTCCTGGACCGGCGCGCAGACCGACCTCCCCGACCGCCTCCCCGGCGTGCGTACCCCTCTCGTCCGGGCTTCGAACGTCACGCACCGGTTCGTCCTCAACGACACCAATGACGGCTACACCGGCCCGTACCAGGGCTGGGCGTACTGGGAGCGCGAACTCGACGTCCTGGCGCTGCACGGCTTCAACGAGGTGCTGGTCTACGCCGGCGCCGACGCCGTCTACCACCGCACATTTATCGAACACGGTTACAGCGACGCCGAGGTCCGCCGGTGGGTTCCCGGGCCCGCGCACCAGCCGTGGTGGTTGCTGCAGAACATGTCGGACTTCGGCGGTCCGGTCTCCCGCGGCCTCCTCGACCGGCGCACCGCGCTCGCGCAGAAGATCGTGCGGCGGCTGCGCGAGCTGGGCATGACCCCGGTCCTCCCCGGCTACTTCGGCACCGTGCCGCCCGGCTTCCCGGGCCGCGAGCCCGGCGCACGGGTCATCCCCCAGGGCGACTGGGGCGGCTTCGCCCGGCCCGACTGGCTCGACCCCCGCACGGCAGCCTTCGGCCGGGTCGCGCGGACCTTCTACAAGGTGCAGCAGGAGCTGTACGGCGCGACGTCGATGTACAAGATGGACCTGCTGCACGAGGGCGGCAAACCGGGGGACGTCCCCGTCGGCGACGCCGCCCGGGCCGTGGAGAAGGCCCTGCGGGCCGCGCACCCAGGCGCCACATGGGTCATCCTCGGCTGGCAGGACAACCCCCGGCGCGAGATCATCCAGGCCGTCGACCGGTCCCGGATGCTCATCCTCGACGGGATCTCCGACCACTACCCCAACGTCACCGACCGCGAAGCGGACTGGTCCGGCACCCCGTACGCCTTCGGATCGATCTGGAACTTCGGCGGCCACACCGCGCTGGGCGCCAACACCCGCGACTGGGCCGATCTCTACGAGCGGTGGCGCACGAAGGACGGCAGCGCCCTGAAGGGCATCGCGCTGATGCCCGAGGCCGCCGACAACAACCCCGCCGCCCTCGCCCTCTTCAGCGATCTGCCCTGGACGGAGGGCCGGGTCGGGCTGGCGGACTGGTTCCGGCAGTGGCCGCACTACCGCTACGGCGCCGCCGACCCCCAGGCCGTCCGCGCCTGGGACGTGCTGCGCCGCACCGCCTACGGCACCACCCGCGCCGACGGCTGGAGCGAACCGGCCGACGGCCTCTTCGGCGCCCGCCCGGACCTGGCCGTCACCCGCGCGGCCAGCTGGTCGCCCAAGCAGCTGCGCTACGACGCCAAGGAGTTCGACAAGGCCCTGCCCCACCTCCTCGCCGTGGCCCCGGCGCTGCGCCGGAGTTCGGCCTACCGCTACGACCTGCTCGACGTCACCCGGCAGACCGTCTCCAACCGCGCCCGGCTGCTGCTGCCGCGCGTCAAGACCGCCTACGACGCCCGCGACAGATCCCGCTTCCGCGACCTCACCCGCCAGTGGCTGGACTGGATGACCCTCCTGGAGCAGACCGTCGCCACCGACGAGCGCCATCTGCTGGGCCGCTGGATCGCCGACGCCCGCGCCTGGGGCTCCTCCGCCGCCGAACGCGACCGCCTCGAATACGACGCCGTGTCCCTGCTGACGACCTGGGGCCCGCGCGACTCGGCGAACCGCGGCAAGCTGCACGACTACGCCAACCGCGAGTGGTCCGGGCTGGTCGGGGGGCTCTACCGGCTGCGCTGGAAGACGTACTTCGACGAACTGGACGCGGCGTTGGCGGCGGGCCGGAAACCGAAGGCCATCGACTGGTTCGCGCTGGAGGACCGCTGGACCCGGCGTCATCCCGGCTACTCCGCGAAGCCCACGGGAGACATCGTCCGCATCGCACGCAAGGTGGCGAACAAGCTGTAACCACGGCGCCAGGCCCCGACAAAGCCCGTCCGGCGTTTGAGGACGCGCCCGCAGGGCGCCACGCCGCCCCAGTGGCAAGAGCCGGTAAGGCCATGGCACAAACCGTGGGGTGACCGTCGTTGACGCCACCCCACGCCGGCCGCAGGCTGAAACCGTGGATCAGCAACGCATCGCTTTCGTCGCTTTCGAGGGGTTCCAGCTCCTCGATCTCACCGGCCCGTTCGAGGTGTTCCAACAGGCCGCCCGGCTCCGCCCCGGCTACTCCTGCGAGACCGTGGGACCCGCCGCGGGGCTGGTGCGGTCGAACAGCGGGCTGCGGGTACACGCCGACCACGGCATCGGCGATCTGGACCCGCGCGGCATCGACACCCTGGTGGTGGCCGGTGGCAGCGGGGTGGACGAGGCCCGGACCGATCCGGCGCTGGTGGCGTGGATCGCCGCCGCCGGCGCCACGGCCCGCCGGGTGGCCTCGGTGTGCAGCGGCGTGTTCCTGCTCGCCGCCGCCGGGCTGGTCGCGGACCACCGGGTCACCAGCCACTGGAGCCGTGACGGCCAACTCCGGCGGGAACACCCGGAGCTGGCCGTCGACACGCATCCGATCTTCATCCGCGACGGCCGGGTCTGGACCTCGGCGGGGGTGACCGCCGGGATGGACCTGGCGCTCGCCCTGGTCGAGGACGACCACGGGCGGGAAGTCGCCCACGCGATCGCCCAGGAGCTGGTGCTGTTCCTGCGCCGGCCGGGCAGCCAGGCGCAGTTCAGCGTGCCCCTGTGGTCGGCCCAGCCGTCCACCGACCCGATCCGGGCCGCGGTCTCGGCGGTCCACGCCGACCCCGGCGGCCCGCACTCCGTCGGCGATCTGGCCGCCCGCGCCGGGCTCAGCCCCCGCCATCTCCAGCGCAGGTTCACCGCCGAACTCGGCGTCCCGCCCGCCGAGTACGTGGAGCGGGTCCGCATCGAGGCCGCCCGGCGCGCGTTGGCCGAGGGCGACGCCCCCGTCGCGACCATCGCCCGGCGCTGCGGCCTCGGCAGCGCCGAGACCCTGCGGCGCGCCTTCCACCGCCATCTCGGCGTCCCGCCGTCCGACTACCGCGACCGGTTCCGGTCGTCGAAGGAGCACGCATGACCACCTACGGCCTACTGATCTTCGAGGGGGTCGAGGAGCTGGACTTCACCGGGCCGTGGGAGGTCTTCACGGCGTCCTCGATGCTGCGCGGCCACACCGACACCGCCGTCCTGATAGCCGAGCGCCCCGGCCCCGTCCGCTGCAACAAGGGCATGCGGGTCCTCCCCGACCACACCTTCGACGACCATCCGCCGCTGGACGTGCTCCTGGTCCCCGGCGGCAACGGCACCCGCCACCAGGTGGACAACCCCGCGCTGATCGAGTGGATCACCGAGACGTCCGACGGCGCCTCCTGGATCACCGGCGTGTGCACGGGCGCGCTCCTCCTGCACGAGGCCGGCCCGGCCCGCGGCCGTCGGGTGGCCACCCACCACGCCTTCGAGGACGCCCTGGAATCCCGCGGCGACGTCACCGTGGTCCGCGACGCGCGATACGTCGTGGACGGGACCCTGATCACCAGTCAGGGCGTCTCGGCAGGCATCGACATGGCGCTGTGGCTGATCGGCCGGATCCACGGCCGCGACCACGCCCGCGCGGTCCGCCGCTACATCCAGTACGAACCGGCCCCGCCCTACCTCGCCGACGAGCCCCTCCTCGCCCAAGGGGCGTGAAAGGCAGCCCCCGGCGGCTGTCCCCCAACAGGTGATCTGGTCCGATTGGCTCGTCGTGTCAGATGATCTTGCCCGCCGCGAGCGGCAGGCACCTGTGATGACGAATGAGGATTGCCCGGGACAGGACACTGCCCAACCCGCCGCCAGGGTGCCCAGGGCGCCTGACCTGAAACCCGGGTCGTGGGGCTATCCCCCGGGAAGGTGTCGGGCCGGCCCCAGCGCGCCCGGGCCGCGCGCGCGTGACGATCTTCTCAGCAGCGCTTGACACCAAGCACGTTGGAGAGTGATCACACATGATCGGCAACGGGAAGCGGCTCGCGTCGGCGGCTCTCGCCCTGGCCGCGACGATGGCCCCCGCGACGGCCGCGTACGCAGCACCGGCGGCGTCCGTATCGGCCGTCGCGCCGGCCCCCGTCCGCGCGCTGGACCGGATCGCCCATCCGCTGCGGTCGACGGAGCCGGGCACCGGCACGGCCGATCTGCACGCCCTGGGAGTGATGGTCGGCGACGCCAAAGTGGTCGGCGTGGGCGAGGCCACGCACGGCTCGCACGAGTTCTTCGCCCTGAAGGATCGGGTCTTCCGCTACCTCGTCGAGCAGAAGGGATTCACCACCTTCGCTCTGGAGATCAGCTGGTCGGCGGGGCTGCGGATCGACGACTACCTCCAGCGCGGTGACGGTGACCGCGACGCGCGGCAGGTCGTGCACGAGGTGATGGCCGGATCTCCCTGGGACCGAGAGGAGTTCGTGACCCTCGTCCGGTGGATGCGCGAGTACAACCGCCAACACCCCGACCGCCCGGTCCACTTCCTGGGCGACGACATCGGCGCACCCAGGCTCGACAAGCGGGTCTTCGACAGCGTCACCGACTACGTTCGCCGGACCCATCCGGAATCCCTGCCGCGCCTGAACGAGCTCCTGACCAGCGTGCGCCCGCTCGACGACGCCATCGCCTACCTGGGGCTGCCGCTCGCCGAGCGGCAGCAGAACGCGGCCAAAGCGCGGCAAGTACTGGAACTTGTCCAACGCCGGAGGTCGGTGGGCGGCGAGGACTTCGACTTCGTTCTGCAGAACGCCCGCAACATCGCCCAGACCTACACCTTCTTGACCCTCGACCCCGGTGACCAGGAATCGTCGACCGCCATACAGCGCTACCGCGACCAGGTGATGGCCGAGACGACGGCATGGTGGCAGCGGCGCACCGGCGGCAGGGTCCTGCTGTCGGCCCACAACGACCACGCAGGCTACGCGGCCACCGACCCCACGACGTACCCAAAAACCCAGGGCTCGTTCCTCCGCGACACCCTGGGCGCGGACTACCTCGCCATCGGTACCACCTTCGACCGGGGCTCCTTCCTCTCCAAGGACGAGGCGCTCGGCGGCGAGTGGAAGAAGTTCACCGTCGACCCGGCCGGTCCCGGCACGAACGAGTACACGCTCGACCAGGTCCGGTACCGCGACTACTACGCCGACCTGCGCAAGGCCCCTGCCGCCGCCCGCAGGTGGCTGGACGCCTCGCGCCCGACATGCAGCGTCGGCACGCAGTACCCGAACGACAAGACGCCTGAGATCGCCATCGGCAGGGCCTACGACGTCCTGGTCCACCTCCGTACCGTTCGGGAGGCGGGCAAGCTATAGCGCTCCAGCGCGAACCGGGCGTCTGCCGACTACCGGGCAATGGCGACCGCACCACGCACCCGCACGCACGCCGACCTCCCAACAGGCCCCGAAACGACGGAATCCCGCCCGATCGTGATGATCGGACGGGATTCCGTCTGTGCTGTGGACCTGAGGGGATTCGAACCCCTGACCCCCTCGATGCGAACGAGGTGCGCTACCGGACTGCGCCACAGGCCCTTGCAACGAGTGAAACTCTAGCACCTCCATCCGGGTGCTCGGAAATCCGCTCCCCGGTCGCTCCCTCCCTGGTCAGCGGAGGTGGCGAGTGGTGACCGGCGTCACTCGTTGGCCGCGCGGGGGCGGTCGTCGTCGGCGTACTGGTCGAAGAGCGGGGTGCGGCCGCGCTCGCGGGGGCGGCGGCGGGAGCGGCCGCCGCGGCGCTCCTCGGCGGGCTTGCGGCCGGCGGCCGGCTCCGCGGTGCTGGAGCGGGCGGAGCTCCAGGTGTCCGGGGTGCCGAGGTCGGCCGAGCCGCTCGCGCGGGGGGCGACCGGCGCGGTGACGTACGTCGGCAGCGGTACGGGCACGGGCTCCCAGCCCTCGCCTGTGCCGCGGTCGCGGTCACGCTGCTGGTCGACCCACTCGGCGTGGTCGGTCTGCTCGACGAGCGCGCGACGGCCCGCGCTGTGCGCCGAGGGCTCGGGCTGCGCCGCCGGCGCGGGCGCCGCGGTGGCGTCGGGGTCAGCGGGGGCGGCGGCGGTCGCGGGTTCCGGCGCCGCCGGGCGAGGGTGGGGGCGGCCCTCGCGGAGCCGCTGCGCGGCGAGTTCGGCGCGGCGCTGGTCCATGGTGAAGGCGAACCGCCGCTTCTCCTGGACGCGCAGATAGACGATGTACGCGCTCAGCAGCGCCGCCGGTACGGCCGGCGCCCACAGGAAGGCGAGGCCGCCGACGCCCGCGACGATCGCGCCGAGGGTGAAGGCGAGGAAGAGCAGCACGGTGGTGCGCCGCCGCCGTGCGAGGACCTTCGAACGCCGGGCGCGCTCGGCCGCCGACGGCACCGGGGTGGCCGAGGGCGTGCTGAAGGGCCGGACGTCGACCATTTCGGTCGCCGCGTCCGGCGCGGGCGCGCGAAACTCCGGCTCCGCCGGGTCGGCGGAGGCCGGCGCGTCGTCGGTCGCGCGCACTTCCAGGTCCTTGGCGTAACGGCGCTCCATGCCCGCCCGTCCGGACAGCAGCCGGATGGCTGTGCTGAAGCGTTCCGTCGGACGGGCTTCATTGAGCTCGTCCTGCCTACGGAGCCACATCGGCACCAAGTAGGCGGCCCAGGCCCCGACGATGACTGCGTAGATGAGGCCGCTGCTGCTCACACTTCACACCGTAGAGGGGACCGCACAAGGGATTCCGCCAATTGGCCCGGTGTGTCGCACGATCCGGCTGATATCTCGAACTTTTTTTGTGATTGTTGAGCCCGAAGAGCGTCGAATACCGTCAATTGACAGTCAAATTCGAACGTTTATTCAATTACTGGGGAGCTGCCGACTCCCGGAGCCGCCGGGGCCGTGCGGATCACCCGGGCCGCGCAGGTCGCCGGGCTCCGCCGGGCGGACCCGGTGCCAGCGGGCCAGCAGTCCCTCCCCCGCCTCCTCGGCGGTCAGGACGTAGACGAGATGGTCGCGCCAGGCGCCGTCGATGTGCAGATAGCGCGGGCGCAGTCCCTCCTCGCGGAATCCGAGTTTCTCCACGACCCGCCGGCTGGGCAGGTTCTCGGGCCGGATGCACACCTCGACCCGGTGCAGCCCGACCGTGCGGAAGCAGTGGTCGACGGCCAGGGCGACGGCCGTCGGCATGACACCCCGGCCCGCGACGGCCCGGTCCACCCAGTAGCCGACGTGGGCCGAGCACATCGAGCCCCAGGTGATGCCGGCGACGGTCAGCTGTCCGGCCAGCTGCCCCCGGTACTCGATGACGAAGGGCAGCATCCGTCCCGCCTGGGCCTCCGCCCGCAGATGGCGGACCATCTGGCGGTAGGTGGGGCGCCGGGCGGCCATCGCGCCGGGCGGTGGCGGCGGGATGGTCGCCTCCCAGGGGCGCAGCCAGTCGCGGTTGCGTCCGTTGACCTCCCGCCAGGCCCGCTGGTCACGCAGCTTTATGGGGCGCAGGACGATGTCGCCGTCCGCCAGCCGGGCGGGCCACCCGGCGCTCAGCTGGGGCTCCCGGCCGGTCTCGGGTGGTCCCCGCCGTGGACCTGGTCGACGGCGTGCGCCAGCAGCCGCTCCAGTACGGCGAGCCCGTCGCGGACCCCGCCCGTCGAACCGGGCAGGTTCACGATCAGGGTGCGGCCCGCCACCCCGGCGAGCCCCCGGGAGAGGGCGGCCGTGGGGATCTTCCTACGGCCCTCGGCCCGGATGGCCTCGGGGATGCCGGGGATCTCGTAGTCGAGGACGCGGCGGGTGGCCTCGGGGGTGCGGTCGGTGGGCGAGATGCCCGTGCCGCCGGTGGTCAGGACGACGTCGTACGCGCCGGCCACCGCGTCCCGCAGGGCGGCCTCGACGGGGTCGCCGTCGGGCACCACGCGCGGGCCGTCGACGGTGAAGCCCATCCGGGCCAGGCCCTCGGCGAGCAGCGGGCCGCCCTTGTCCTCGTACACCCCGGCCGCGGCCCGGTTGGAGGCGGTGACGACGAGGGCGCGGCGCGCTGCGTCGGTCCCGCTCATGCCGTCGTCTCCCCCGCCGGAGCCCGCAGATAGGTGCCGGACTTCCCGCCGGTCTTCTCCTCGACGCGGACGTCCGTGATGACGGCGTCCTTGTCGACGGCCTTGATCATGTCGACGACGGTCAGGGCGGCGACGGTGACGGCGGTCAGGGCCTCCATCTCCACACCCGTGCGGTCGGTGGTCTTCACGGTGGCGAGGATCTCGACCGCGTCGTCGGCGACCGACAGGTCGACCTTCACCCCGGAGACCGCGAGCGGGTGGCACAGCGGGATCAGATCGGGGGTGCGCTTGGCGCCCATGATGCCCGCGATGCGGGCGGTGGCGAGGGCGTCGCCCTTGGGGACGCCCTCGCCCCGCAGGAGTTCCACGACGCGCGGGGAGACGCGCACCCGGCCGCTCGCCCGGGCGGTGCGGGTGGTGACGGCCTTCTCCGAGACGTCGACCATGCGGGCCGCCCCCGCGTCGTCGAGATGGGTGAGGCTGGGGGGAATGGCGGGGGGCAAAGGGTCCTGGGCGCTGCTCATCGTTCTCCCGGTCCGGTCCTTGTGGGCAGACACCGTACCGGGCGGGACGGGTGGCCGGTCGGGAAGGACCACGTCAGGGGCCACGCGGGGGCTGACCTCGGCCGGTCAGCCGAGGAGTATGACGTCCACCTCGGCCCCCGCCCCGACCTCCGTGGTCTCCTCGGGGACGACGATCAGGGCGTTGGCCTCCGCGAGGGCCTTGACGAGGTGGGACCCCGCGCCGCCGACGGTGGTGACCTTGCCGTCCGCGTAGCGGGCCCGCAGGAACTGGCGGCGGCCCGCGGGTGAGGAGGCGACCGCCTCGGTGCACACCGCGCGGACCTTCTCGCGGTCGTGCGGCTCCAGTCCCATCAGGGCGCGGATGGCGGGGCGGACGAAGAGTTCGAAGGAGACGTAGGCGCTGACCGGGTTGCCGGGCAGGGCGAGCAGCGGGGTGCGGTCGGGGCCGATGCGGCCGAAGCCCTGGGGCTTGCCGGGCTGCATGGCCAGCTTCCGGAAGTCGACGCTCCCCTCCTCGCCCGCGAGCTCCGAGAGGGTCTCCTTGACGACGTCGTACGCGCCGACGCTGACACCGCCGCTGGTGACGACGGCGTCGGCCCGTACGAGCTGGTCCTCCAGGGTGGAGCGCAGCGTCCCTGCGTCGTCGGCGACCGCGCCGACGCGGTAGGCGATGGCCCCGGCGTCCCGGGCGCAGGCGGTGAGCACGTAGCTGTTGGAGTCGTGGATGAGGCCGGGGCCGAGGCTCTCGCCGGGGGCGACCAGCTCGCTGCCGGTCGACATGATCACGACGCGCGGACGGGGGCGGACCCGGACCGTGGCGCGGCCGATCGCCGCGAGCAGGCCGATCTGCGGCGGGCCGAGGACGGTGCCGCTCCGCAGGGCGAGGGCACCGGCCCTGACGTCGCTGCCGGCCGCGCGGACATGGGCGCGGGCCGTGGCGGGGCGGTGGATCCGGACCTCTCCCGAGGCGCCGTCCGGGGCGGCGCTGCGGGCGGCCATGCCGGCGGCGGGGCCGCCGCCCGTGCCCCCGTCGGTCCACTCGACGGGCACGACGGCCTCGGCGCCGGGCGGCAGCGGCGCGCCGGTCATGATGCGGGCGGCCTCGCCGGGGCCGACGGTGGGCAGCTCGCCGCTGCCCGCGGCGACGTCGCCGATGACGGTGAGCACCGCCGGGAACTCCTCGCTCGCACCTTCGACGTCCGTCGTGCGGACCGCGTAGCCGTCCATCGAGCTGTTGTCGAAGCCCGGCAGGTCGGCGGGGACGGTGACGTCCTCGACGAGCACACAGCCCTGGGCGTCCAGGAGTTGCAGCTCGATCGGCTCCAGGGGGCGGATCTTCCCGAGGATGTCGTCGAGGTGCTCGTCCACCGACCAGAAGCGGTCCGGTGCGGCGGCCTTGTCGGCGGTGCTGCTCAAGGGCTACATCTCCTCGGTGACATACCTTCGAAGCCAGGCTCGGAAGTCCGGTCCCAGATCTTCACGTTCGCACGCCAGTCTGACAATGGCACGCAGATAATCACCACGGTCCCCGGTGTCATAACGGCGGCCCTTGAAGACCACGCCGTGCACCGGACCGCCGAGCCCGGGCGCGGCGGCGAGGGCCTGGAGGGCGTCGGTGAGCTGGATCTCGCCACCGCGGCCGGGCTGCGTCTCGCGCAGCACGTCGAAGACGGCGGGGTCGAGGACGTAGCGGCCGATGACGGCGTAGTTGCTGGGGGCGTCTGCGGGGTCGGGCTTCTCGATCAGCCCGGTGACCTCGACGACGTCCTCGGTGTCGGTGGGCTTGACGTCCGCGCAGCCGTAGAGGTGGATCTGGGAGTGGTCGACCTCCATGAGGGCGATGACGCTGCCGCCGTGTTTGCGCTGGATGTCGACCATGCGCGAGAGGAGCGGGTCGCGGGCGTCGATGAGGTCGTCGCCGAGCAGGACGGCGAAGGGCTCGTCGCCCACGTGGGGGGCGGCGCACAGGACCGCGTGGCCGAGACCGCGCGGGTCGCCCTGGCGGACGTAGTGCATGGTGGCCAGGTCGCTGGACTCCTGGACGCGGGCGAGCCGTGACTCGTCGCCCTTGCGGCGCAGGGCTTCCTCCAGCTCGTAGTTCCGGTCGAAGTGGTCCTCCAGGGGGCGCTTGTTCCGCCCGGTGATCATGAGGACGTCCGACAGCCCGGCGTGCACCGCTTCTTCGACCACGTACTGGATCGCCGGCTTGTCGACGACCGGCAGCATCTCCTTGGGAGTGGCCTTGGTCGCCGGGAGAAAGCGGGTCCCGAGTCCGGCGGCAGGGATGACAGCCTTGCTGATCCGAGGACGCGATTGAGTCATAAAGGGAACCCTAGCCGCTGGGATTGTCGGGAAGATGAGGCTCCACCGAGAGGCTCCGCCGATAGGACCCGAGTCGAGGAGTACACGGAAACAGTGATCAAGTACGACGGTAATAAGGGTGAGTTGCGACAGGCCCTCCTGGCGGTGAGAGCGGGGTTGACCTCGGATGACGTAAAGGTGGCCGAGGAAGCGCTCGGGCGCCGGGCGCTGGAGCTGCCGGAGCTCGCCGCGGCGCGGACGGTGGCGGCTTATGTCTCGGTGGGGCGCGAACCGGGCACGCGCGCCCTGCTTGAGGCACTGCGCGCCCGGGGCGTGCGCGTGCTGCTGCCGGTACTGCTTTCGGACAACGATCTCGACTGGGGTCTCTACCGGGGGCCCGGCCATCTGGTGCGGGCGGCGCGGGGGCTGCTGGAGCCCGACGGCGAGCGGCTCGGCCCGGACGCCGTGACGGGGGCGGACACCGTGCTGCTGCCGGGCCTGGCGGTGGACGGCCGCGGGATGCGGCTCGGCCGCGGCGGCGGCTCGTACGACCGGGTGCTGGCCCGGCTGGATCGCGCGGGCGCCACGCCCGCGCGGGTCGTGCTCCTCTACGACGACGAGGTGGTCGCGCGGGTCCCGGAGGAACCGCACGACCACCCCGTGCACGCGGTGGTCACCCCTGGCGGGGTGCGTAGGTTCGGCTAGTGCGGTGTGTCCTGCCGACGGCAGGTCGTCCTGCCGCCTGCGGCGGCGGGCGCCCTGCGGGCGCGTCCTCAAACGCCGGACGGGCTGATTCGGCTGAGCTCAGCCACAACCAGCCCGTCCGGCGTTTGAGGACACCCGCCGCTACGGCTTGAGCGTCAGCGTGTCGTCCGTGGCTTCCTTCACGGCCGCCGCGCTGTACGCCCAGGGGAGCAGCTCGCCCTTGGCCCACTTGTCGGTCTGGTCGTAGTAGTGGGCGTTGTAGGCGTGCCCGGAAGCACCGGTGAGGTTGATCCACCGGGACTTGTCGAGGTCACCGAGGTTGACGACCATCCGCATCGACGGGACCCAGATCACGTCGTAGCCGCCCGCCGCGTTCCAGCCGGCCGCGTTGACCGCGGCCTCGCCGCCGGCCAGGTTCCAGGGACCCCGGTTGAGCATCCAGCGGACGATGCCGGGGCCCTCCTTGCCGAGGGTCTGGTTCTTCAGGGTCAGCTGGTGCAGCCGGCCCCAGCTCCAGGAATTGACGTCCTTGCCGAGCTTGGAGGTCAGCTCCCAGCGGGCGTCCTTCATGGCGCGCTGGAGCAGCTCGTCACGGTTGCCGGCGCCACGGTTGGCGCGGGTGCCGCTGGTCTTCCACCAGTCGTCGTTCGGCTTGTCGAGAATGGTGCGGACGACCTCGAACCAGCGGTCGCCGCCGTCGGGCTGCGCGCTGTCCGGGTCGCGCTCGCCGCACTCCTGGACGAGCCGTGAGTTGCCGTCGAGGTCCTCCTGCGGCCCGGAGTCGTTGGCCGGGCGGACCCGCAGGCACTGGCCCTTGACGCGCAGCTCCTTGGGGAGCTTGTTGCCGAAGGCGAGCTTGAGGGTGTTGCGCCACACCGCGTTGAAGTACGCGGCGGCGGCGGAGTCGGCCTCCTGGGTGTAGTCCCAGCCCTTCAGGAGATTCTGCGCCTCGCGGACGTACTTCGTCTCGCGTTCGTTGGAACCCTTGACGTCGATCTTGAGCAGGTAGGGCGTCAGCAGCTTGGCGATCTCGCTGTGGTTGTCCATCTGCATCTTCTGCATGTCATCCGTCGAGATCTTCCCCCCGTCCTTGATCTTCGACTGGATGAGGTCGTTGATCCGCTGGCTGCGGGCGCCGTAGCCCCAGTCGCCGGTGAGCGGGTAGGGGTACTTCTTGTCGGCGACCGCCTGGTTGGCGGTGACGATGTAGCCGCGCTTGGGGTTGAAGTCCCAGGGCAGCTCGCCCTGCGGGATCCAGCCGGTCCAGCGGTAGGCGGGGTCCCAGCCGGGTGCGGGGTAGCGCCCGTCGGGCACGACGGCCTTGGCGTCGGCGTTCGCCCCGGTGCTTCCGTCGGCGTTCGTCCCGTTGTTGCCGGTGCCGTTGCTGCCGGTGCCGTTGTTCGCGCCGGTGGCCGGGTCGGGCTTGCCGTCGCCCTTGGCGGCGGCCTTGCCGCGGACCGGGATCCGGCCCGGGGCCTGGTAGCCGATGTTGCCCTTGGTGTCGGCGTAGATCAGGTTCTGCGAGGGGACCTCGAAGTCGGCGGCGGCCTTGCGGAAGGACTTCCAGTCCGTGGCCGCGTTGATCCCGAAGACGGCGTCCATGGTCTTGCCGGCGTCGAGGGCCGTCCAGCGCAGCGCGATCGCGTAGCCGTCGGCGCGGTCGGGAGCGGGGTCCTTGACCGGGGCGCTCTCACCGACCTTGACCAGCTCGTCGTTGCGGTCGGAGACGATCGGGCCGTTGTTGGTGGAGCGGACGGTGAAGTCCCGCGACTTGCCGCCCGCGACCTTGATGGTCTCCTTGCGGGTGGTGAAGGGGACCTGCTTGCCGTCGTAGAGGTAGCTGTTGGCGGTGACCTTCTCCAGGTACAGGTCGGAGACGTCCGCGCCGAGGTTGGTCATGCCCCAGGCGATGTCCTGGTTGTGGCCGATGACGACGCCCGGCAGACCGGAGAAGGTGTAGCCGGCCACGTCGAACGGGCACGAGGGTCCGACCTTGGTGCAGTGCAGGCCCATCTGGTACCAGAGCGAGGGCATCTGCGGCGCGAGGTGCGGGTCGTTGGCGAGCAGCGGCTTGCCGGTGGTCGTGTACTGGCCGGAGACCACCCACGAGTTCGAGCCGATGCCGTTGCCGCTCGGGCCGAGCAGCGCAGGGATCTTGTCGAGGGTGTTGGACAGCGAGGTCAGCCCGGTGCGCAAGCCCCCGGCGGCGGCACCCGAGCCGACGGGCGTCCGGCCCGCGCCGCTCTGCGGGGTGGCCGGGGTGCCCTTGGGGTCGAACTGCTTGGTGGCGGGGTCGACGGCGCCGCCCTCGACGATCGGCTTGTTCCGGTTGTACGGATAGGCCGGGTACAGCTGTTCGATCTGCTTCGGGCTCAGCCGCGTCGCCGCGAGCGAGCGGTCGATCTCGTCCTCCATGTTGCCGCGGAGGTCCCAGGCCATGGCCTTGAGCCAGGCCACCGAGTCGACCGGGGTCCACTTCTCGGGCCGGTAGTCGTTCTCGAACTCCAGGGCCGCGTACTCGACGGACAGCGACTTGCCCTTGCGGTCCTTGAGGTAGGCGTTGACACCGTCGGAGTAGGCCTGGAGGTATTTCTTGGCGGTCGCCGAGAGCTTGGTGTCGTACTCCTCCTGCGCGACCTTCCGCCAGCCCATGGTCCGCAGGAAGGCGTCGGTCTCCACCTGCCCGGAGCCGAACATCTCGGAGAGGCGGCCCGCGGTCAGATGCCGGCGGACGTCCATCTCCCAGAACCGGTCCTGCGCCTGCACGAAGCCCTGGGCGCGGAAGAGGTCCTCGGCGTTGTCCGCGTAGACCTGCGGGATGCCGTTCCCGTCGCGCTGGACCTTCACGTCCGCGGACAGGCCCTTGAGCTGCAGGGTGCCGTTCGTCTCCGGGAAGGAGGCGCGGACGGTACTGACGCTCCAGTACGCGCCGAAGCCGACGCCCGCCACGATCAGCAGCACGAGAGTGATCACGAGCAGCCGGGCGCGTCGGCCTTTCTTCTTACCGGACTTCTTCTTGCCGGAAGGGCCGGTCTTGTTGGCGGGCATCGCTGTCCTTAGAGGGGCAGGGTGGTCCTGGGGTGCTGGAGCAACCATAGGCGCAGGGCACCGGACGACCGGACGCGGTGTCACCACCAGCCCCCTGAAACGGTCGCGGACCCCTCGCCGCACCCCCGCCGGAGGGTCACGGCGCGGTCACCGCCGTCACGAGTTCGCGTCAAGAAGTCGTAAAAGATTAGATTAGGAAATGAAGTTCTGATCGGACGGCAGAACGTTCCGGTCGATAGTGCATGAAAGACCTCGTGAAGGGACCTGGCCCCTGACTGTCCACCACCTCAACGAACTCCTGCTGATCTGCTCGCTCGTCCTGCTCATCGCGGTGGCGGCAGTCCGGATCTCCTCCCGCAGCGGGCTCCCCAGCCTGCTCATCTACCTCGGCATAGGCGTCGCGATAGGCCAGGACGGCATCGGCGTCTCCTTCAACGATGTCGGTCTGACCCAGATCATCGGTTACGCCGCACTTGTGGTGATCCTCGCCGAGGGCGGTCTCGGCACGAAGTGGCACGAGATCAAACCGGCGCTGCCCGCCGCGGCGGCGCTCTCCACCGTGGGCGTAGCGCTGAGCGTGGGCGTCACCGCGGCGGCCGCGCACTATCTGGCGGGCGTCGACTGGCGGCAGGCCCTGATCATCGGCGCGGTGGTCTCCTCCACGGACGCCGCGGCGGTCTTCTCCGTGCTGCGCAACGTTCCGCTCCCGTCCCGGCTCACGGGTGTCCTGGAGGCCGAGTCCGGCTTCAACGACGCCCCGGTCGTCATCCTCGTCGTCGCCTTCTCGGCCGCCGGCCCGGTCGAGCACTGGTACCTGCTCATCGGCGAGATCGCCCTGGAACTCGCGATCGGCGCGGCCATCGGCATCGCGGTGGGCATGCTCGGCTCGTACGGTCTGCGGCACGTGGCCCTGCCCGCCTCCGGCCTCTACCCGATCGCCGTCATGGCCATCGCGACCGTCGCCTACGCGGGCGGCGCGCTCGCGCACGGCTCCGGCTTCCTCGCCGTCTATCTCGCGGCCCTGGTCCTCGGCAACGCCAAGCTGCCGCACTGGCCCGCCACCCGCGGCTTCGCCGAGGGGCTCGGCTGGATAGCGCAGATCGGCATGTTCGTCCTGCTCGGCCTGCTGGTCACCCCGCACGAGCTGGGCGACGACATCATCCCCGCGCTCGTCGTCGGGCTGGTGCTGACGATGGTGGCGCGGCCGGTGTCGGTCTTCCTCAGTACCGCGCCCTTCCGGATGTCCTGGCAGGAGAAGACCCTGCTGTCCTGGGCCGGGCTGCGCGGGGCCGTGCCCATCGTGCTGGCCACCATCCCGATGGTGGCCGCCGTCCCCGACAGCCGCCGGATCTTCAACATCGTCTTCGTACTGGTGATCGTCTACACCCTGGTGCAGGGCCCGACGCTGCCCTGGCTGGCCCGGCATCTGAAGCTCCGCGAGACCGAGCCCGAGGACCTGGGCATCGAATCCGCGCCGCTGGAGCGGCTGCGCGGTCATCTGCTGTCCGTGGCGATCCCCGACGGCTCGAAGATGCACGGCGTGGAGGTCGGAGAGCTCCGCCTGCCCCCCGGGGCCGCCGTCACGCTGGTCGTCCGGGACGGCTCCAGCTTCGTCCCGGCGCCCACGACCGTGCTGCAGCACGGCGACGAGCTGCTCGTGGTGGCCACCGACCCGGTGCGCGACGCCGCCGAGAAGCGGCTGCGGGCGGTCTCCGAGGGCGGAAAGCTTGCGGGATGGCTGGGTGCTACAGGTACGATAAAGGGGAAGTAGTGCACCCAATTGACTCGGTCTGCTCAGCGTTGTCTACGGGATTACCTGCGCGGACGCCTGAGTGAGCGGCTGGATCGCGCCTCGGTTTTCCGGGCTGGTCCACCGCTCGCACCACTTCTGCACCATCACTCCAACCGAACCAACTCTGCCTGATGCAGGGCTGGCGCGACCGCACGGCGGCCGCGGTCGCGCGTCACCAGGCGGCCGGCACGGCATCTACCACGGTCCTGCGCGAGAGGACAGCTCTCGGCGCGCTCCGTGCGGCGACCCCGTCTGGAGTGCGCTACCAGGCGGCGGAAAGGCCCGGCCGTGGCATCCACGGTCAACGACCCCACCGAGGCACGCCCCGGATACGGCCAGCTGTTGCGCACCCCCGGCGCCTGGACGTTCCTGCTGCCCGGCTTTCTGGCCCGGCAGCCGTTCGCGATGCTGACCATCGGCATCCTGCTGCTGGTCGAGCACACCACGGACTCGTACGGCATCGCGGGCGCCGTCTCGGCGACCGCGGGCGTCTCCATGGCGCTCTTCGCGCCGCAGAGCGGCAAGCTCGCGGACCGCTTCGGGCAGGGCCGGGTGCTGGTGCCCGGCGTCGTCGTGCACGCCGCCGCGATCTCGCTGCTGATCACGCTGGCGCTGGCGGACGCACCGCTGTGGGCCCTGTTCGCCGCGGCCGTGCCCGCCGGTGCCTCGACCCCGCAGATCGGCCCCATGGTGCGGGCCCGCTGGGCCGCGAAGCTGGAGGGCTCGCCGCTGATGTCCACGGCGGCGGCCTTCGAGTCGGTCACCGACGAGTTCACGTTCGTGATCGGCCCGGTGCTGGCCACCGCGCTGTGCACGGGCGTCCACCCGGCGGCCGGTCTGGTCACCGAGGCGGTGCTCACCCTCGTCGGCGGTCTGCTGTTCGCCGCCCAGCGGCGCACGCAGCCGGAGCCGAGCCGCTCCGCCGCCGGTCCCGTGGTGAAGAGCGCGTCGGCGCTGTCCGTTCCGGGCGTCCGCGTCCTCGCGATCTCCTTCCTCGGCATCGGCTCCGTCTTCGGCGGCATGCAGGTGTCGATGACGGCCTTCACCAAGGAGATCGGCGACCCGGGCCTGAACGGTCTGCTGTACGGCACCTTCGCGGCCGGAAACATGATCGCGGGCCTCGTCTGCGGTGCCATCGCCTGGAAGGTCACCCCCCAGCGCCGACTGCTGATCGCCTACCCGCTGCTGGTCCTGGCCACCACCCCGCTGTGGGCGGCGCACGCGCTGCCGGTGCTGGGCGGGGTCGGCCTGCTCGTCGGCCTGTGCATCGCCCCGGCGCTCATCACCGGCTACACGCTGGTCGAGTCGCTGGTGCCGCCGACCGCCCGTACGGAGGCGTTCACCTGGCTGACCGGCGCGGTGGGCCTCGGCCAGGCGGCCGGTGCCAGCATCGGCGGCAAGCTGATCGACGGACACTCCGCGAGCACCGGATTCCTGGTGCCGCTGGCCGGTACCGCACTGGCCCTGGCGGTCCTGCTCACGCTGCGCAAGGCGCTCACCCCGAAGGGGGAATCGCGGATAGCCGCACGTGGGGTGGGTCACCGCGAGCCTGTTTCGGTGGACTGACGCGCCGGAATACTGCACTATGGATCGTCGTTAGCACTCATCGAGTGAGAGTGCCAGGAGGAGCAAGTGCCGACGTACCAGTACCAGTGCACCGAGTGCGGCGAGGGCCTCGAGGCGGTGCAGAAATTCACCGACGACGCCCTGACCGTGTGCCCGAGCTGCGACGGACGCCTGAAGAAGGTGTTCTCCGCCGTCGGCATCGTCTTCAAGGGCTCCGGCTTCTACCGGAACGACAGCCGTGGCGCGTCGTCCAGCAGCAGCCCGGCGAAGTCCACGACCGCCAAGAGCGGCTCGGACTCGTCCTCGTCGACGAGCACGTCCTCGGCCTCCGGGTCGGGCGCGAGCAGCACCTCCACGAGCACCGCGTCGGCTTCGGCCTCGTCGAGCAGCAGCTCTTCGGCCGCCTGACGCGCCTCACCGCACCACGCAGCATTTCGCGCGATCTCGCGCACGACGAAGCCCGTCGCCTCACCGAGGCGGCGGGTTTCGTCGTATGCGGCGGGTTTCGTCGTCTGCGGGCACCACACGGCTACGGACCCTGGGGCCGGGGCGGGCGCGCCGCTAGGCTGGCTGCATGATCAACACGGGTGGGGTACGGGCGGACATAGGCGTGATCGGCGGGTCGGGGTTCTACTCCTTCCTCGACGATGTGACCGAGGTCATAGTGGAGACGCCTTTCGGCAAGCCGAGCGACTCGCTGTTCGTCGGCGAGCTGGCCGGGCGCACGGTCGCCTTCCTGCCCCGGCACGGCCGTGACCACCGTCTGCCGCCGAACCGCATCAACTACCGGGCCAATCTGTGGGCCCTGCGCTCGCTCGGCGTACGTCAGGTGCTGGCCCCCTGCGCGGTGGGCGGCCTGCGGCCGGAGTACGGGCCGGGCACCCTGCTCGTACCGGATCAGCTGGTGGACCGCACGAAGACACGTCAGCAGACCTTCTTCGACGGTGAGCCGCTGCCCGACGGCTCGGTCCCCAACGTGGTGCACACGACCTTCGCCGACCCCTACTGCCCCACGGGCCGCGCGGTGGCGATCGCGGTGGCGCGCGGGCACGGCTGGGACCCGGTGGTGGACGGCGGGACGATGGTCGTCGTCGAGGGGCCGCGCTTCTCGACCCGCGCGGAGTCCCGCTGGCACGCCGCCCAGGGCTGGTCGGTGGTCGGCATGACCGGGCACCCCGAAGCGGTGCTCGCCCGCGAGCTGGAGCTCTGCTACACCTCGATGGCACTGGTCACGGACCTGGACGCCGGGGCCGAGACGGGCGACGGCGTGTCGCACGCCGAGGTGATGCGGGTCTTCGCCGAGAACGTGGGGCGGCTGCGCGAGGTGATCTTCGCGGCGGTCTGCGCCCTGCCGGAGACGGACGGCCGGACCTGCCTGTGCACCCGGGTGCACGAGGGCTGGGACCTGGGGATCGCGCTGCCTTAGGTGGCTGATGTGGGGCGGTGGAGCTCGCGAGGGTGACGAGGTTGTCCACAACCGGGCGGTAGTCCACAGGGCTCAGCGGGATCGGGCGGTTGCCTGGATCGTGGGGAGCGTCCGGTTGGCACTCCTCACCGCAGGCGGTGGTCGCTCGTGTCCCCTTTTGGCCCGCTGGCTTCTTCTACGGCTCCTCCGGCTCCTTCATGGGCCTCGTCGCCTTCCTTCTCTCCGCTGCCATCCTCGGCTTCTCCCCCGGGGGCGTACGTCTACACACCGCCGCCGAGGCGCGGGGTGCCGCACTTCGCCCCGGTGCGGGTGGGCCGGGGACGGTCCCGGACGGGCCGGGCCGGGCGGCGCGGAAGACGGCTGCTGGGCGCCGGGGTCGTGATGGCCGCCGGGGCGGTGATCCTGTGCGCCCCCGCGCTGACGCAGCTCCGGTTCGCCTGATCGAGCGTGCGGATTGGACAGGACTGCCAGACTCTCTCGTAGGTTATGGAACCAACCATTCCGCCGCAGGTGCGTACAGAGAGAGGCTTTTCGGTGAGCGAGAAGAAGACAGGGGTCCTTGGAGGATTCAAGGCATTCCTGATGCGGGGCAACGTGATAGACCTCGCGGTCGCCGTTGTCATCGGCGCGGCGTTCACCAACATCGTGAACTCGGTGGTCAAGGGTGTCATCAACCCGATCGTCGGCGCCTTCGGCACCAAGGACCTCACCAGCTACGCCTCGTGCCTCAAGGGCCCCTGCGCCATGAACAAGGCGGGCGAGGTGACCAGCGGCGTCTACATCCAGTGGGGCTCGGTGCTCAGCGCCGCGCTGACCTTCCTGATCACCGCCGCGGTCGTCTACTTCCTGATGCTGCTGCCGATGAAGCGCTGGCAGGACCGCCAGGCCGCCAAGGCTCCGGCGGAGGCCACCCCGGCGCAGGTGACGGAGATCGAGCTGCTCGAGCAGATCCGGGACGCGCTCGTGGAGCAGCGCCGCGGCCCGGCCTCGGAGTCCGTACCGGTCCAGCGATAACGGCTGGCGTCAGATGTGGTGGGGCGGCTTCTCGTCCAGGAACCGGGCCAGGTCGCCCGCGCTGTCGCCGCCGCTCGGCCGGTCGCCCCAGCCGCGGTCGGTGTCGTCCGACGACTGCTGCGACAGCGGGTCGTCGAAGATCAGGGCGGCGGGGTTGCGCGGCTTGGGAGTGGGCTCGGGGGCGGTACTCATGCCTCCAGGGTACGGTCGCCTGGCCCTGCGGGCCGCGGTGTGTGCTCGCCAGCACCACCAAGCCCGTCCGGCGATTGAGGACGCGCCCGCAGGGCGCCCGCCGCCGCAGGCGGCACGGACGGCACGCGGACCGGTACGGCCACCGCGCGGCAGCCCCCCGCAGCGGTGACAATCACCGCATGAGCCATGTGACGCCGCCCACACCCGTTCGGCGATGAGCGGGCACCCGCACGCGCGGCACACCTCGCTGCTGCGCCGGATGGCCGCGCGCGGCCGCGAGGAGGAGCACCGCGCGGCGACCCCGCTGGAGCTGTTCTTCGACCTCTGCTTCGTGGCGGCGGTGGCGCAGGCGGGCAGACAGCTGGTGCACGCGCTCGCCGAGGGGCACCCGGGCACCGGCATTCCGGGCTACCTGATGGCTTTTTTCGCGATTTGGTGGGCCTGGGTGAATTTCACCTGGTTCTCCTCCGCGTACGACACGGACGACGTTCCGTACCGCGTGGTGACGCTGGTCCAGATGGCCGGGGTGCTGATCCTGGCGGCGGGCATCCCCCGGGCACTGAACGACAGCGACTTCGCGGTGGTCTGGTTCGGCTATCTGGTGATGCGGCTGGCGCTGGTCACCCAGTGGCTGCGGGCCGCGTACTCGACGCGGGGCGAGGAGCGGCGCACGGCGCTTAAGTACGCGACGGGGGTGAGTCTGTGCCAGGTCGGCTGGCTGGGCCTGCTGTTCCTGCCCGACGACGGCAAGCCGTGGCTCTTCCTGGGGATGGCGCTCGCCGAGATGGCGGTGCCCGCGATCGCCGAGCGCCGGCATACGACGGGCTGGCACCCGCACCACATCGCGGAGCGGTACGGCCTGTTCACGATCATCGTGCTGGGCGAGACGGTCCTCGCGGCCACGGTGGCCGTCCAGTCGGCCCTGGACGACGACGAGGCGCTGGACACGCTGCTGCCGATCGCGGGCGGCGGTCTATTGATCATCTTCGCCGCCTACTGGATCTATTTCGCCGTGCCCATCCATCTCCATCTGGCCTCCAACCGGCAGGCGTTCGCCTGGGGGTACGGGCACTATCTGGTCTTCGGTTCGGCGGCGGCGATCGGGGCGGGCATCGAGGTGGCGATCGAGGAGACCATCGGCAAGGCGCACATCTCGGCGTTCGCGGCGGCCGCCACCGTCACGCTGCCCACGGCGTTGTTCATGTTCTCGGTGTGGCTGATCCACTCCCGGCACCACAAGCGGGGCCCGGCCCAGCAGTTGGTGCTGCCCGTCTCGGCCGTGCTCGTGCTGGTCTGCACGTTCGCGGGGCGGACGGCGGTGCTGTTCACCGGGCTGGTGGCGACCCTGACGGTCGCGGCGGGGGTCACGTTGAAGGAACGTGCCGACCAACGGGCGGCGGAGGTGAACGAACGCACACAGGAAGCGGGGTGAGGGCCTGACGGGCATTCAGCCACGTGACACGCATGGCTTCATGCGCGTGATACGCATGGCTCCATGACTGACGACCGGACCGCGCAGACCGCCGACAGCACCGACGCCCTCTTCTTCGCCTCCCCCGCCGCCGGCCCCCGCCCCGGCCCCTTGGACGCCCTGACCGATGTGGCCGGACTGCGGGTCGGGCACGCGCAGCGCACCGAAGGCGGGGCGCTGACCGGGACCACCGTGGTGCTCACCGAGGAGGGCGGCGCGGTCGCGGCCGTGGACGTGCGGGGCGGTGGGCCGGGGACGCGGGAGACCGACGCGCTCGACCCGCGCAACCTCGTCCAGCGCGTCGAGGCGGTCGTGCTCACCGGCGGCAGCGCCTTCGGGCTGGACGCCGCGTCCGGGGTGGTGGGCTGGTTGGAGGACGCGGGCCGTGGCTTCCGCGTCGGCCCGGACCCCGCCCAGGTGGTGCCCGTCGTACCCGCGGCGGCCCTGTTCGACCTGGGCCGCGGCGGTGACTGGCGGGCCCGCCCCGACGCGGCGCTCGGCCGGGAGGCCGTCGAGGCGGCGGCCCGTACGGAGACGGGGGCGCCCGTCGTTCAGGGCAATGTCGGCGCGGGCACGGGGGCGATGGTCGGCGGCCTCAAGGGCGGCATCGGCACGGCGAGCGTGGTGCTGCCGTCGGGTGTGACGGTCGCGGCCCTCGCGGCGGTCAACGCGGTGGGCTCGACGGTCGATCCGCTGACGGGGGTGCTGTACGGGCGGTTCTTCGAGGGCCGGGTCGAGTACCCCGCCGCGAACCGCCATGCCGCCGCCCAGCAGGCCCTGGACGCCGCGCGGCGGGAGTCGGCGAAGCGCTCGGCCGCGTCCGTGCGGCCGCCGCTCAACACCACGATCGCCGTCGTCGCCACGGACGCCGTCCTGACCCGCGCCCAGGCCCAGAAGCTGGCGGGCACGTCTCACGACGGCCTCGCCCGCGCCGTTCGGCCCGTGCACCTTCTCACCGACGGCGACACGGTCTTCGCCCTGGCCACGGGTGCACGGCCGATGGTCGGCGGGAGCGGCCCGGGGCAGCCCGGCGCTCTCGAACACGGCGGTCTCGAACTCGGTGATCTCGAACGGGACGTTCTCGAACTCGGCGTGCTCAACGAGATCCTGGCCGCGGGCGCGGACGTCCTCACCCGGTCCGTGGTGAAGGCCGTGCTCGCGGCGGAGGGGGTGGACGGCCCGGGCGGCGTCTTCCCCTCCTACCGCGAGCTGTACGGCGGCTGATCGGCCCGGACGGGGCCCGGCGTCAGGTCAGACGGCCACGGCGACCGGTTCCCCGTCCTCGGCCGGGTCGGCGGCCTTCGGCGGGGCGGGCCTGCGGAGGCCCTTGAGCAGGAGCACCGCGGCCGCGCTGACCGCCGTACCCGCCGCGACGGCCAGCAGGTAGAGGAACGGCGAGCCGATGAGCGGCACCACGAAGACACCGCCGTGCGGGGCGCGCAGCGTGCAGCCGAAAGCCATGGACAGGGCGCCGGTGACCGCGCCGCCCGCCATCGCCGACGGGATGACCCGCAGGGGGTCCGCCGCCGCGAAGGGGATCGCGCCCTCGGTGATGAAGGACGCCCCGAGCACCCAGGCCGCCTTGCCGTTCTCCCGCTCGGAGGCGGTGAAGAGCCGTCCGCGCACGGTCGTGGCCAGCGCCATCGCCAGCGGCGGGACCATACCGGCCGCCATGACCGCGGCCATCACCTTCAGGCTGCCCTCGTTGGGATCGGCGAGACCGCCGACAGCGAAGGCGTAGGCGACCTTGTTGAGCGGCCCGCCGAGGTCGGCGGCCATGAGCAGGCCGAGGAGGGTGCCCAGGATGACGGCGTTGGTCCCGGACAGTCCGCCCAGCCAGTCGGTCAGCGCCTTCTGCAGTGCGGCGACGGGCTTGCCGACCACCAGGAACATCAGAAAGCCCACGACCGCCGAGGACAGCAGCGGGATCACCACGACCGGCATGATGCCGCGCAGCACGGCCGGTACGTTCAGCCGCTGTACGGCCATGACGACCGCGCCCGCGAGGAGACCGGCGATCAGGCCGCCGAGGAAGCCCGCGTCGACGGTCAGCGCGATGGAGCCGCCGACGAACCCGGGGACGAGTCCGGGGCGGTCGGCCATCCCGTAGGCGATGAAACCGGCCAGGACCGGCACGAGGAACGCGAACGCGACGCCGCCGGTCTGGAAGAGCAGAGCTGCCCAGCTCGCGGACTCGCTCCACGCGAAGTGGTCGGCCACGGAGGGCGCCTTGTTGATCCCGTACCCGCCGGTGGCGAAGGCGAGCGCGATCAGCAGCCCGCCCGCCGCGACGAACGGGACCATGTGGCTGACGCCGGTCATCAGCCAAGCGCGCAGTCGGGTCGCGAAGCCGTCCCCGGCGTCGGCGCCCGCGTCCATGGGGGCAGTGGGGGCCGCCCGTTCGCCGCGCGCGGCCTTCGCCCGCACCTCGGCGATCAGCTCGCCGGGCCGGTTGACCCCGGCCTTGACGCCGACGTCCACGGTCGGCAGCCCGGCGAAGCGGCCCTTGTCCCGCACCTCGACGTCGTGCGCGAAGATCACCCCGTCCGCCGCGGCGACGACCGCGGGGTGCAGCTTCACGAACCCGGCAGACCCCTGCGTCTCGACCACCACTTCCACCCCGGCGGCCCGCCCGGCCGACTCCAGGGCCTCGGCGGCCATATAGGTGTGCGCGATCCCGGTGGGGCAGGAGGTGACGGCGACGATACGGAAGGGCTGGGCGCCGGCTCCCGGCGCCTCGGCTTCGCCGTCCACCGACGGCTCCGGTTCGGGCTCCGGCTCGGGCTCCGGCTCGTCGCCACGGATCAGGGCCGCCGCCGCGCCCGGTGCCTCCGCCGCACGCAGCGCGGACGTGAACTCCGGGTCCATCAAGTGGCGGGCCAGTGCGGAAAGGATCGACAGGTGGTCGGCGTCGCCGCCCGCCGGGGCCGCGATGAGGAAGATCAGGTCCGCCGGACCGTCCGGGGCACCGAAGTCGATGCCCGCGGCGGAGCGGCCGAAGGCGAGGGTCGGTTCGGTGACGTGTGCGCTGCGGCAGTGGGGTATGCCGATGCCCCCGTCGAGCCCGGTGGGCATCTGGGCCTCGCGCGCGGCGACGTCGGCGAGGAAGCCGTCGAGGTCGGTGACGCGGCCCAGTTCCCGCATGCGTGCGGCGAGCGATCTCGCCGCCGCTTCCTTGGTCTCGGCGGACAGGTCGAGATCGACCAGGTCGGCCGTGATCAGCTCACTCATCGCGGGCTCCTTTGCTCGCGGTAGCGCCCTGCGGGCGAGGTGGGGGGAGGGAAGTCAGGGGACGACGGCGGGTGGGACCTCCCGCATCGGTGCCGGGAGGTTCCTCGGCGCCATGGCGTGCCTTAATCGGCGGCTGGGCAGGGTCCGGTGCCCGCCCCCTCCCCCGGTCACCGCACCGGCTCCGTCAGCGCACGGGCGGAGGGGACCTCGGAGGTCACCGTCACCGACGACGGGTCGAGGTCCGCCGGTGCCGGCATGGCGCTGCCCGGCAGCTGTACCGCCGCCGCGCCGTGGGCGAGGGCGGCGGCGAGGGCCCCGGGGCCCGTGCCGCCCGCGGCGAGGAAGCCGGCCAGTGACGCGTCGCCCGCGCCGACGTTGCTGCGCACGGACGGGACGCGCGCGGTGCCGAAGTACGTACCGGAGGCGTCGACGAGCAGTTGGCCGTCCGCGCCGAGGCTGGCCAGGACCGCCCGCGCGCCCAGGGCGCGCAGTTCGCCCGCCGCCTCGGCCGCGTCGCCGACCGTGGCGAGCGGGCGGCCGACAGCCAGCGACAGCTCCTCCGCGTTGGGCTTGACGACGTCCGGGCGCATCCGCAGCGCGGCGGTCAGGGACGGGCCGGAGGTGTCCAGGGCGATGCGGGCGCCGGCGTCGTGGGCGCGGGCCACCAGGTGCCCGTACCACTCGGGGGCGAGCCCGCGCGGGAGGCTGCCGCAGCAGGCGATCCAGTCGGCGCCCGCCGACCGGTCCCGGACGGCCGCCAGCATCGACTGGGCCTCCGCGCGGTCCAGTTCGGGCCCGGCGGCGTTGACCTTCGTGAGGGTGCCGTCCGGTTCGGCGACCGCGATGTTGACCCGGGTCGAGCCCCGCACGGGCACGCCCGCCACGTCGATGCCGAGGTCGCCGAGCAGCCGCGCCAGCAGCGCGCCCTCCGGCCCGCCGAGCGGCAGCACCGCCACCGTGCGGTGCCCGGCGGCGGCCACCGCGCGCGAGACGTTGACGCCCTTGCCGCCGGGGTCGACGCGGTCGGCGGCGGCGCGCAGCACCGCGCCGCGCTCCAGCCGGGGGATCTCGTACGTGCGGTCCAGGCTCGGGTTGGGGGTGACGGTGAGGATCACGCGCGGACCGTCCGGGTGCCGGCGCGCTCGATGGCGAGGGCGTCCTCGGGGGCGAGACCGGTGTCGGTGATCAGCACGTCCACGTCGGCGAGGTCCCCGAAGCGCGCGAAGTGCCGGCGGCCGAACTTGCCGGAGTCGGCGAGGAGCACCACCCGTCGCGCGGCCCCGACGGTCGCCCGTTTGACGGCGGCTTCGGCCAGGTCCGGGGTGGTGAGGCCGTCGTCGACGGAGAAGCCGTTGGTCGCGAGGAAGACGACGTCGGCGTTGATCTCGGCGTACGCGCGCAGCGCCCACGCGTCGACGGCCGCGCGGGTGCGGTGCCGCACCCGTCCGCCGACGAGGTGGAGGGAGATGCCGGGGTGGTCCGCGAGGCGGGCGGCGACGGGAAGGGCGTGGGTGACGACGGTGAGTTCGCACTCCAGCGGGAGGAGGCCCGCGAGCCGCGCGGCCGTCGTACCGGCGTCGATGATCACGCTGCCGCCGGCGGGCAGCTCGGCGAGCGCGGCCCGGGCGATGGCGTCCTTCTCGTCCGCCGCCGTGCTCTCGCGCTCGGCGAGGTCCGGCTCGAAGTCGAGCCGGCCGACGGGAATCGCGCCGCCGTGCACCCGGCGCAGCAGCCCGGCCCGGTCCAGGGCCTTGAGGTCGCGCCGGACGGTCTCGGAGGTGACCTGGAACTCCTCGGCGAGCGACAGCACGTCCACCCGGCCGCTCTCGCGGGCGAGGCGGAGGATCTCCTGCTGGCGCTCCGGTGCGTACATGTGGTTTTACGTCCGTTCCCTGCCCGAGCCTGTGGTTTCGCCGTCAGATTACGGCCACAGTTCCGGGAAGTAAACAGATTCGGGCATCGAGCGTACGCAAACGGGCCCGGTCGGATCACCGACCGGGCCCGAGCCCTCCCCCGGGGTCCCCGGAGCACGCGCGGAGGCGTTACCGCTTCAGCAGTTCCTTCTCGGCCTGCTGGGCCGGGACGGCGACATCGGCAGCGACCGGCTCGACTGCGTCCTCGGTCGCACCCGCCGCCTCGTGGTGCTTCGACCGCTTCGGCAGCAGGAACATCAGCGCGAAGACCGCGAGCAGACCGCCCGCGACCCACCACATGGCGTGCGTGAACGCTCCCCCGAAGATGTCCGACGGCGTCTCGCGGCGCGGATCGGCGTCGTCCACCACACCGAAGAAGGCCACGGAGACCAGGCCCAGACCGATGGCGTTGCCGAGCTGCTGGGTCGTGTTGATCAGGCCGGAGGCCGAGCCCGCGTGCGCGCGGGGCACCTCGGACAGCACGGCGTCCGTGATCGGGGCGACGATCAGGCCCATGCCCAGGCCCATCACGGCCAGCGGCAGCGCCATCTGCCAGGACCGGATGTCTGCGCCGTAGTGGTGGGCCTCCCAGATGTAGGTCAGCACACCCGCCGCCATCACCAGCGCACCCGCCTGCAACACCTTGCGCCCGTACTTCGGCACCAGCTTCTGCACCGACAGGCCCGCCGCCACGGAGATCGCCAGCGAGAACGGAATGCCCGTCAGACCCGACCGCAGTGCCGACCAGCCCAGGCCGAGCTGCATGTACAGCGTCCAGACCAGGAAGAAGATGCCGGAGGCGACACCGAAGGTCAGCTGCACGCCGATGCCCGCCGCGAAGCTCTTGACCTTGAACAGCGACAGCTCGACGAGCGGCGAGCCGTCCTTGCGCGTCTTGTACCGCTCGTACGCGATGAACGCCGCGAGCATCGGCACCGAACCGGCCATGGAGACGAAGCCCCACAGCGGCCAGTCGTGCTCCCGGCCCTGGGTCAGCGGGTAGAGCAGCATCAGCAGCGCGGCGCTGGCCAGGGCCACGCCGACGAGGTCCAGGCGCAGCGCCCTGGGGGCCTTGGACTCCGTGATGAAGTGACGGCCCAGGAGCAGTCCGGCGATGCCGACGGGCACGTTGATCAGGAAGATCGGCCGCCACTCCAGGCCGAAGAGGTTCCACTGGGTCAGCAGCGCGCCCAACAGCGGGCCGGAGACCGCGCCGAGGCCCATGACCGCGCCGAACATCCCGAAGACCTTGCCGCGCTCGTGGGCGGGGAAGGTCACGTGCACGATGGACAGCACCTGAGGCACCATCAGCGCGCCCATCGCGCCCTGGAGCACCCGCGCGGCCACCAGGAGCTGCGGGTCTGCCGCGACGCCGCAGAGCATCGAGGCGAGGGTGAACCCGCCCATGCCCAGCAGGAAGACCTTCTTGCGGCCGTAGATGTCACCGAGCCGGCCGCCCGTGATCAGGCCTATGGCGAACGCGAGCGCGTATCCCTCGCTGAGCCACTGCAAGGCACTGAAGGAGGCGTCGATGTCGCGCTGGATGCTGGGCATCGCGATGTTGACGATGGTGACGTCGACCAGGTCCATGAAGGACGCGGTCATCACCACCGCGAGTGCCAGCCAGCGGCGGCGGTCGACGGGCGGCGAATCGGTGGTCATTGCTGTACGGCCTTTCCTGGCATTTCACTTCCGGGGACGTCGACGACGCTAACTTCCATGTAGGACATCTTGTGTCCCACATCCCTGCCAAGCTGAGTGTCATGAGCGACACACCGGCACGGTTGCTGAATCTCCTCTCCTTGCTCCAGACGCCCCGCGAATGGCCCGGCAGCGAGCTCGCCGAGCGGCTCGGGGTCAGCTCGCGAACGATCCGCCGGGACATCGAGCGGCTGCGGGACCTCGGATATCCGGTGCAGGCCTCGATGGGTGCGGAGGGCGGGTACCGGCTGGCCGCGGGCGCCGCCATGCCGCCCCTCGTCCTGGACGACGAGGAGGCCGTCGCCATCGCCGTGGGCCTGCGGGCCGGCGCCGGCCATGCCGTGGACGGCATCGAGGAGGCGTCGGTACGGGCCCTCGCCAAGCTGGAGCAGGTCCTGCCGTCCCGGCTGCGCCACCGCGTGGCCGCCCTCCAGGCCGCGACGGTGCCGCTCGTGGGCGGCGACGGCGCGAGCGTCGACCCGCGCACGCTGACGGTGATGGCCTCTGCCGCCACCGGGCACGAGCGGCTGCGCTTCGCCTACCGCACGGGCGACGGGACCGGGACCCGGCGGCTGGTGGAACCGCACCAGCTGGTCAGCACCGGGCGCCGCTGGTACCTCGTCGCGTACGACATCGACCGCGACGACTGGCGGACCTTCCGCGTCGACCGGGTCAGCGAACCGCTCGCCACCGGGGCACGGTTCACGCCGCGCGAGCTGCCGGCGGCGAACGCCGCCGAGTTCATGAGCCGGTCCCTCTCCCGCCTCCAGCCGACCTACCGGGTGGTGGCGACGCTGCACGCGCCCGCCGCGTTCGTCGCCGCCCGGCTGCAGTCCTCCCTCGGCACCCCGGTGCCGGTCGACGAGAACACCTGCCGGCTGGACGCCACGGTCGCGGACACCCTGGAGTGGGTCGCCTTCCGGCTCGCTCTGATCGACTGCGAGTTCGAGGTGCACGAGCCGCCGGAGCTGGTGGAGCATCTGCGTGAGCTCGGTGCCCGCATCACCCGCGCGGCGGGTGCGACAGGGCCATGACCCGTGCGCCCCGGCGGGGCACCCCGCCCGGCTTCGCGAACCCGCCGTCATGCTCGCAGACCGTAGAACGGCGGACCCGGCCGCGCACACCGCCGTACGGGCGCGATGGCTCCCGCACCGCTGTTCGGGCACCCCAGGACAAAGCCCCGGGCCCCGGGCAGGGAGAAGCGCCCGGGCAAAGGGAAGGGCCCCGACGCAGGGGGGGTAGCGCCGGGGCCCGGTCTATGGGGTTATGTCTAGGATATGCCCTTTTAGGCCGCCGCGTCGAAACCGGTGTCGTGAGCCATCTTCTTCAGCTCCAGCAGCGCGTGCTTCTCGATCTGCCGGATCCGCTCACGGGTGAGGCCGTGCTGCTTGCCGACCTCGGTCAGCGTGCGCTCCCGCCCGTCCTCGATGCCGTAGCGCGCCTTGATGATCGACGCGGTGCGGTGGTCGAGCCGGCTGATGAGATCCTCCAGCTCCTCACTGCGCAGCAGCGTGAGCACGGACTGCTCCGGGGACACGGCGGAGGTGTCCTCCAGCAGGTCGCCGAACTGGGTCTCGCCCTCGTCGTCCACGTGCATGTTGAGGCTGACGGGGTCGCGGGCCCAGTCCAGCACGTCACCGACGCGCTCGGGCGTGGAGCCCAGCTCCGCGGCGATCTCCGCGTGCTCGGGATCCCGGCCGTTCTCCCGGTTGAACTCGCGCTGCACCCGGCGGATGCGGCCCAGCTCCTCGACGAGGTGCACGGGCAGCCGGATCGTGCGGGACTGGTCGGCGATGGACCGGGTGATGGCCTGACGGATCCACCACGTGGCGTACGTGGAGAACTTGAACCCCTTGGCGTAGTCGAACTTCTCCACCGCGCGCACCAGACCGGCGTTGCCCTCCTGGATCAGGTCCAGCAGCGGCAGCCCGCTGCGCGGGTAGCGACGGGCGACGGCCACGACGAGGCGCAGGTTCGACTTGATGAAGACGTCCTTGGCGCGGGCACCCTCGGCGGCTATCGCCTCGAGCTCCTCGCGGGACGCGGACGCGGCCGCGGAATCGCCGTCGGGGCTCTCCACGAGGCCGTCGAGGAGCTGCTGGGCGTAGACGCCCGCCTCGATGGTCTGGGACAGCTCCACTTCCTTGGCGGCGTCGAGCAGGGGTGTACGCGCGATCTCGTCGAGGTACATGCCGACCAGGTCGCGGTCGGCGATCTCCCCGCCTACGGCGCGAACACTGCTTGCCCGCTCAGGCCCCTTGTCGGCGGTCTGACGGCGGGCGACGGCACGGGTTGCCATGCGTGCTCCCTTGCGATGAGTCGGTCGCGGGACGGGTGGGACCCCCGGCGAGCGCCCCGGAAAACCGGGGAGGACCCGGGAGACCCGAGAGGTACAGCCTCTTCTCGGGTGCCCCATCCGATGGAAAGAACGACTGGAATCCGGACAGAATTCCCGCGAGTCTTCTTCATTTTTCTGATCATGCAGTACCCTGTGCGGCCGCAGAGGGCGAGCAGGTGCCGCCGAGGCCGACGGAAGCGCAGGTCAGACCCGGTCCCGAGGCCGCCCTCGCCGCCCCTGCGGACCGCTGCCACCACGGGGCCCGTGAGACGGCCGTCACCTTCGACGCCACCTGTTCCCACACCGCCGGATCCCACCGGATCACCGGAGGAGTGCCGCCACTGGCTGCTCTCCTACCCCACAAGACGGCTCGTACCGCATTCCGGTTGCCCAAGACGTCCCGGAAAGCCGGATTCTCACCGTTACTGCTCGATGTCGGGCCACGTACTGCTCGATGTCGGCCCACGACGGTCCGCCCGTGATCGAGTTGCCGCCACCCGGGCGCGGGTGTGCCCTGGTGGGAAAGGGGTGGGGCGAGAGAGAGGAGCCCGCCATGCCGACGCACCCGGCTCTGCACGGACACCACCGTCACGAAGGCCCGGGCCCGGTCACCGGGATTTCGCACCACACCTCACGGTCCGCCTGGGCCGTGCCCGTCACCGGCGGTGTCGTCCTCGGTCTGTACACCGTCTTCCTCGCCGACGACAACGGCGCCTCCACGCCGCGCGCCTGGATGATCGGCGTCATCGCGGGGCTGGTCGCCATGGGCGCCGGATACGTACTGATCAAGGAGCGGGCCAAGATGATCGCCGAGGTCAGGGCCGCGGCGTTCGGCGCGCTGTTCGGCATCAGCCTCGGCTTCCTCTACAGCCTCACCCAGGTCTCGGTGCTGCGCGCCTCGCTGTTCGGGCTCTTCCTGGGCGGGGCGATGGCCGTGGTCTCGTACTACGTCTTCTACATGCACGAGCACTGAGGTCTCCTTGCCCGCACGAGCACCGAGCGGGCGGCAGCCCCTTCCCGGGCCCACCGCAAGGCAGTTCACCGGCCTCGGCCGCATTACGTCGGCCGGGGCCGGCGACGTGCCCGCTAGCCGAACTGCACCGACCGTTTCGCGAGCCCCATCCAGAATCCGTCGATGACGGCGCGCTGCCTGTCGAGTTCGTCCTCCGCGGCACCCAACGTGACGAAGAGCGGGGCGAAGTGCTCGGTGCGCGGGTGCGCCAGACGCCCGGCCGGGGACTTGTTCTCGAAGTCCAGCAGCGCGTCCACGTCCTGGCCGTCGAGGGCCTCGCTCCCCCACGCGTCGAACTCCGCCGACCAGGCGGGCGGCCCGGCCCCCGCGTGCCGCAGCGCCGCGAGGTTGTGAGTGAAGAACCCGCTGCCGACGATCAGCACCCCCTCGTCCCGCAACGGCGCCAGCTTGCGCCCGATGTCCATCAGCCGCCGCGGGTCGAGCGTGGGCAGGGACACCTGGAGCACGGGGATGTCGGCGTCCGGGTACATCTCCACCAGGGGCACGTACGCGCCGTGGTCGAGGCCCCGGTCCGGGATGTCCTGCACGGGCGTACCGGCGCCGCGCAGCGTCCTGCGCACCCGGTCGGCCAGCTCCGGGGCGCCCGGGGCGGCGTACCGGACACGGTAGTAGTGCTCCGGGAAGCCCCAGAAGTCGTGGACGAGCGGCAGCGTCTCCGTCGCACCGAGGGCGAGCGGTGCCTCTTCCCAGTGGGCGGAGATCATCAGGATGGCGGTGGGCCGGGGCAGCCCGGCGGACCAGGCGGCGAGCTGGCCGGGCCACAGTTCGTCGTCGGCGAGGGGCGGCGCGCCGTGGGAGAGGTAGAGGGCGGGCATCCGCCCGCCGGTCGGGGCCGGGGTCGCGGTGGCCGGCATGGACCCTCCAGAGTGCTCATACTTGAACTATCAAGCTCTATCCCTGACCCTAGCCCTACTTTATTTAAACTTCAAACATTCGCTTCGGAGGAAGCACGGATGAAACAGTGGATGGCATGACCAACCAATCCGCGGGGGGCCCGCCCGAGCCCCGCTGGCTCAGTGACGAGGAGCAGGCCGTCTGGCGGGCGTACCTGCATGCCACGACGCTCCTCGAAGACCACCTGGACCGCCAGCTCCAGCGCGACGCCGGAATGCCGCACGTCTACTACGGCCTGCTGGTGCACCTCTCCCAGGCGCCACGCCACCGGCTCCGGATGACCGAGCTCGCCCAGGACGCCAAGATCACCCGCTCCCGGCTCTCGCACGCCGTCGCCCGGCTGGAGAAGAACGGCTGGGTCCGCCGCGAGGAGTGCCCCTCCGACAAGCGCGGCCAGCTGGCCGTTCTGACGGACGAGGGGTACGAGATGCTGAAGAGGTCGGCCCCCGGCCATGTCGCCGCCGTCCGGGCGGCCATCTTCGACCGTCTCGCGCCGGAGCAGGTGGCCCAGCTCGGCGACATCTGCCGGACCATCCAGGCAGGTCTCCAGCCCGAGGGCGGCGACCTCCCGTGGACCCGCTGATGCGCTTAACCACCCTGCCCCGCCGGCTCACCGCCGGGCAACGCGAAGGCCCCCCGCCGTGACGGCGAGGGGCCTTGCGTGTGCCCGCGGGTCGGAAGACTCAGCCGATGTCCCCCACGGCAGTGCTCACTCGGACCCTCAGTGGGCCATGACCGGGATCTTCTCGACACCCGCGTCGGCACCGTCGCCCGCACCCGCACCGTCGGCCGACGGGCCGCCCTGGTGACCGGCGTTGACGAAGACGACCGCGACGGCCGCGGCCAGCGTGAGCAGGCCCGCGGCCCACCAGATGGCGATGGAGTAGCCGTGCACCATCGAGTTGAGCTGGAGCAGCTTCGGGTTGCCCGCACCCGCCTTGTGCGAGGAGGCGTACGCGTTGGTGGCACTGGTGGCGATGGTGTTGAGCAGCGCGGTGCCGATGGCGCCGCCGACCTGCTGCGAGGTGTTGACCATCGCGGAGGCGACACCGGCGTCACGGGCCTGGACGCCGTGCGTGGACAGGCTCATGGCCGGCATGAAGGCCGTACCCATGCCGAGGCCCATCAGGAGCAGGCCGGGCAGGACCACGAAGGTGTACGAGCTGTCCAGGCTGATTTGCGTGAGCAGCACCATGCCGAGGGCCGCGAGCAGGAAGCCCGGGCCCATCAGCCAGCGCGCCGGGACGCGGGTCATCAGCCGGGCGCCGATCTGCGTGGAACCGGCGATCATCGTGACGATCATCGGGAGGAACGCGAGACCGGTCTTGACCGGCGAGTAGCCCCGGACGACCTGGAGGTAGTAGGTCAGGAACAGGAACAGGCCGAACATCGCGATGGCGGCGAGACCGAGGGAGACGTAGACGCCGCCCCGGTTGCGGTCGGTGAGCACACGCAGCGGCAGCAGCGGGGCCTTGACCTTCTTCTCCACGACCAGGAAGGCGTACAGCAGCACCGCCGAGGCGATGAACAGGCCGATGGTCACGCCGGACGTCCAGCCGTCGGTCTCGGCGCGGGTGAAGCCGTAGACGAGCGAGACCAGGCCGAGGGTGGCCAGGATGACGCCGGGGATGTCGAGCTTCGAGGGGTTGCGGCTGCCGGCGGGCTCGTGGATCACGGCGATCGCGCCGAGTGCGGCGACGACGGCGAAGGGGATGTTCACGAAGAACGTCCAGCGCCAGTTCAGGTACTCGGTGAACAGACCGCCGAGGATGAGGCCGACGCCACCACCGGCACCGGCGATGGCACCGAAGATGCCGAACGCCTTGGCGCGCTCCTTCGCCTCGGTGAAGAGCACGGCGAGCAGCGACAGGGCCGCCGGCGCGAGCAGCGCGCCGAAGACACCCTGGAGGGCGCGGGCGCCCAGCAGCATCCCGGTGTTGACCGCGGCGCCACCGAGGGCCGAGGCGGCCGCGAAGCCGACCAGACCGACGACGAACGCGCGCTTACGGCCCCACAGGTCGGAGACGCGGCCACCGAAGAGCAGCAGTCCGCCGAAGGCGAGGGCGTAGGCCGTGATGACCCACTGCCGGTTGCCGTCCGAGATCCCGAGGTCGTCCTGGGCAGAGGGCAGCGCGATGTTCACGATGGTCGCGTCGAGGACGACCATCAGCTGGGCGAGGGCGATGAATATGAGCGCTTTCCAGCGCCTGGGGTCAGGAGTGGTGGCGGAGTCTTGCATGGAACGGCCTGCCTAAGTGGTGCGAAGGGCGGTACGAGGAGGGGGGTGAGGCGAAGTCAAAGGCGGTCGGGGCGGCGGGCGGCACGGCACTGGGAGGCTCGGCCGTCAAGGGCACGGCCCGGCCGCCGCACCGGACGGAACGAGGTATGACGCGGGTCATTGCTCCAGGGCTCGGATTCGCTGCCCAAGGGCTCGGGTGCTTACTTGTGGCGCAGGTCCTGCAAGGTCGCGGCGCAGCCGGGAAGGCGCGAACGCGCCGGTGCCATCAACCCGTCCAGGAACAGCTGGAGATGCCGGTGCACGAACTGGTCGAAGTTCACACAGCCACTGCCGGGCAAGGGCCTGGTGAGCTGAGTGAGGGCCACCATCAGGTCGCCGACGGCGATGTCGTCGCGCAACTGCCCGGCAGCGCGGGCCGCGGCCATCAAGGCCTCGGTGTCACGCTCGAGTCGGTCACGGGCCTCGACCAGGTCCGGGTGCTCGTGGTCGACGCCGTCGGCGAGCAACGGACAGAGCGCACCGATGCGCTCGTCGGCCGCGGCGTGGACGAAGCGCCTCAACGCGAGGAAAGCATCGGGCTCCTCAGCTCGTGCAGTCTCGGCCTGTTCCGCGATGCGGGCCATCACCGAGAGGGTGACATGGTGGATCAGCTCATAGCGATCCGCGAAGTGCCGGTACAGCGTGGCATTGCCGACCCCGGCCCGTCGAGCGATTTCATCGAGGTGGACATCGGCCCCGTGCTCGACGAGCGTCTCGCGGGCGGCGGCGATGATCCGCTCCCGGTTGCGCAGGGCGTCGGCACGGAGGCGGGGCTGCGGTGCTGCCACGGCGGGCACTCCTTTCGATGCGGTTCCGATCCGGTTCGGCTAACCGGGGAGAACTTCCCCGTTTGACGGGGACGCTTCGTTAAACGGGGAGATCCTCCCCGGATATTTCACCTCCGGTTGTGACGTGCGCCTCACCCGACCCGGTGGTCACCCATGCCCCATCTGCCGCACTCCAGCGGGCGGCCGTACACACAGCGACACAGGGTGGACACAGAGAGCGCCCGGGTTGCGGGTCGCGTGCGCCACGGAGGTGACCGACATGAAGTCCCTGGCCATGCTGGTCATGGTGATCACCGCGCTGGCGCTCACCTCACCCGTGCCCTCGTCGGCGGACGCGCCCCCGACGGTCGCCGAGGCCGACGCCGCCGGTCGCGCGCCGGACATGACGGGCCGGCCCCCCTCCGGCCCCTGCGCGCTCACCACGGTCACCAAGGACGTCTCCGAGGGCTCCCGCACCCCCCGCGGCTACGCACGCTCCAGCGGCACGGTCCGGGCGGTCACCTTCCTCATCGACTTCCCCGACGCCCCCGCCGAGGTCCCCCCGCATCGGCGCTACGCCGAGTTCTTCCCGGCCGTCACCGACTACTACCGCGCCAGCTCCTACGGCCGGCTGGACTACCGCTCCACCCCGGTCCTGCGCTGGATCCGCATGTCACGCCCCTACACGTCGTACGGACTGGAGCGCGGCGCCCCCTTCGACGTGGACCGCGACGACGGCTACCACGCCATCTCGCGCGAGATCCTCGCCGCGGTCGACCACATCGTCGACTTCCGGGACTTCGACCTCGTCAACGTCCTGGCCACGGCGAACGCCGGCCCGCCCGCCGTCGAGGACGTCCGGTCCGTGACCTTCGCCGGAACACCCACGGGGCTGCGCGCGGACGACGGCGCCCAGTTCAAGAACGTCTCCTTCATCTGGAGCACCCAGACCGGCAACAGCCCCTACCGCGTCCTCAACCACGAGAACGCCCACAGCTTCGGCCTCCCCGACCTCTACTACGCCCGCAACAACAACCCCCTGGACACCCCCGTCGGCCACTGGGACCTCATGGACGAGGACTGGGGCCCCTCCAACGACTTCCTGGCCTGGCACAAGTGGAAGCTCGGCTGGCTGGCCCCCGACCAGGTGCACTGCGTCGACGCCCCCGGCACCCGCACCCTGACCCTCACCCCCACCTCGGCCGACGGCGGCCCCAAACTGATCGTCGTCCCCCTCTCCCCCACCCGCGCCATCACCCTCGAAGCCCGCGCCCCCGGCCTCCTCGACCACACGGTCTGCCGCCCCGGCGTCCTCGTCACCACCATCGCCTCCGACATCCGCACCGGCTCCGGCCCGATCCGCACCTCGGACGCCACCCCGCACAGCCCCGGCTGCTACACCCACGACCTCAACGTGAACGCGCCCCTGAGCGACGCGACGTACGTGACGGGCCAGCGCTGCGCGGCGGCGGGCGTCACCATCGGGGTCCTGGGCCAGGACGAGGCGGGCAACTGGCAGGTAACGGTGAAGACCGACCCCCGCCGGGCATGACCCCACCGCCAAGATGCCCGGCACCCTGACCCGCCCACCCCACCACCCGCTACACTGACGGCGGCCCCGCCTCCGTAGCTCAGGGGATAGAGCACCGCTCTCCTAAAGCGGGTGTCGGCAGTTCGAATCTGCCCGGGGGCACATTGCCTGACCAGGCAAAACGCCTGACGAAAGCCCCCCGGACCCGGTCCGGGGGCTTTTTCGTCGACGCTCGGTTGGTGTGCGGGACGCCGATTTACGAGTGAGCACGTGATGGGCCCCTGCTGACGTCCTTCAACGTCGCCGCCCGTCCCCCACCGATGAATCTGTAGATCACTTCACATCATTACCGGGAGAACCCATGACCGTGAGCAAGAACATCAACAACCCCGTGGGCATGGGCGGCGGCCAGCGCAAGCGGCAGTCCCGCGCCGAACGCCAGAACAACGGCCCGCACCGCAACCTCGACCGCAAGGGCGCGGCCGACCAGAAGGCGGAGCTGATACGCAAGATGCGCGAGAAGGCAGCCGCAGCCGAGAGCGCCGGGCAGTCGGGCGACGACACCGCCCAGAGCTGACGCACCGCCGCCGCAGGGCGGCACCGCACGGGCCAGGGCCCGGACCGCGACGAGCGGTCCGGGCCCTGCTGCCGTAGCGGGCGGCTCGGGAACGCACTGCCGCCCCCGCGACGCGGCACCGCCATACTGACCCCATGACCCCGGACGACCTCAGGGCGACGTGCCTGCATCTGAACGGCGCCACGGAAGAATTCCCCTTCCCGCGCCACCCCGAGGTCTGCACCTTCAAGGTCGGCGGCAAGATCTTCGCCCTGACGACGCTCACCGCTTCCCCACTGACCGTGAGCCTCAAATGCGACCCGGAGCTCGCGGTGCGGCTCCGAGAGGCCCACCCGGAGATCGTCCCGGGCTACCACCTGAACAAGCGGCACTGGAACACGGTGACGCTGGAGGGCGGCTCCCTGCCGGACGCCTTCGTGCGGGAAATGATCGAGGACTCGTACGACCTCATCGTCGCCGCTCTGCCCCGGGCCACGCGTCTGCTGCTGGACTGGCCGGGAGAGCGATCCGAGCGGTCGGAGTAGCCTGGAATCACCGGCACCCATCGCGCCCGGAAACCGGTCCCTGCCCAAGGGATGTGAGCACCATGACGATCGTCATCAGCTTGGCCGTGATCGTCCTGATGGCCGCCGTAGTGGTCTTCGCGATCTACGCCTTGGAAGCCCGCCGCGACGAGCGCATCGTCGACTTCAAGTTCAGCGACGCCGTTCCCAACCTCCACGAGCGCCACGCCGACGAGGTCGACCACCCGGAGCGGCTCCACGCCCACCGGCACCACGGGCTCCACCTGCACGGCCCGTGGGGCGGCGGCCGGCACGCGTAGTACCGCTGTTCACCCTTTCCGGCCCTCGCATCGCGCGTCCGTCAGCCTCCGCACGGCATCCACGTCGCAGAGATCGCTTTCCCCCTCCGGCGGCGACAGCAGCCAGTGCGTACCCGGTGGCTCGGCACGGTGCGTGGCCGGCACCCCGAGGTAGTGGTCCCGGCCCAGACACTCGAAGCCGGGATCGGCCCACGCCTCGGCGGTACCGGGCGGTACGAGGGCGTAGTACCAACGCCGCGCCGGGTCGGCGATGACCGCACCGTGGATGCCCGCCCCATGGAAAGCCCGCTCGACGGACTGCCGCGACACAGCCTCGTCCGCCACAGTCGCAGCGAGGCCGTGGACGAGATCGGCGGGCAACCGGACCGCCTCGAAATGGATACCCGTGCGGATCACAGCGGGCTCGTCCCGCATCCACGCCTCACGGCCCAACGGAAGGATGTACCTCCCGCGAGATCAGCCACCGTGAGGAGAGCCTGTTCAGGGTCAGTCCCATGGGGTCGTCGGATCGTGTTTCGGTACTGGCTTTTTGGCCGCGTTTCCTGGTCACACCTGGATGATGGTGCTGCGCGACAAGCCTCAACTAGGCCTGCGGGCGGCCACTTCGCGGCCACTCGACGGCCATGTCCGGGAGTGCGACTCACGACACCTCAGACTCCAAGCACAGGCTCCAACGACGCACTGAGAGCTGCCAGGCTGAAACGGGGTTGGCGGTCGGGCGAAGCCGCGGCTCGTGGAGTGACCGCCGCGGGGCGGGAGGCCCTCGGCGACCCGCACTTCGAGGTGTCGTCCCGGACCTGGCGGAGGTGGGAGTCCGGTCGCCCCGGATGGCCACGCGAGGACTACGCGGTCGCGCTCCACTGCGCGTTCGGCCGTTGGCCCGAGGACCTGGGGTTCTCCGCTCCGGCCGGATGGATCCGCGCAGATCACCAGGAAGGGGCGCCAGCGGTGAATCGACGCGCGTTCGTATCGGTGACCGCCGCCGCCCTCACCGCCGGACCGATCGCACCGCGGCACGTCGACCCCGCCCTCATCGACTACTTCGAGCAGCAGCTTGAGGGCCATTACCGCGCGGACATGCTGCTCGGCCCGCACGACCTCATCGGCACCGTTTCCGCACAGTACGAACTCATCGATCGCCTGGTACGTCCGGCCACAGGCGAGACCCGCCGGGGCCTGCTGCGGGTGGGCGCCGCCTACGCGGCACTGGTGGGCTGGCTCTACCAGGACGCCGGCGACCTCGGGGGCGCCTCGTTCTGGCGTGGGACGACACAGGAGATCGCGATGCGGTCCCGGGATCCACACCTGATTGCCTACTCGCTGGTGAACCAGGCACAGGTGCGCACCGACCTAGGCGACGGGCACGGAGTCGTCGATCTGTGCGAGGCAGCCCTCGACGGATCCGGCCGACTCGCTCCGAAGGTCAAGGTGATGGCCCTCCAGCAGCAGGCACACGGCGCCAGCCTGATCGACGACCGCGCGGCCGTCGACCGCCTCATCGACCAGGCCGACGAACTCCTCGCCCGAGTCGATGACGACCTTCCCTGGGGCAATGCCTGTCGGCGTACACCGGGTTACCTCGAAGTGCAGCGGGCGACCTGTTACGGCCGACTGGGGCTGGGCGCCGAGGCCGACTCCCTGTGGAGGCAGGTGCTCAGCATCGTTCCGACGACGGCACGGAGAGATCGCGGTGTGTACCTGGCCCGCCATGCGACGGCAGCGGCGATCGCGCGGGACCCGGACCACGCCGTCGCGATCGCACGTGAGGCGGTACGGATCGCGGTCGACACTGGATCGGAGCGAATGCGAAGAGAGTTGACGTCGCTGCGGCACGCGATGAGCCCGTGGCACGATGCTCCCGTAGGGCACGACCTCGACAAGGTCCTGGCGCCTGTGGCAGCGAGGGGATGACGTGGCGGAGGCAATCGTCCCACTGACGGACACGGAGATCACGGAGCACCTGAGGGAGCTTCCCGGCTGGCAGCGGTCGGGGGATGAGATCACCCGCACCTTCGGTATCCGGTATCACGGAGGCGTGGCGCTGATCGTGCACGTCGCGGACGTCGAGCGGCTGATCGGGCACCATGCGGACATCGACCTCCGCTGGGACCGGGTCCGCTTCGGCATCACCACCCATGACGCGGGCCACCGGCTCACTGTCGCGGACTTTGACTTGGCCAGGCGCATCGACGCGATCGCGGCAGCTCACGAGGCCCGTCCGGTTTGAACGTCGGAGGGTGCAACTGCCCACCTGAAGTGGACGGGCAGCCTTCGCTCTCGGTGGACCACCGGTACATCCCCGCGGGTGCGGGGAGCAGTACGACTGCCATCAACCGCGACGCGCTCCCTCGGGTGCATCCCCGCAGACCGGGGGGGAGCAGTCAGAGCATGCGTCACCGGTCTGGATGGATTGGGGTCCATCCCCGCATACGCGGGGAGCAGCAGCTCAGGGTCTCCACCCGGGCCGCCGGCACCTCGGGGCCACCCCGCGGGCGCGGGGAGCAGGCTTGCGTCGCATTGGCCGGGGTAGTGAAGGTGGGTACAACCCCGCATGCGCAGGGAGCAGGGTCATGGGGAACCTCTTGGGTGGTCGGAGTGGGGGCCATCCCCGCAGGGCGCGGGGAGCAGTACGTCGACGAGGTCACCCTGCTGCCCGAAGCGGGTCCATCCCCGCATGCGCGGGGAGTAATGCTTTCGGGCGCAGCCCAGCGGACTGTGCCAGGGTCCATCCCCGCGGGTGCGGGGTGCAGGGCCCACAGCAGAGTGGTCGCGGATCGCGGTCAGGGTCCATCCCCGCATACGCGGGGAGCAGACGCCCAAGCAGGGTCCATCCCCGCGGGGCGCGGGGAGCAGCGATTCGCCCCCTTGCCGTCCTTCACGGTGCCGGGTCCATCCCCGCGGGCGCGGGGAGCAGAACCGCAGCTCCGCAGCCCGGGGCATCCCGAGGGGTCCATCCCCGCATGCGCGGGGAGCAGGCTTCTGCTGGCGCACCGAGCAACCCGACGTGGGGTCCATCCCCGCATACGCGGGGAGCAGCGGCTGGGGTCGTGCACCTCAATACGCACCCAGGGTCCATCCCCGCAGGTGCGGGGAGCAGGTCATCGCCCAGGGGCGCGATTACCGGGAGACGGGTTCATCCCCGCATGCGCGGGGAGCAGACCTGCTGGGCACCACTGGACGATTCGCCCTCGGGTCCATCCCGCCTGCGCGGGGAGCAGCTCACGCGGGTGGTCGTGTTCGGCGCGGTGCTGGGTCCACCCCCGCGTGCGCGGGGAGCAGGCACAGGACGTCCTCAAGGGGCTGACCGACGCGGGTCCATCCCCGCGGGCGCGGGGAGCAGGAGGAAGTCACCGAGCAGCAGCTGCGGAACCTGGGTCCATCCCCGCGTTGTCCACGGACACGCGGTCATCCGGGTGAGCGGACATTGCACCTCTTTGTGGGCGGACAGTTCATCTCCTTGTGCGGTGTGACTTTTCGTCCCTCGACTGGCTCAGTGCAGTGGCTTGACGCCCTTGCCCGTGGTTGCCTGGGTGAGCCGGAGGCTGCTGCCCTCGGTCAGGACGATGTGCGCGTGATGCAACAGCCGGTCGACTGCTGCCGTGGCGAGCGTCTTGGGCATGATCGAGTCGAATCCCGACGGATGCAGGTTCGAGGTCACGATCACGGACCTGCGTTCGTAGGCGGCATCGATCACCCGGTAGAACGCCTCGGCGGCGGCCTGGCCGGACGGCAGCATCCCGATGTCGTCCAGGATGATGAGGTTGGCCCGGGTGATCTTCGCGATCGCCTTCGCGACGGAGTTGTCGACGGTGGCCCGGCCGACGTGGGCGGTCAGCGATTCGAGGCTGAACCAGGCGACTTGCATGCCCCGGTCGATGGCCTTGTGGGCCAGGGCCTCGGCGAAGTGGCTCTTGCCGGTGCCCGACGGGCCGGCGATGGCGAGGTTCTCCGACCGGCCGACCCATTCCAGCGTCATCAGGGCCTGCTGGGTCGGAGCGGGGATGGAGGAGTCCTCCTCCCGCCAGGAGCTGAACGTCTTGCCGGTGGGCAGGTTCGCCTGCTTGCGGTGGCTGCGGCGGGTCGCCGCCTCCCGGCCCTTGATCTCCTCTTCCAGCAGGATCCGCAGCACTTCGGCCGGGTCCCAGCGTTGCGACCGGGCGGTGGCCAGCACGTCCGGGGCCGCCTTGCGCAAGTAGGGGAACCGCATCCGCTTCAGGACGGATTCCAGATCGGCCGGGATCGGCGGCGGGGCCGGTGAGGAGGGGACCGGAGACGGGGCCGGGACGGGCTGGTCGGTTTCCGGGTCCAGCAACGCGATGCCGGTCATGGAAGATTCCTTTCTGCCGGGCCGCCGTTGCGGCCGAAGTCAGCCCAGGCGGAAGTGCCGGGCTGAACGGAGTGGGCCTCGTCGGCGACGACGAGGTCGGCGGGACGGACGCCGGACTTGCGATGCTGGACGATGGAGAGCAGGTCGTCCTCGGCGAATCGGCCCGCGGTCGCGGCAAGCCCCAGCGACATGTCGACCTCGGCGACACTGACCAGGGCCGCGAGCTCGACGGCGGCGGCCATCTTCACCCGCATCCGGGTGGTCCCCGCCGCAGCGGCCTCGATCAGCCAGGACTTCGCCCCGGGACCGAGCGCGAGGAAGGCTTCCTCGGCGGCATCGACGGGCCGGGGCCGCGGCGGCTTCGGTGAACCGTCCATCTCCTGCGGGTGGTTGGGATAGTGCTCGGCGAGGATGACCGGACGGCCGGGCAGAGCGATCTCGTGCCGGGCGACTTCCGCCAGGCCGGCCGGGCCCTGCATCCATTCCGGCCGGTGAGCCAGCTTCGACAGGTCGGCCACGACGACCAGCTCGTCGCCGTCGACCCTCACCCAGGCTTCCTGGCCGACCAGCCCGGACGGCGTCGAATAGCGCACGGACCCGAAACGGACGGTCTGGTCCCGCAGCACCTGTCTCGACTCGCCCAGCGCGAGCGTGTGAGGCGCCGGCGGCAGCGGATGCAGCCTGGTCCGCTCGACGTCGAGCATCGAGGACGGAGCCTTGCCCGTCTCGCGGTGGGTCCGGTTGTTCACCGTCTGGCAGAAGATCGCGCACTCGCCGCGGAGCTCGGCGAACGAGTCGTACTCCTTGCGGAGATTCGCCGTCGTGGGCACCAGATCCGCCTTCGCGATGCGGACCGTCGCCTCCGACCCGCCTTTGGACTCGGGATCGAAGGGGACACACGTGTGAACCTGCATCCCGTAATGCCGCCCCGTCGCGACGACTTGGGGATGACGGACCGCGATGCCGGCGACCCGGTCGATCGTGACCGTCTTCTCGTTGTCGGTCAGCGCATAGGTCGGCGCCCCGCCGATCGCCCGCAAGGTCGAGTCGATGCAGGTCACCAGCGTCGGCAGAGTCCGGTCCCAGGTCGGGATCACCACCCGGAACCGCGACCAGGCCAGCCACGCGCAGAACAACAGCGTCACGCGGGGCTCACCGCCGCCCGGGCCCGGGACCTTCGGCCCCCAGCCCCAGTCGAACTGCAACCACAGCCCCGGCTCGGTGATCCAGGGCCGATAGGTCCGCTGGTTCCCGGCCCGCCAGGCTTCCTTCGCCTTCGCCACCGCCCGCCGGGTCGTGCGCTCATCACCGGTGAACCCCAGCAGGACCAGGCGGTCGTGGAGCTTGTCGGCCCGCACCCTGCCCTGCGATCGGTCGACCCACTCCTCGATCTTCGGCATGAACGGGTCGATCATCTTCGGCCGGCGGACGAGACCGGTTGGCCGACCGGTGTCCCTCATCCGTGCGTAACGTCGCACGGTCTTGGGATCGACCCCCGCCAGCGCAGCCGCGGAATGCGCACATTCAGTGGCGTCCAGGGCCTCGAAGATTTCCATGATCTCCCTGTCAGACTTCTTCAACGTCCCTCCGGGTGGTCGGTCTCAATGCCAGGCAGCACTGAGCCAACCCCCGGAGGGATCGTCTGTTCGGAACCGACACGAATGGGTCCACGGAGAGGGAGATCAGCTGTCCGCCCAGCGGGGGCCGTCCCGTCCGCCTACAAGGATCTTGCGCTGTCCGCTCTCACGCGTGCGCGGGGAGCAGGTCTGGGCAGGGGTGTGCTGGGGCATGATGAGAGGGTCCATCCCCGCGTGCGCGGGGAGCAGTGATGGCCAGGCAGGTATGGGACTTGATCGGCAGGTCCATCCCCGCGTGCGCGGGGAGCAGGCGAGGACCCTCTTGTACTGGCAGCCGGTGATGGGTCCATCCCCGCGTGCGCGGGGAGCAGAGGGCGATCTCGCCCTCGGACGGCCACAGGGCGGGTCCATCCCCGCGTGCGCGGGGAGCAGAGCGCACCGCCTCCTTCCGCTGGTCCAAGACCAGGTCCATCCCCGCGTGCGCGGGGAGCAGACTCCACGACCTGCACCTTCATCCCCACCAGGCAGCGATTCCAAGCACTTCCACCGATTCACCCATTCCAGACATCAACCCCACCCACCCCTCACCTCCCACCAAACCGCCGCCGCTTGGACGCCTTGCTCCACCCCTGCTTCGGAGCCGGTGGGGCAGCAATCTGATCGCTGGGCCGCCGGATCAGGGTCAGGCCCTCGTGGTCCACCGGATGCCACTTGTGGTCGTGGGTCTCGAATGTGAAGCCCTGCTCGGAATTGGTGCTGTACGCCAACAACGCACGCCCATTGCCCGCGTATTGCCTCACCTCGTCCCACAGGGCCTCGCGAACCCTCGCCGACGGGCCTCCGATGAAGACGCCCGGGGAGATCTCCAGTAGCCACCGGGTCAGAAATCCGCGCAGCCCGACCGGGCACTGGGTGAGGACGATGACCGTCACCAGATCACCCCGTCCGCGTAATTCCGCCCGGCCTCCACATCCACGCCGCGGTCGGACTGCAAGGTCACCCGGTCTTCCAGGTCACCCATGCCCTCGCCAGCCACGGTTTCGGGGAGCAACAGCCGCTTGATGTCGTCCACGCAGCGTTCAAGGAGACGGGTCCCATTGACCTTGTCGCGAATGGCCCTACGGGTACGCGTGCCGACCACGTCCTCCCCTTCCGCCGCGACGTCGAAGGCCACGGGGATACCGATCTCGGTCTTGTAGAGATCGGCGATGTCCAGGACGAAGGACAGCTCATGGCCGGAGTGGATGAAGCCCAGCCCGGGGCTGCAGCCCAGCCCGGCCACCACCGCTTGGGCGATTCCGTACATACACTGCCCCGCTGCCGACACGGCCTGGTTGGGGGCGTCTCCCGAGGCGAAGTCGCCAGGAGTGAAGCGACGGCCGCGCCAGGGGACTCCGGTGCGGGCGGACTCCTTGCGGTAGCAGTCCTTGACGCGCCGGCCTTCCCGGCCGAGGAGCTCGTGGCGGGTGAGCCCCGCCGGGTCGTCGTCGGGGAAGCGCAGGCGGTACATGGCACGGGCCACTTCGAGCCGGGTGCGGCGGTTGGCCCACTGCGTGGCTTGTGCCTCGACCAATGCCGACGAGCGGGTCAGTGCCCGGCCGCCTGCATAGAAGCGCACACCGTTCTCGCCCACCCATACCACTCCCGCACCGCTCTCACCCAGCACGCTCATCGCCTGGTGGGTGATGCGCGTGCCGGGACCGAGGAGCAGCGTCCCGATGGTGGCGGACGGAATGTGGGTGGTGCCTTGGCCGTCCTCCGCCGTGATCGCGTTGGCCTCGCGGTGGACGACGCATCGTTCCAGGTAGACGAAGGAGAGCCGGTCACCCACCCGTGTGAGCTCGCGTGGGGTGGAGAGAGGCCTCTTACTGACCGTGGTCATCCCCTCTCACCCCACAGGGGCGAGTGTCATCAGCCCGCAGCCGTACGCCTTCGCCTTCCCCAGGCCTGAGGTCAGGGTGCGGCGCATGGCATCGGCGTCGGTGATTTCCAGTCGTCCGTCGAAGGTGACGGCCACGAGCGATACGTGGTTCTTCCGGCCCGTTGCCTCCTCGGTCTTGCCGAATGACCGAGGGTCACGGCCGTGGATGATCAGCTGGTGCTCGTCGCCCTCCGCCAGGCGGCGCTGCTCCTTCGGCTTCTCCAGGACGCGGAACCCCGCCTCCTTCTGCCGCTTCAGCAGCCACTGCGCCTGGTATCGGGGCGTGAGGTGGGCCGTGCGTTTCCTCGGCTCGTCGGCCGTGCGACGGATGTTGTGCACCGGGTTGGCCGTGAGCCGGAACGCCCATGTGTCGCCTGCTGTGAGGCGGGACAGGAAGTCCGCGTAGTCGTACGTCTGCCAGGTCCCCGTAGTGGGCCAGCCGGCTTGCTCGACCAGATGGGTCAGGTCCGGGCGGTCGGGGCTGACGACGTACAGGATCACCTCAGGCTTGGCGTTGCGGTCGATGCGCCACAACACACGCGGACCGCCCTCTTCATGGCGGGGCGCCGCCTCCACGAAGGAGGACATGACGGCCGCGTGCAGGCGCTGGGACGAGGACAGAAGCCGACGGGCGCCGACCCGCGCGGTGTTGATGCGGAAGCGGGTCAGGTACATCAGACGCCTTTCAGTACGGTCGCCGGATTGTGATCGGGAGGCGGGGTACGGCGTGCCGCGACCGTGCGGGCCAGCGGGTTGGGGACGCGTACGCTCGTCGAGCGGACTGTGCGCAGCCCGTAGCGTCGGTGGCGTGGGTCGAAGCTCAGGGGCTGGTCACGGAGGGTGTCACCGGGGTCGTCCCCACCACTCCGGCTTTCGACGATCACCTCCAATGCAACCGTCTTCTCCCGCCTGAGACGTCGCTGGTACCACTCCGCCGCGTGCCACCGCTCCCCCGCCAACGCCCCTTCCAGGCCCACGTCCATGTGGACGGTCAGTTCCACGGGCTTGCTGGGCGGACAGGAGCGGCGTCCCAGATAGGGCAAGTAGGCCGGGGCACGCAACGCGCGGTACAACTCGTCGATCAGAACGCCGTCGCCTTCGACCGCCGCCACGAAGACCGCGTCGGACAGATAGAAGCGCTCGGACACCGGCATCGACTTGTCGGTGTCGCCGTGGTGCGCGGTCTGGTAGTCCCGGATGCGCGTGCCCGGCTGGTCGACGCGTACGCCGAAGCGAAGGGCGGCGAGGTCAGTCAGATCGTCCCCGCGATCGCGGCCTTGTGCGGCCGCGAGGAGGCCGATGACGCCGCTCTTCGTCGGCGCGGACTCGGTGGTCCGGCGCGCGAAGCGGGCAGCGGACCCCCAGGACTGCAAGGACCCGGCGAGCCGTAGGAGCAGGACGCTCATTTCCCCGGCTCCAGGCGGCCGGCCACGGCTGCGCCGACAGCGTCGACGAGCTCCGGCAGCGTCACCTCCGTACCGAGGCCGGAGAGCTTCTCGGTGCCGGCGCCGACCCGCAAGAGCCACGTCGTGGTGTCGTCGACACCATAGGCGCGCTCGATGTCGGGGACGTATGCGGCCAGGCGCTCGCAGGCCGTGCGCAGATAGCCGCCGGTGATGTCCTTCGCCACCGGCTCCTCGAACGCCGCCGCGAAGCTGATGGGGCGGGTGGTGCGGAGCTTGACGACGACTACGTCCGGGAGCGTGTGGTTGCCAAACGTGTTGATCTTTCCCGTGGGAAGCGAGGCGACGAAGCCGTACACGAACGCCCACACGGCTCGCCGCACCGGCTCGGTAAGGGGCTCGTCCTCGCGGAGGCCTTCGCCCAGATTGCGCCGCAGGAGGTCGACGTCCAGGGCTGCGTAGCGGTAGAGCGTCGCGGAGTTGAACTCGACCGTACCGATCATGCCCGCGCCGGGCTCCGCGTCGCTGTTGTGGTCGTCGACGGCCGTGTAGTAGTCGGATTCGTTCTCCACCTCGTGCACGCTGATGGCGTGGGCGACCTGGGTGGCCGCGTCGACGTTGATGTCGGTGGAGTCGGCGACCATTCTGCCGAAGAGGGCGATGTCGACCGAGTGCCGGGTGTCGGCGATCCGACGCGCCCAGTCCTTGTTGCTCTTGACCTTGAGGAACGCCTTGATGTCCGCGGCGCCCTCGACAGCCAGCCGGGCGAGACCGTCGAACTGCCGCGAGCTGAGGAACATCAGGTAGGAGGACTCGGGAGGGGGCTCGTTCTCCCCCTTCTTCTTCGCCGCATCCGCCTTGCGCTTGGGTACCGCGATCGTGGATCCGGTGGCAGCTTGGAGCGTCTCGGCCGCCAAGGCCAGTGCTTCGGGGGCCTCGATCGACGGTTCGAGCTCGCTGATCCGGGTGGCCAGGATCTCGGCTCCCCGCTTCGTCCGTACTCCGAGTTCCGCCGGGTCCAGCAGGTCCTCGAACGCACGCCGGGTGGCGCGCTTCCATGCCTGGCTGGAGACCCGGGCCCGGCGCACCCCGCCGTACACAGCGGACTTCGGGGAGCCGGTGTCGTCCCGATTCAGGTTGCTCGGGGGGACGGTCTGCAGCACATGTACGTCGAGGATGGTCCGGCTCACGAGGTTTCCTTCTCAGTCTCGGCGGTCTTCACGTTCTTCGCGGCTTTGGTGGCCTGATTGGCTTGGGTGGAGTCGCCCGCGGCCTGCGGGCGGTACGCGTGGAAGGAGCGCCCCCAGGAGCGGCGGACCCGGTCCAGGCCTCCCGGTTGTTGCCACTGCTCCAGTTGGTCCGCCAGGAGGCCGTAGTCCAGGGGAACGCCGTCACGTCGCAGCAGCAGGACGATGTCCCGCAGCCGCTGGGCGAGGATCGGCAGCGAGGACGCGGTACCGGCGCGTACGAAGCGCTTACGGGTCGGCTCGTCGAGCTCGGTGCCCGGCATCAGTCGGCGAACCGCGGCGCCCAATTCCGGACCGTCAGCCTGGTGCATGCGGTTCTGCCGGTGCGACTGCTGATGCAGGGCCCACAACGTCAGGGCGGTGTGAGCGGCCTCCTCGGCCCGGACCGTCCGTTCCTCCGACAGGGTGCGGACCTCGTAGAGGGCTTCCATACCGGTCAGACCCCACAGCTCCGGCATCGTCCCGTACGGCTTGCCGACTCCACGGCGCATCCGGGCCAGGGCCGCCACGGCGTCGGCACGGTCGCCCAGGTAGCCCCTCTGGAGGACGTTGATGTGCTCGCTCACCGTCGCACCGACCAGGCCCAGGGTTGGCCGACGGTGAAGAGTGGGCTGGGAGTCGGCGGTCATCGGTGGGTCTCCGGCGTCTCGTGGTGGGGCGCTCCGGTAGGGGCTGGCGCATCCCCCGCCTCGGCGAACGGGTGGTGGAGGGCTTCGTTCAGGCGCACGCGGAAGCGCAGGTCGGCCGAGGAGGCGGTGAGCCAACGCGGACCGCCCTTGGTTTCGACGAACCGCCCTTCCCACGCGGCATCGCCGGTGGCCGCCAGCAGTTCGTCCCCGAGGCCGCTGACGATCCGGTGCGCTCGGCGCTGCCACTCGGCACGCTGTCGGTACGGATCGCAGCCGGGCTTCAGCTCTCGCAGCCAGTGGCGGAACGGGCCGTCCAAGGTGCCGAAGCCCCGATCGCGTGCCGTAGTCCGGTGTGACTCCGGGTCTGACCCTGCGGCTTCGGCGAGGGCGGTGGCGAGGTCCCCGAGGGCGCGAACCGCGGCATCCGCGTCGCCGACCGCCTCGATGGCCGCCTGTCCGAAGCGGCGGTCCTCTTCGTGCAGCAGGATCACCGCCATGGTGACCCCGTCGTCGATCATTTCGTCGATCACGGACTGCTGGGTGCCGTACACCGCACCGAAGAGACGGGCCCGGATGAGCCGGTCGCCGGGCAGCGCGCCCTCGGTAATCAACCGCGCGACCCAGTCAAGGACCCGTGGCCGGATCTCGGACGTCACTTCGCGGGGCAACAGGCTGGACAGCCCCCGCCAGGCGGCGCGGGCCGGATCGTGCTCGCGAGGCATGTAGACCAAGGGCCGGCCCAGCTTCTTCTCCTGCGCCGGGCTGCGGCGCCAGCCCGTCAGCGGTTCACTGCGGTGCATGCCCTCCTCCTGCGGGGCGAGTGGGTCGCCATAGGCGAGGACGACTCCGTGGACACCGTCCACGTCGTGGTGGAGGAGGAGCCTGCGGGACTGCCAGGTGTACAGGTCTCGCATCCCGGAAGGCCGGGAGGCGAGGTCCACCGGGTCAGCCGCGGCCGGGCCCGGCGGCTTGCGACGCCAGGCGGGCCGGTCGTCGGCGTCGATACGCAGGGTGCCGGTGTCGGCGGCGATCAGGTTGAGCAGCAGGGTCTCGCGCAGGGTGGCGCCTTCGGCGATGACACCACCCAGGTTCCCTGCCCAGGCGACGCCTTGGGGGTAACCCTTGCCCGACTTCACGCGTGGATCCCCCACCGCACCGGACTTGATGCCCGACGGGTCGAAGGCGTGGGCGTGGACCACCCAGCGGCCGGCTTCGGCGAATCCCAACCGGTCGACGCCAAGGGCGCGCATCGTGAAGAACGGCTCGCCGTTGGGGACGTCCGCCACGATCCGGTTCAAGGAGGAAACGTCGCCCTTGGCCGTATGGAGCCCTGCGACCTGGAAGAACGGCGTCTCGGGGTGCAGGAGGTCGAAGCGGTCCCGGTGTCGGTCGAGATAGGCCTGGACCGGAGCGAAGGCGTTGTCGCTCTCCCACAGGTCCTCCCACGCGTCGATGTCCTGCGGGCCGTCGACGGCATCGTGCAGGACGGCGAGCAGCATCCTCAGCAGGGCGAACTCCTGCGTGGGGACATCGCCCACGAGTCGTCGTACGTCGGCAGCCTGGGCGAACACCTCCTGGAGGGAGAGCTCGGTCTCCGTGCCGTCCAGACGCTGCACCGGCAGCCAGGGCCGAGAGAGCAGGTCGAAGGACGGCCTGTCACTCACCGGGCGGGCGGCGGGCGCGTCGGACCGGACGACTCTGAGGCCGTCGGTGGGGCTGTATTGCATGTCGTAGCCTGCCAGTTGGCTGCGGAGGTCCTCGTCGAGGGCAAGGATCAGCTCACCGGCCAGCCAGTGGCTCTCCTTCGTCTGCCATGCGGGTACGCACAGTTGCTCAAGCTCCTCCAGGGCGCGGTCGATCACGCCGGGGAAGGAAAACTGGTACGGCAGCCGTAGTCCGCAGGCGGCGACAGTCCGGGCGACGGCGGGCGTGGGAAGCGCCTCGGTGGGGAGTTCCTGACCGCCCCGCCCTTTCTCCAGCCAGGGCAGGGTGGCAAGGGTGCCGTCGGCGCGGCGCTGCACGACCAGCACCTCCAGGCTCTCCCTGCTGTCGCGCACCTGCGCGCGGCCGGCCCGCGTGTCGTCCGCGTCCCCGGCCCCCGCTTCGATCCATCCCAGCAACGGCCGGCCGTCCCGGCGCACTTCCCCCAGCCGGAAGGCGTCCGCCGACCTGCGCTGTTTCGCACGTGCCTGCTCATGCTCCGCACGCGCTGCGGCCAGGGCTTCGGCCCAGTCGGCCGGAACGTCGGTCTCTTCTCCGTAGGCTCGCTGAACCAGGGGCTCGATGTCCTCGGGTAGCCGCACGGGGCTGCTGGTGCCGTCGGCTTTGCCATCGCCGGCGTCGAAGTGGGGCGCGAGCACGGCCAGGGACCGGAGTAGCGGGTAAGTGCCGTAGACACTGCAAGAGCCACTTACCGGCTGCGGAGGGCTCGTCTGCCAGTCGACGCCGGAGACGAGGCAGCGTGCGACACGGAGGCGGGCCGGGCGCTCGCTCTGGTCTTCGCCTCTCAGGTGGCGGTGGAGACGGCCCATTCGCTGCAAGAGCAGATCGATCGGGCAAAGGTCGGTGACCAGCAGGTCGAAATCCACGTCGAGTGACTGCTCGGCCACCTGACTGGCGACCACGATGTGCGGCCCGGTGGGTCGACGGTCCTTTTCGGCGCGCTCGCCCCGGGGGCCGAAGCGCGCCAGCAGATCAGCGTCCTTGTGGGCCCGGTCGACATCGATGAAGCGCGCGTGGGCGACCGTGACGTTCCCGGCGCCGAATCGCTGCCGCAGGTGAGCGGCCGTCTCCAGGACCCGGTCCACCGTGTTGCGTATGACCAAGGCGCAGCCGCCGTCTGCGAGTTCCTCCGCCAAGCGGTCCGTGAGGAGAGCGGGATCGTCGTCGATCCGCTCCAGTTGCACGTCGGCGCGTCGGCCGGAGGCGGTGGGGAATCGTGTTGCGGGAGGCTCTCCGGGTGCCACTGCAGTCAGAAGGGGGTAGCCGTCGGCTGCCTCCAGCGCAGCGTAATCGTCGGTGGTGGGGAAGGTGCCGGCATACGCTTCGGCCAACTCGCGGCGTCGCGCGGCGGGCAGCGTCGCGGAGAGGACGACCACGGGAACCCGGTAGGCGCCCAGCCAGGACAGGACTCGGTCGAGGTAGGAGTTCATGTACGTGTCGTAGGCGTGGGCCTCGTCGATCACTACGACCTTGCCGGCGAGCGCGAGGTGGCGCAGTGCGAGGTGGCGGCTCTTGAGCCCTGCCAGCAGGAGCTGGTCGATCGTCCCGACGACGAAGGAGGCGAGCATCCCCTTCTTGCGGCCGCGCAGCCACTGATGGGCGACCAGTTCCGCGGAGCCTGCGCGGACGTCGGCCGAGGGCTGCCAGGTGTCTTCCAGGCCGTAGGGGTCCACGGCGGCGATGGTGCGGGAGCCGCTCCACTTCAGGCCCTGATAGTGGTCATTGAGGTCGGCCTTGGAATGCGCCAGGAGTACGGACCGCTCCTGTGGAAGGTCTCCGTCGTCGGGTAATCGGCCCAGCCAGTCCAGCAGCCGGGGGAACATCGCGTTGCCCGTCGCCATCGTGGGCAACGCGAAGAAGCAGCCCCCGGCGCCGGAACGCGCGGCAAAGATCTCGGCGACGGCGAGCGCGGCCTCGGTCTTCCCCTCGCCCATCGGAGCCTCGATCATCATCAAGCCGGGTGCGGACATCTCACGCGCCATCCGCACCGCCTCTTCCTGCACCGGCCGCGGACGCGCACCGCGCGGCAGGTCGAACCGGGCTCCGAACAGGTCGCCTGCCGTGCCGGTCGGCTCCTCCGGCGACCACGGGGGCGGGAGGCTGAGCCCACGCCAGGCGGCGGCGACGCGTTCGGCGTCGCTGCGAGGGTGTTCCTCGGGGAAGTACGGGAAGAGGTCGGGATTGCTGGCGATCCAGTCGGCGACGATGACGAGAGCGGTGAGCAGCACCTGGACCGGCTGGGGAAGCTTCACGCTGCGCCAGCCGGGGAGCCGCTCCCGTACGTCGTACGTCTGGGCACAGGCGTCGAGGAGTTCGTCCTGAACGCGGCGCCACAGGGCTTGGCTGGGGCCCGGGGTGCGCAGCAGGTGCGGGCGGGCGTCGAGGTCGTGGATGTCCGCGTGGGACGGGGGCACGCCGTGATGACCACCGGGAACGATCCCGAACTGAGCAGCGGACCGGCTGCTCCAACCGTGCTGCTCCGTCAGCCACTCCTGGAGAAGGAGTTGCCCTGCCAGCCCGTGTGGGGCGAATCGGCGGTCGTCGCCCAGTTGCTTCCGCTGGGGCATTTCGAGCCCGGCCGCGCGCATGTCGTCGGCGAGGGCGTCCACTTGGCAGGCGAAGGCAGGTGTGGCCTTCCCGATGTCGTGAACGGCCGCCAGCCAGACTGCCAGGGCACGCGCATCACCGTTCCCGGCGGGCAGCGCGCCGGCGACGAGCTGCCGCACGTTCCGGGGAACCCAGTGGTCCCAGAGGAGACCGGCGACCGCCGCACTGTCAGCCATGTGCCGCCACAACGGCAACCAGCCGTCCGTCGGACGATCGTGCTTGGCCCAGACGGTACGGGCGACAGGGGTCAAGTGGGCGCCCAGGTGAGCTTTCTCGGCGTCCTGGCGAGTCATGGGAGTCATTGAACACGTGCAGGTGGCAGCGCATGGCGATTATCGGAAGATCGCGCGGTGAGGGTACTTGCGTGGTAATGGGACGACGCGCGGAGGGCTGTGGAGCAGGTCTCGCCTGGGCGTGGTGTTCCACCGTGATGATCTATCCCCGCGGGTGCGGGGAGCAGATCTCCGGTCCGATTCGCGGTCTTACTCCTCGAGGTCCATCCCCGCGGGTGCGGGGAGCAGTCGCCCGCTTCCCGTCGGCGGGTGGAAAGTTCGGGTCCATCCCCGCGGGTGCGGGGAGCAGGCGGACTTGGCCTTCACACCCTTGTCCTTGAAGGGTCCATCCCCGCGGGTGCGGGGAGCAGTGAAATCCCCCGTGCAGCGAGGGCACGGCCGGGGGTCCATCCCCGCGGGTGCGGGGAGCAGCCGCTTCGGCCGTGGCCCTCAACTGAGCCGGTGGGGCCATCCCCGCATGCGCGGGGAGCAGATCACCCTGACCGCGCGCCGGTTGATGGCGCAGGGTCCATCCCCGCATGCGCGGGGAGCAGACAGGGACTGGGCACGCGAGGAGCGCCTCGCCGGGTCCATCCCCGCATGCACGGGGAGCAGTCGCGGACCTCTTCGGCCAGGTCGATGAAGGCGGGTCCATCCCCGCATGCGCGGGGAGCAGTCCACCCTATGCACGTGGGCTACCGGTAAGTAGGGTCCATCCCCGCATGCGCGGGGAGCAGCTCGGCAGGGTCCAGGTCGTGGTGCCGGATGAGGGTCCATCCCCGCATGCGCGGGGAGCAGGCCCGCCACCCGGCCGCGCTGCACTTGGCCTTGGGTCCATCCCCGCATGCGCGGGGAGCAGTTCACGGCGAGCCCGACCCCTCCGGTCTATGCAGGTCCATCCCCGCATGCGCGGGGAGCAGCCCACCATCCGGCGGCGCCCCAGGTCAGGGCGGGTCCATCCCCGCATGCGCGGGGAGCAGATGGTCATGGTCTCCCTCTCCGGCTCCTGCCTGGTCCATCCCCGCATGCGCGGGGAGCAGGGCTTCTCGGGCCGCCGCCTCCCGCCAAAACGGGGTCCATCCCCGCATGCGCGGGGAGCAGGCCCCCGGGGCCAGCAAGAGCCTGTCCACGCGGGGTCCATCCCCGCATGCGCGGGGAGCAGTGCCCCCGACCGCGCTCGAACACCCGGTCACCGGGTCCATCCCCGCATGCGCGGGGAGCAGCATGTCCACCTCCTTGGAAAGGATGTCCATTTGGGTCCATCCCCGCATGCGCGGGGAGCAGCGTTCCGTGAACGGCGTCGTCAAGTCCCACGCGGGTCCATCCCCGCATGCGCGGGGAGCAGGCGGCAGGAGGCTCTGTACGAGACGGGGCGGTCGGGTCCATCCCCGCATGCGCGGGGAGCAGGATGGTGGCCAGCACGATGGGCACGGCCCCGCGCGGTCCATCCCCGCATGCGCGGGGAGCAGGCCGCTTCGTTGTAGTAGGCCCGCTCACGGTCGGGTCCATCCCCGCATGCGCGGGGAGCAGACTCTGCGACCTGCGAGTTCATCGCCGGCCGCAGGCGCTTCCGAGCAGTTTCACCGAACCAGACATAAGAGACAAGGTCACCCCTTCAGGGGCCTCTCCTCCTGAGCCCCACCCAAAGCTAGCGCCCGACCACGCAACCGCATCAGGGAAATCGCCGACCACCTCCACACCCGGAGTCCCCAACTTTCCGCCGCCCCGAAGCGGACCCGACCCCCACCCCGCCCAACCTGATGATCGCACCGCCCCAAACCGACTAAAGTCGGATCTCATTACCGCTGGTTGTGGGGCCAGTACGCGGTTCCGGGGCGTCTCGCGCCCCGAGGGGAGGGCATGTTTCCGTATGAGTCGTCGCTCCAATGGACTGATCGGCGTCTGGGCCGAGGCGCAGCGGCAGCAGCAGCGGCAGGTGGAGGCTCGGCATCGGGCGGAGGTGCAGGAGCAGCGGCGGCTGGAGCGGGAGCGGCGGGCTTATGAGCGGGAGTCGGCTCGGCTCGACCGGGAGCAGCGGGCCGCTTATCGGCAGGCCCGGGAGGCCGAGGCTCGGCGGCGGACCGAGGAGATCGAGGCGCGGGTCGAGGAGCTGACCGGGCTGCTCGTGGTGGGGTGCCGGGCGCCGGGGTTCACCACGGGGGCGCTCGCGCGGGCGGAGCAGGTGGAGGCGTTCGCCCCCGGGCATCTCGCGCAGCCCGTGCCGATGCCGGATCCGGTTCAGTACCGGTTCGCGCGGGCCGAGTTCGAGCGGGACTGGCACGCGGCGCAGGCGGCCGAGGCGCAGCGGCAGCAGCAGTTGGCCGCGTACCGGCGGCAGTACGACGCGTGGGCCGTCGCGCAGCTCGAGGAGATCCGGCGGTACAACGCCGGTATCGCGGAGATGGCGTCCGCGCTGCGCGAGGGGGATCCGGACGCGGTCGTCGAGTACTTCTCGGCGGCGCTGTACGCCTCGACCGCCTGGCCGGATGACTTCCCGCATCAGCTGTCGGCCTCGTACGACCCGGGTGCCCGGCAGTTGGTGCTGAACTGGGAGCTGCCGGGGTTCGACATCGTGCCGGAGACGAAGTCGGTGCGGTACATGGTCAACGCGGACCAGGAGAAGGAAGTCGCCCGGCCGGTCACCCAGCGGCGGGCGCTGTACCGGGACGTGCTGGCGCAGTGCGTGCTGCTGGCGTTGCGTGATCTGTTCGCGGCGGACGAGTTCGGGGCGCTGGAGTCCGTGGCACTGAACGGGTTCGTCGACGAGCACGACCCGGTCACCGGGCGGCTCGCGCAGATCTTCCTCGCCGCCGTCACCGTTCCCCGTGCCGTTTTCGGCCAGCTGCATCTGGAGCAGGTAAGCGCCGTCGAGTGCCTCACCGAGGGGCTCGGCGGGCTGCTGTCGGCCCGTCCCGACCAGTTGGCGGCCGTCCGGCCGGGGCGGTTGCCCGACGAGGTCGGGCGGGGGGTCGTCTCACACGGTGGTGGTGACGACCCGGATCTGTTCGCGATGGATCCGGTGGAGTTCGAGGGGCTGGTGGCCGAGCTGTTCCGGGCCCGGGGGATGCGGGCGGTCATGACCCAGCGTTCCAATGACGGCGGTGTCGACGTCGAGGCGCTGGACCCGGATCCGATCAGCGGCGGGCGGATCATCGTGCAGGTCAAGCGGTACCGCAAGACCGTGCCGCCGACCGCCGTCCGTGATCTGTACGGGACGGTCCAGGGCGCGGGTGCCAACAAGGGGGTCCTCGTGACCACCTCGAAGTTCGGCCCCGGCTCGTACGCCTTCGCCAACGGCAAGCCGCTGACGCTGGTGTCCGGGGAGGAGCTCGTGGAGCTGCTCCGGCAGCACGGGCTGCGCGGAAGGCTGGGTGGTGAAAGCGGCGGGGGGAGCGCCCGCGCGACCGCGTCCGCCGTGCCCGACGCCGAGCCCGCCGAAGGTGACGGTGACTACAACGTGCTGGGCATGTCCTGGTCCGGCGGTGTCGTCCTGGACGTGTGCGCCCTCGTCTGCCACGGCACGCGCGTGCTCAGCGACGAGCACTTCGTCTTCTACAACAACCCCCGCACCCCCGACGGATCCGTTCGCGCCGTTCCCGCCCCGGCCGCCGACAAGGCCGCCGTGCGCGTCACCTTCGACGCCCTGCCGCAGGGCGCCGACCGGCTCGTCCTCGTCGCCGCGATAGACCCGGAGGCGAACCCGCAGGCGGATCTGTCGGGGTTCACCGACGCCCGAATCCGGCTGTCGGACGCCTCGGGGGCCGAGCTGGGGCGGCTGGAGGTGTCCGACGGGCGGCCCGGCGAGACCGCCCTCGTCCTCGGTTCCTTCCGCAGGCGTGCGAGCGGCGACTGGGACTTCGTCATCGGGGGGCGGGGGTACGCGGGTGGGCTGGAGGCGCTGGTGCAGGAGTACGGGATAGAGGTCGCCTAGAGTCGGCGGGTGTCGGCGCCGGCGCCGTGCTTCGCGTCACTCCTCCCGGCTTCTCCCCTGTCCTGACCTGCCCCAAAATGGCCGATCATGATCGACCGCCCTGCGGTGTCGGTGGATCCTCGTAGACTGCCCGAATGGCCGATCCCGCTGAGCCCACCGCGCCCGCCGACCCCACTGTCACCGCCGAGATTTCCGCCGAGATCACGGACGACTCCGACGCCCTGCGCATCCTGCGGCGCGTCTTCGGCTACGACGCCTTCCGCGGGGATCAGCAGGAGATCATCGAGCACGTCGTCGGCGGCGGTGACGCGCTGGTCCTGATGCCCACCGGTGGCGGCAAGTCGCTCTGCTACCAGATCCCGGCCCTCGTCCGGCCGGGCGTCGGCATCGTCATCTCGCCGCTGATCGCGCTCATGCAGGACCAGGTCGACGCGCTGCGGGCGCTCGGTGTGCGGGCCGGGTTCCTGAACTCCACGCAGGACATGGACGAGCGGCGGATGGTCGAGGCCGAGTTCCTCGCCGGGGAGCTGGATCTGCTCTACCTGGCGCCGGAGCGGCTCCGCGTGGACGCCACCCTGCGGCTGCTGGACCGGGGCAAGATCTCCCTCTTCGCCATCGACGAGGCGCACTGTGTGGCGCAGTGGGGCCACGACTTCCGGCCCGACTACCTCGCGCTGTCCGCGCTGCACGAGCGCTGGCCGGACGTGCCGCGGATCGCGCTGACCGCGACCGCCACCGAGGCCACCCACGGCGAGATCGCGGGGCGGCTGAGCCTTCAGGGCGCCCGGCACTTCGTCGCCAGCTTCGACCGGCCCAACATCCAGTACCGCATCGCGCCGAAGAACGACCCGAAGCGGCAGCTGCTGGAGCTGCTGCGCACCGAGCACGACGGTGACGCCGGCGTCGTCTACTGCCTGTCGCGCAAGGGCGTCGAGGACACGGCCGCCTTCCTCACGCAGAACGGCATCGACGCCGTGCCGTACCACGCGGGTCTCGACGCGCGGACCCGCGCCGCCAACCAGTCGCGCTTCCTGCGCGAGGACGGTGTGGTCGTGGTCGCCACGATCGCGTTCGGCATGGGCATCGACAAGCCCGACGTACGGTTCGTGGCCCACCTCGATCTGCCGAAGTCCGTCGAGGGCTACTACCAGGAGACCGGCCGTGCCGGGCGTGACGGTCTGCCCTCCACCGCCTGGCTGGCCTACGGGCTCCAGGACGTCGTCCAGCAGCGCAAGATGATCGACGGCTCGGAGGGCGACGACGCCCACCGCCGCAAGCTCGGGGCGCACCTCGACGCCATGCTCGCGCTGTGCGAGACGGTCGAGTGCCGCCGCATCCAATTGCTCGCGTACTTCGGCCAGCAGAGCACCGCGTGCGGCAACTGCGACACCTGCCTCACGCCGCCGACGACCTGGGACGGCACGGTCGCCGCCCAGAAGTTCCTCTCCGCCGTGCTCCGGCTGGCCCGGGAGCGGCGGCAGAAGTTCGGCGCGGGGCAGATCATCGACATCCTGCTCGGCAAGAAGACCGCCAAGGTCATCCAGCACGACCACGACGGGCTCACCGTCTTCGGCATCGGTACCGAGCTGAGCCTCGCGGAGTGGCGGGGCGTGGTGCGGCAGCTGCTGGCGCAGGGGCTGCTGGCCGTCGAGGGCGACTACGGCACGCTCGTGCTCACCGACGCCAGCGCCGAGGTGCTGGGCAAGCAGCGCCAGGTGCTGCTGCGCCGCGAGCCGGAGAAGCCGGGCCGGGCGGCGAAGAGCTCGTCGAAGAGCGGTTCCGGCAAGCGCGCCGCGCCCGTCGATCTGCCCGAGGCGGCCGTGCCGGTCTTCGAGGCGTTGCGCGCCTGGCGCGCGGCCACCGCGAAGGAGCAGGGCGTCCCGGCGTACGTCATCTTCCACGACGCGACGCTGCGCGAGATCGCGACCCTGATGCCGGATTCGCTGGAGAAGCTCGGCACGGTGGGCGGCGTCGGAGAGAACAAGCTCACGAAGTACGGGCAGCCGATGCTGGACGTCCTCGCGGGCCTGGGGTCGGGCCAGTCGGTCCAGTCCGGCCAGTCGGGGCAGCCGGGCCAGCCGGGCGCGGACTCGAAGCGGCCGAACGACCAGTCGGGCCGGTCGGGCCGGCCCGCGCCGTCAGGGCCGTCAGGGCCGAAGCCCGAGTCGGCCTTCGGGCCGGACTCCGATTTCGGTCCCGAGCCCGACTTCGGGCCCGAACCCGAGCCTGAGATCGACTGGTGAACCGGGCGCCCGGAAGAGGCTCCGACCCCCGAACCAGGTCTTCACGCCCGTGAGATGGGCGAAGACGACGACGTTTCCGAGGTAGGAACGGGTCTCCTCGGAGAAGCCGCCACCACAGGTGATCAGCCGCAATTCCGCCCGCTTGGACGCCCCGTACACCTTCTTCGACGGGAACTCCGTGCGGTCGTACACCTCGATCGCGTCCGTCGTGAAGACGGCCGTACGGCCGTCCGCGCGCCGCACCTCGATCGTGTTGCCCTTCTTGAGCGAGCCGAGGCCGTAGAAGACGGCGGGTCCGGCGGCCGTGTCGACGTGCCCGGCGACGATCGCGGTGCCCGCCGCGCCGGGCTGGGTGCCGGCGGCGTACCAGCCGGCGAGGTTCCTGTCGTCGTCCGGCGGACTGTCGAGGGTGCCGTCCGGCAGCAGGCCCAGCGGCTTCACGGGGGCGTCGACCCGGATCTCGGGAATGCGGACGCTGATGGGGGGCGAGGGAGGCAGTGGCGCGACGGACGACACGGCGCGGCCGCCGTCGGTCCGCAACGCCTGCGCCTTCGAGGGCTGCGGCGGCGGGGCGTCGGTCTCCGTGCCGCGGTCGATCAGCCAGGTGCCGACGCACAGTGCGGCCGCCGCCGTCACGGCGACCACCATCCTGGGGCGGGAAACGCGCGGCCGACGCGTCGGGCCGGACGGGGCCGACGGATCGGCCGGACCGGATGGATCGGCCGGGACAGCCGGGGCAGCCGGGGCAGCCGGACCTATCGGGCCGGACGGGTCAGTCGGGTCAGTCAGGTCAGACGGACCTGACAGGTCAGCCTGGTCCGACGGATCGCCCGGCCCAGCCGAGCCAACCTGGCCAACCTGGTCAACCAAGTCGCCCCGGCCGGCCAGGCCACCGCGGCGCCGCGCCGCCTGGCGCTGGTGCTCCCGGCGCCTCAGGTACTTCTTGCGCTTGTGTCGCGTCCGGGACATCCGGGTCCTCCACCGCGGCGGAACGGGGCGATCTCAGGGGGCCGACGCCGGGAAGGTCCCGGCCGTGCCCGGCTCCCGGACGCCGTGCGTGCGTCCGGGAGCCGGGGACGGGCTCGGCCGCCCGGGGGCGGCTCGCGTCAGACGCGGTCGTCGCTCTCGCGGCGACGCAGGAACCAGGTGCCGCCGAGCGCGGCGGCGGTCAGGACGGCCGCGCCGGCCGCGATCTCGGCCGTGCCCGAGTCGCTCTCGCTCGCACCGCCGACACCGGTCTTCATGCCGCCCTGGGGCGCCTGGGCAGGGCCGGAGGTGGCCGGGGAGGGGGCCGGGGCCGGAACCGGGGGCGCCGAACCCGAGCCCTTGGTGACGACCAGATCGCCCGTGGCCTCCCGGCCGTTCTTGCAGTTGACGCCGATGCCGTAGGTGCCGGGCTTGGCGCTCATCGGGGCCTTGAACTGCCCGACCACGACTTCCTTGTGCGTGCCCGTCTTGAGCTGGAACGACGCCGGGCCGCCGACGGCGCTGGCATCACCTGTGCCCGCGCCGTCGCGGCCACAGGCGGTGGTGCTCACCGTGACCGTCGCACCGGGCTGGACGCTGCCCGGCGAGACCTCCAGCTTCTCGAAGGTGCCGGCGGCGAGCGCGGGAGCGCCCGCGAGAGCGACGGCGGCTATGGACAGGGCGGTCCCGGTGAACACTCGTGCTGCTGTACGCATGCTCGTTCCTCCGCGAGCGCGGCCGCGGCACACCGATGTGCCGCATGAAGACGGGGTTCCACGCTCCTCAAACCGAGCGAAACGGCGTTTCGCCCCGCCTGCACTCTGACGTCACATCAGAAAGGCCGTCCGGGGCGCTGCGGGCGGGCCCGCCCGCAGACAAAAGAGCTGGTCACTGGCCGCGATCGGATGACTACCGTACGCGCGTGCCCGGAAATGGCGAACGGGTGAACCTCTCCTCGGTTCACCCGCTCGCGCTTCAGTCGGCCTACTTCAGGTCGTCCGGGCAGCCCGTGCCGCGCGGCAGCTTGTACGGGGCCGCGATCCGGTACGTACCGGCGTGCGGCGCGTGCAGGACCGTCCAGTTGTCCTCCGGCTCGTCCTCGCCCGCCCGCTCGGGGTGCTTGGTCAGACAGCCGTTGACGTTGACCGGCGGCTCGCCCTTCGGGCCGATCCGCGGCGGCTGGACGGTCTTGCCGTCCTCGTCGATCAGCGCCAGCCAGGGCGAGTACGGAATGCGGATCAGCACCCGGCCCGCGTTGTTCACGGTGATCGTCATGCCGTCCGCGTCCGTGCGCGCCACCATCGCCGGGGGATCGGCGATGGGCTTGGGGTCCTGCACCTCGTACAGCCGCCAGTGATCGTCGGACCACACCTTGCGCAGGTACGGCAGTCCCCCGGCGACCAGCTTGGCCTCGTCGACGGCCGCGTGGTCCGGCTCGTCGATGGGCAGCACCACGTGGCGCACCGCCCAGCGGTCGAGCCAGGCGCGGTAGGTGGTGGCGTTCAGCCTGCTGGGCCGGTCGTAGAAGAGGGGGTTGCGCTTCATGTCGGCCTGGCGGTTCCAGCCGCGCGCCAGGTTCACGTACGGGGAGAGGGCCGATGCCTCGCGGTGGCTGCGGGCGGGGACGACCTCGACCCGGCCGCGCTCGGCCTCGACCCGCTGCAGCCTGTCCACCAGCGGTGCCACCTCGCGGGCCCAGGACGCGGCGGGGGTGGTGTGCACGATGTCGCTGATGGAGTTGGTGGACTGCCAGGCCGTGATCGTCACGAGCGCGAGGACCACCGCGGACCACGTGCGGCCCGCGGTCAGCAGCTGGGAGCGGGACGGCACCTTCAGTTCCGGCAGCGCGGCGACCAGCACCACACCGCCGAAGACCATGCCGAGCCGGGAGATGTTGGTGCCGATCTGGGAGGGGATCACCCAGACCAGCACCACACCCAGCACGTACAGGGCCGAGACGATCCGGACCGTGCGCCAGTGCTTGGGCGCGAAGACGAGCCCGAAGACGCCGCTGAGCAGCGGCAGGATCGCCGACGTGAACGCCATCGGCTGCTGGCCGGAGAACGGGAACAGCCACGCCGACAGCCCGACGACCACGACGGGGGTCACGCCCAGCGCGTACGCCGCCGGGCGGCGGCCGCTCAGGAAGAGCGCGGCCGCCACTATGCCCACGAACAGGCCCGCCACCGGGCTCGACGCCGTCGCCAGCCCCGCCAGCAGCCCCGCGAGCGCGGCCCGGCCCCAGCGGTACTTGCCCTCGCTGCGCCAGCGCACCGGCCACGCGAAGATCACGGCGACGGCCGCCAGGCCGAACATCATGCCGAGCCCGAAGGTCACGCGCCCCGAGATCGCGTTGCAGGTCAGCGCGAAGGTGCCGTACATGGCGGGCCACAGCGGGTGACGGACGGAGCGGCTGCGCACCAGCAGCATCGCGATCAGCCCGGCCGACAGCGTGCCCGCGATCATCATCGTCGAGCGCACGCCGAGCAGCGCCATCAGATACGGCGAGATGACGCTGTACGAGACGGGGTGCATACCGCCGTACCACGCCAGGTTGTACGCCGAGTCGGGGTGCTGGAGGGCGAACTCCGCCCACGCGTCCTGCGCCGCGAGGTCGCCGCCGCTGTTGGCGAACAGCCAGAACCACATGACGTGCAGCACGGCGGCGACGATCAACGTCGTCGCCACGGGACGCGCCAGCGCCCACCGGCCCGCACGGCGCCACCAGGGCGCGGGCGGGCGGTTGTCACCGGCGCCGGGCTCCGCTTCCGCGTCCCCTATCCGGGACGGGACGCCATCGCCCCTGTCGTCCGGTTCCTGCGGCTTGTCGGCACGCGCCGGCCCCACGGTGGTCACTGCGGTTCTCCCCGTCTTCCCCCGACGTCTTCCCTTCGGCCGGGCCGTGCCATACGTCAACCTTCGCGACGCTAACACGCCGTCGCGACGGGCCCTGAACGGTGAAACGGCTCCCGGCCCGTACGCACTCGTACGGGCCAGGAGCCGCGCCACCCGTCACGGCCGGGCCCGGCGAGCCGGACCCGGCCGTGTCACCTGTGTGCCGCTCAGCCGAGGCGGGTCAGCTTCGACCCGAACGACGGCTCCGCCAGGTCCTTCTTCAGCTTCACCGGCACCCGGACCTGACCCGGCCCGCTGCCCACGGTCAGGAGTCCGACCTCGGTCCCGGCCTTCGCCGAGTGCGGGAGCTTACGGCCGGCGTCGTTGAGCGCGAGACTCACGGTGAGGCCGGACCAGCCGACGGCCGTGACGTCCTTCGTCGCGACGACCGGCGTCGTGCCGCCGAGGCCGTCGTCCACCCGGCCGACGACGTCACCCTTCTTGACGACCTTGTGGTCCCTCAGCTCGCCCTGCGCCGCGATGAGCACCTTCTTGCTGACCGCGTTGACCGTGTCGATGATCGGGGCCTTGTGCTGTCCGAGCACCGCGGCGACGATGAGCTGCGTCGTCCCGCCGATCTCCTTCTGGCCGGCGAAGAGCAGGTTGCCGCCCGCCTTCGTGGTGCTGCCGGTCTTGATGCCGATCGCGCCGTCGAAGGGGACGAGGGTGTTGTAGTTCCGGTGGGTCGTGCCGGAGGGGTCCTTCCACGACGGCAGCTTGGTGATCGCCACCAGGGCGGGGATCTCCATCGCCTTCTTGCCCAGCTTCACCTGGTCCTCGGCGGTGCTGACCGTGGTCTCCATGAGGCCACTCGCGTCGGTGTAGGTGGTGTTCTTCATCCCGAGGTCCTTGGCGGTCTCGTTCATCTTCTTGATGAACGCCTCCTCGGACTGGGAGTCCCAGCGGGCGAGCAGTCGCGCGATGTTGTTCGCCGACGGGATCATGACGGCGGACAGGGCGTCCCGCAGGGAGATCTTTTGACCGGGCTTCACGGTGTTCAGCACCGATTCGCCCTCCGACTCCTTGCCCGCGTCGGACACGGCCTTGGCGTCGATGTCGATCATCGGGCCGTTCTCGCCCAGCTTCAGGGGGTGGTTCTTGAGCACCATGTACGCGGTCATGGTCTTGGCCACGCTGCCGATCGGCACGGGCTTCTGTTCGCCGAACGAACCCAACGTGCCGAGCCCCGACACCTCGACATGCCCCTGGCCCTCGGTGGGCCACGGCAGCGACGGCTTGGCGCCCTCGAAGGCGTAGCTCTTGCTCGCCGTCAGCTTCAGCGTCGGGTCCGGCAGCGGGCGGAACGCCTGCACGGCGCAGAAGATGATCAGCAGCAGCGCCACCAGCGGCGTCCAGATCTTCACCCGGCGCACGGCGGTGCGGACGGGCGTCTCCGGCGGCGGCGGGGTGTTGGTCAGCTGTGCGAGCAGGTCGAGCGGCGCGGCCGGACCCGCCGGCTCCGCACCCGCGGCGGACTGCGGGGGCAGCGGCGTCTGCTTCGTGCGCTCGGCCTCCGCGGGCGCCTTCGGCACGCCGGTCGGCGGGGTGACGCTGACCGGTATGGCGGGCTTCGCGGGGGCGGCGGGAGCGTCGGGGGCGTCGGACTTCAGCGGTACGAACTGGCTCGTGCGCTCCGAGTCCGAGTCCGCGGCGCCCTTGGGCCGCGCCTTGCCCGCGGCCGGGGCGCTGCCCGTGGCCGGGACGGCAGGGGCCTTGAGCAGGGCGGTCGGCTGGTCGCCCGACGTGGCGGCCTGCTTGCCGGACGGCTTGTCGGCTGCCTTGTCGGCTTCGGCTTCATTGCCGGACGGCTTCTCGGCCGGGGCCTCGGCGGGCTTCGCGGTGCCGTTCTTCGGCTTCACGGTACGGAAGACGGCCGTCGGCTGGTCGGCCGGCTTACCGGCCTCCGGGTCGGCTGCGCTGTCCGACGGCTTGTCGGACGACTTGTCCGCCGGCTTCTTGGCCGGGGCCTCGGCGGGCTTGGCCGTGCCGTTCTTCGGCTTCACCACGCCGAACGCGGCGGTCGGCCGGTCCACGGGCTTCCCGGCGGGAGCGTCTGCCGCCTTCGCCTCCTCGCCGGACTTCTCGGCGGCGGGCTCGGAAACCGGCTTGGCGGCGGGCTTGGCGGCGGGCTTGGCGGCGGAGGTCTCGGCAGGCTTGTCAGCAGGCTTCTCGTCGGAGCCGGCCGCGGGCTTGTCGGTGGACTTCCCGGACGTCGCGGACTCCCGGGGCTTTCCGGACTCGCCGCCATCGCTTCCGTCGGTGTCGTCGGCGCCTTCGGAGTCGTCGGCGTTCGCCACCCACGCGGCGACGGCGGCCTTCAGCCGGTCGTTGCCGGCGGCGGCCTCGGCGGGCTCCTTCACCTCGGGCTTCGCCTCGGACTTGTCCCCGGGCTCCGCCTCGGACTTCGCGTCGGACTCCACCTCGGAATCAGCCGAGGGCTTTGCAATCGCATTGACTACCCGGCCCTTAACCGGGGCCGCGCCGGAACCCGAAGCCGTTTCCGGCTTCGCAGTTGCCACCGGCTCGGAACCGGGCTCCGAGGACTGCGAGGACTTCGGGGCCTCCGAGGACTCCGAGGAAGGGTTCTTGACCGTCGCTTCTCGGAAAACTCCGAGCCGCGGGTCGCGTTCGCCGCCAGTCGTCTCCCCCGACGACTTCCGCTGCTCCGACTTGTCGGGGGACTCGCCCGCCACCGATGCCTCCTCGAATTCCCACGTCATACGCCGAGGCGGAGCACCCAGCACCCCGCTGCCCGAACTTTCCCAACGTCTACCAGTGTCCTGTGCCGCAGAAGCGCAACCGCACCGTCACAGGGCTTCGCCCGGCTTCATCCACGTGCTAGACGAGACGACATACCTACCGGTTCCCACCCGAAGCCACCACGCACTCTCGACAGACCAATGTGAGAGGGGTCACCCTGTCACTCATCCACGCGGGGAGGCATGGATGGGCAGGAGCCGCAGAACAATTCCGGAGGAGCTTCTGCTGCTCGCCTTGGACCCGGCCACGGGAACCACGGCGCAGCCGCAGTCGCTCGACCTCGGCCTGGCCGGGGCACAGCTAGTGGAGCTGGCTCTGGCTGGACGGATAGCCCCAGACGGGGATCGTATCGCCGTGGTGATGCCACGGCCGACAGGAGATCCGACGTTGGACTCCGCACTGGAGCTGCTGCGCCGCCGCGGCAGCCCGGTCCGCGCCGTCCATTGGATCGGCGGGCCCCGGCTGGGGCTGCGCCAGACGTATCTCACACACCTGGAGCGGTGCGGCATGGTGCATGCCGTGGCGGGCCAGATGTGCGGGGTGCTGCCGACGACTCGCTACCAGGCGACGGACACGGCCATCAGCCGGGAGATCAGGACCCGGCTGGACAGCGCGATCCGCACCGGCGTGCCGCCGGACCCGCGGACCGCGGCGCTCGCCGCACTGGCCCACGCGGTCGGTCTGGGCAAGCATCTGTACCCGGGCAACGAGGGCCGCTCTTCACGCTCCCGGCTCCGGGATCTGATCAGGCACGACCCGATGGGCGGACTCGTCGCGCACGCCGTGATGGACGTGCAGAACGGGGTCGCCGCGCAGCCGCGTCGGGCACCGGCCACGGCGGGTGCGGGCGGCGGCCGGGCCGGCGGCGGTTCGGGGCGCAGGTCGACCTCCGGCCGGCCCTCGGTGGAGTCCGCCGGGGTTCCCGCGCAGCCCGCGCACCAGGAGGCCGTGATGGCCCGTGCGGGGGCCTCGTAGACGGCTCTGCCGTCGGCGTTCGCCCGCTCGTACGACCAGCATCGACCTTGAGCACATCAGTCCCATGGATCAACCGCAGTACCGCTCGCTACACCCTCCGCTCCACCGACCGCACCGCAGTCCCCATGACCCGGTTCGGGAGCCGCAGCAGCACGCGGGGTGGTGGGCCGGCCCGTCCCGGACGGCGGCTCGGTCCACCACCCCGCGTGCGCGTGCGCGCTTCGCGCCTCGCGCGTGGCCGGTCGTCCCGCCGCGGGTGACCCCGGGTGCGATCGTCCCTCGCCGGCGGCCGGGCGCCGGTCACCGCAAGCGGACTCTGTGTCGGCATTTTCCAGCGCCGCCCCGGCCAGTGGTGGCAGGCTGCGGATCAGGAGACAGCAGCATGACGGAGCCGGAGGTGCGCCCCGTGGCGTCCAGTGTCAATCCCACCGTAAGACGGCGCCGCTTGGGGCAGGAGCTGCGCAAGCTACGCGAACTCAAGGGCATGACCGCCGAGGAGGTGGCCGAGCGGCTACTGGTCTCGCAGTCGAAGATCAGTCGGCTGGAGAACGGCCGCCGCAGCATCAGCCAGCGCGATGTCCGCGATCTGTGCGGGGTGTACGGCGTCGAGGACCACCGCATCGTCGATTCGCTGATGCAGATGGCCAAGGAGTCGCGCCAGCAGGGCTGGTGGCACGCCTTCGGCGACATCCCGTACAGCGTGTACATCGGTCTGGAGACCGATGCCTCCTCGCTGCGCGTGTACGAGGCGTCCCTCGTGCCCGGCCTGCGCCAGACGCCGAACTACGCGAGCGCGGTGACCGAGGGTTCCTGGCCGGAGGCCACGGCGGCGGACGTCGAGCGGCGGGTGCAGGTGCGCATGCGCCGGCAGGAGCGCATCACCGATCCGGACAACCCGCTGCGGCTGTGGGCGGTCATCGACGAGTCGGCGCTGCGCCGGATCGTCGGCAATCGCGCGATCATGCGCGAACAGATGGAGCACCTGGTGGAGTTCAGCCTCCAGCCGCACATCACCGTGCAGGTGCTGCCCTACGACGTGGGCGCGCATCCGGGGATGTACGGGAAGTTCTCGATCCTCGAGTTCCACGATCCGCAGGACGCCAGCACGGTCTACCTGGAGGGCATCACCAGCGATCTCTATCTGGAGAAGCCGAACGACGTGCAGACGTACAGCGTGATGTACGAGCATTTGCGGATGCAGGCTCTCAACGCGGAGCACTCACGGCAGTTCATGAGCCAGGTGGCCGAGGAGTGGGGCAGCTGACCCGCACGCTGAACGGGGTGGGGGCGGTGAGGGCCTGAGGGGCCCTGAGGCGGCACAGCGGTGGCACGTTGGCGGCCCGGCCGCGGCCCGGTGGCGTGAAAGTGGCGCACCGTACACCCGAGTCCCCTGTCTGGGAAGAGGCGTCTGGAATATGCCATCCGGTCGAGTGAACAGGCCATTCATCAGGTGATGTTGGCGCGTAACGTCGAGATCGCTTCGGGAAACCGGCGTTGAACCGACAGGCAGCATTCACAGGCATCGGAGTAATCATGGCTATTCACCAGGGAAAGACCACGTGGCGGAAGTCCTCCCACTCGCTCGCCAACGGCGACTGCGTGGAGGTCGCCTCCCCTCTGCCGCAGGCCATCGCGGTCCGTGACTCCAAGGACCCGCAGGGCCCCACCCTCACCTTCACCCCCCACGCCTGGTCCTCGTTCGTGACGACCGTCAACGACGGCTCGTACGACCTCTGACCCCGGCGTTCTGATCCGGCTCTGATTGACAGTCCCTACGCAGTTCCGCGCACAGCCCTCTCGTCTGAAAGCCGTCGTGGCCGAGGGGGCTTGCCGTCGCCCCCCGCAGGCACCGTGCGGGCGGCTTCCGTGCCTCAACGGTCGTCGTCAGCGCAGTTCGTCCACGTAGCGATCGGTGCCGGGGACGGTCGGGATGAAGGGGGCGGCGAGTTCGACCCGGCCGAGGCCGGTGCGTTCGACGTCCGCCCCGCTCCCGGCGAAGTGTTCCTCCCAGCAAACGCGTGGGTCCCGCTCGAGGAACCACAGCAGGGTCAGCCGGGTGTCGACCCCCTCGACCTGCGGCACATAGCTCATGCGGTCACCGGGCAGCGGTGTCGGCCGGAAGACGGTGACCATCGCGGCCGGAGATCCGGCGAGGTGCTCCGGGAGCCGCTCGGCGGTCAGCCACCGCAGCAGCTCTTCCCGCTCGCGCGGCCCGTTCGCGTCGATGACCTCCAGGACCAGACCCGCGTAGGGGTGGTCGAGCGCGTGGAAGTCCCGCGGCCCCTCGGTGCCTTCCCGGTAGACCGTCGCCTCGTGGTCCTGGAAGGCCGTGAAGACATGGCTGCGGGCCTGGTGGATGCGGCCGTCGCGATTCAGCCGCTTGTTGATGCCGACGGTCCACCGCATGTGCTCGTCGTAGCGCCCCTCGGTGATCCAGTAGACCGACAGATAGCAGCCGGTGGTGACCGGCCGGGCGACGGCGGACTCCGCCGGATGGCGCAGCTCCCGCAGCTCCCGGGTGGCCACCCAGCGCCGGCCGGCGTAGATCCACGGCATGGCCATGGCGCCGGCGATGAAGTGATCGTCCTCGTACCAGCGGTTGTACGCGCGCTCCTGCCCCGGGTCCGGCTCGACCAGGGTGATCAGGGCGTGCCCGGGGCGCACCCCATAGGGCCCGACGGAGGCCAGCTCGCCGTAGACCCGGACGCGGGTGTCGTCAGTCGTCATGACCCACAGATCTAGCTGACGCAGCATCAAATGTGGAGGCCCAGGGGAGCGGAGCGAGGTATGGCGCCAGCGCCGCGGGCGGACCTACCCTGGACCTCAACTGACGTCCCGTCAGTTCCGCTGTCACGGGAGGTGCCGTCCCATGCTGCTGCGCGGCAAGACCGTACTCGTGTCCGGCGTCGGCCCCGGTCTCGGCGGGCGGGTGGCGGCGGCGTGCGTCCGCGACGGGGCCCGGGTCGTCCTCGGTGCCCGGACCGGCGCGAACCTCGCCCGGACCGCCGCGGCCATCGACCCGTCGGGCGAACGCACCGCCCATCTCGCCACGGACATCACCGACCAGGCGCAGTGCGACGCCCTCGCCACGGCCGCCACCGACCGCTTCGGGCGCCTCGACGCGGTCGTCCACGTCGCGGCCCTGGACCGGCACTTCGGCGGCCTGGAGGACGCGGACTTCGAGGCGTGGCGGGAGGTGCTCGACGTCAATCTCCTCGGCGCGCTGCGGCTGACCCGCGCCTGTCTGCCGGCGCTCGGCAAGCGCGGCGGCTCGGTCGTCCTCATCGGCACCCAGTCCTCGGTGGCCGCGCCCACCCAGGTCCGCCAGACCGCGTACGCCGCGTCCAAGGGTGCCCTGGTCTCGGCGATGTACTCGCTGGCGCGCGAGCTGGGCCCGCACCGCATCCGGGTCAACACCGTGCAGCCCGGTTGGATGTGGGGGCCGCCGGTGCGCGAGCACGTCCGGCGCACCGCCCTGAGCGAGGGAGTGCCCGAGGAGGTCGTCCGGGCCCGGCTCACCGACCGGGTGGCACTGCCGGACCTCGCGACGGACGGCGACGTGGCGGAGGCCGTCGTCTTCCTGGCCTCCGACCGCGCGCGGGCGATCACCGGTCAGTCGCTGCTGGTGAACGCCGGGGAAGTGATGCGCTGACCCGCGCGGCGGGCCGGATCACACCGGGAGGTTCGCGCTCGGCCCCCGCGCCGAGCGCGTTCCGCTCACGCCGTCAGTCCTTCGCGGGCCGGACCGTGCTCATGATCTTGTCGATCTGGGCCTCGGTCAGCGCGTCGGGGACGCCCTGGTCGGCGTAGATCACCCAGCCGTGGAAGGTGCCGTCCGGCAGCTTCTGGGCGATGCTCTTCACGATCGCGGTGGGCGGGACGCAGTCGCTCGGGCGGTTCTTGACGGTCACCTTGGCGGTGGCGGTCCAGCCCTCGATGCCGTTGGCCTTCCAGGCCTTCTCGTCCTTGATCTCGATCTTGGGCTTGTTGCTCAGGCCGCCGTAGGCCATGGTGCCCCAGTTGCCCGCCCAGTTCCGGGCGTTCTCCTTGAGGTCCAGGTCCTTGCCGCCGCCCGTGGTGCCGATGGAGGCGAGCTGGCCCTTGCCCGCCTCACCGATGGTGTCGGGGTTGGCGTTGGAGGAGCAGCCGCCCTCGCGGTAGCTCGCGATCTCCCGCATCACGACGACGGGCTTGCCGTTGTCGGTGTAGGAAATGGCGGTGCCCTGCGGGGCGACGTTCCACTTGTCGGCCTTGGCGGGCACGTCGTAGCGGTAGTTGTGCTCGTCGCTGGTCTGCGTCTGCCAGCCGGCGACCTTCGGCGGCGGGCCGGACGGGCTCGCCGAGCCATTGCCCGGGGTGGGCTCCTGGGTCGGCTGCGCCGGGGCGCCGGACGCCTGCGGGCCGCCCTTGCCCGCCTCGGGCTTCTCCTCGTCGCCGCCCCGGAGCAGGAAGAACGCACCGCCGCCGATGACGGCGAGCGCCACGACGCCGCCGATGACGGCGAGCATCGTCTTGTTGCGGCCGCCACCACGCGGCGGCTCGGGCTGCGGGGGTGCCTGCTGGTACTGCGGGGGCATCTGCTGGTGCTGGGGCGGCTGCGCACCGTACGGCTGCGGGGGCTGCGGCGGCATTCCCTGCTGCTGGGGCGGCTGAGGCGGCATCCCCTGCTGCTGCGGCTGCTGGGGCATCCCCTGCGGCGGCTGCGGAGGTGCCTGCTGGTGCTGGGGCGGCTGCGGGGGCAGTGACACGGCCGGCTGCTGAGCGGTCGGCGTCCACGCGGGCGGCGGACCGAAGCCCTGCTGCGGGGGCTGAGGGGGCTGCCCACCCTGGGGCTGCTGGGGATCCTGCGGGTTCTGTGGCCAAGACATGGCCGACACCCTATGCATGAACCGTCGCCGCCCGGCCAGCGAGCGGCGACAAATCGGCAACAAGCAGGCGCCGGGCCCCTGCCCTACTCCCCCAGCACCGGCAGCAGGTCCGGAAGGTGGCCGTCCGAGGCGAGGGCCGCGGCCTGCCGCTCCTCGGACACCTCGCCGTAGAGCGTCGTACGCGGCCGGGACGGGCGGCCCGCGGCCTCCGCGATGGCGACGAGGTCCTGGATCGAGCGGTACGAGCCGTAGGAGGAGCCCGCCATCCGGGAGATGGTCTCCTCCATCAGCGTGCCGCCCAGGTCGTTGGCGCCCGAGCGCAGCATCTCGGCCGCGCCCTCGGCGCCCAGCTTCACCCAGCTCGTCTGGATGTTCGTGATGTGCGGGTGGAGCAGCACCCGGGCCATCGCCGTGACCGCACGGTTGTCCCGGGTGGTGGGGCCGGGGCGGGCGATGCCGGCGAGGTAGACGGGGGCGTTGGTGTGGATGAAGGGCAGGGTCACGAACTCGGTGAAGCCGCCGGTCTCCTGCTGGATCGCGGTGAGCTGGCGGAAGTGGCCCAGCCAGTGGCGGGGCTGGTCCACATGTCCGTACATCATCGTGGAGGAGGACCGGATGCCCAGCTCGTGTGCGGTCCTGACGACTTCGACCCAGGTGGCGGTCGGCAGCTTGCCCTTGGTGAGGACCCAGCGGACCTCGTCGTCGAGGATCTCGGCGGCGGTGCCCGGGATGCTGTCGAGCCCGGCTTCCTTGGCCGCGGTCAGCCATTCGCGGATGGACAGGCCGGTGCGCGTCGCGCCGTTGACGACCTCCATCGGCGAGAAGGCGTGCACGTGCATGCCCGGGACGCGCTCCTTCACCGCCCGCGCGATGTCGAAGTAGGCCGTGCCGGGCAGGTCTGGGTGGATGCCGCCCTGCATGCAGACCTCGGTCGCGCCGACCTGCCACGCCTGCTCGGCGCGGTCGGCGACCTGGGAGAGCGAGAGGGTGTAGGCGTCGGCGTCGGTGCGCCGCTGGGCGAAGGCGCAGAACCGGCAGCCGGTGTAGCAGACGTTGGTGAAGTTGATGTTCCGCGTGACGATGTAGGTGACGTCGTCGCCGACGGTCGCACGGCGCAGGTCGTCGGCGATGCGGCAGAGGGCGTCGAGGGCGGGGCCGTCGGCGTGCAGGAGGGTCAGGGCCTCGGCGTCGGTCAGCCGGGTGGGGTCGTCGGCGGCCTGCTTCAGCGCCTGCTTGACGTCGCCGTCGAGCCGGGAGGGGACCATGCCGGGGGCGGCGGCCTCGCGGAGCGCCTCCCAGTCGCCGTACACCTCGTCGAAGTCGTCGCGGCGGTCCGCGGTGCGGCCCTCGGTGTCGATGGTGTGGTGCAGGTCCGTGCGCCCCGCGGCGACGAACACGTCCTCGGGCTCCTGCCAGGGGTGGCCCTCGATCACGGCGTCCTCGCGGGCCAGGCCCGTGGCCGGGTCGGCGAGGGCGCGGACGTGCGGCAGCAGACGGGGGTCGAGCCAGGGCTCGCCGCGCTGGATGAACTCGGGGTAGACGGCGAGGCGTTCGCGCAGCTCGAAGCCGGCGGCGGCGGAGTGCTCGGCGAGTTCGTCGATGTGCGGCCAGGGGCGCTCGGGGTTGACGTGGTCCGGGGTGACCGGGGAGACGCCGCCCCAGTCGTCGATGCCGGCGCCGATGAGCCGCGCGTACTCCCCGGCGACCAGGTTGGGCGGGGCCTGGAGGCAGGCGGAGGGGCCCATGATGTGCCGGGCGACGGCGACGGTGGCGACGAGTTCGTCCAGCTCGGCGTCCGGCATGCCGCGCATCGCCGTGTCCGGCTTGGCGCGGAAGTTCTGCAGGATGAGTTCCTGGATGCCGTGGTAGGCGCGGGAGACCCGGCGCAGCGCGAACAGCGACTCGGCGCGCTCCTCGTAGGTCTCGCCGATGCCGATCAGCAGGCCGCTGGTGAAGGGGACGGAGCTGCGCCCGGCGTCCTCCAGGACGCGCAGCCGGACGGCCGGCTCCTTGTCCGGGGAGCCGTGGTGGGGGCCGCCGGGCTCGCTCCACAGGCGGGTGGCGGTGGTCTCCAGCATCATGCCCATGGAGGGCGCCACGGGCTTGAGCCGCTGGAAGTCCGTCCAGGTCATGACGCCGGGGTTGAGGTGCGGCAGCAGCCCGGTCTCCTCCAGGATGCGGATCGCCATGGCCCGTACGTAGGCGATGGTGTCGTCATAGCCCTCGGCCTCCAGCCACTCGCGTGCCTCGGGCCAGCGGTCCTCGGGCTTGTCGCCGAGGGTGATCAGCGCTTCCTTGCAGCCCATTTCGGCGCCGCGGCGGGCGATGTCCAGCACCTCGTCCGGGGACATGAACATCCCGTGGCCCGCGCGGCGCAGCTTGCCGGGGACGGTGGCGAAGGTGCAGTAGTGGCACTTGTCGCGGCAGAGGCGGGTGAGCGGGATGAAGACGCTCTTGGAGTAGGTGATGATGCCGGGGCGGCCGGCAGCTTCGAGGCCCGCGTCCCGCACCCGCGCGGCGGACGCGCACAGGTCCGCCAGGTCCTCGCCGCGCGCCTGGAGCAGCACCGCGGCCTCGGTGACGTCGAGCGCGACCCCGTCGCGGGCCCGCCTGAGCGCGCGGCGCATGGCGTTCGCGGTCGGTGCTGCCTGCTCGGGTCCCTGCGCGCTCGAAGTCATTGTCCGAGCATACGAGCGGGAACCGACAACTCCAGAGCGCCCCGGGGTGGATCCGTGTGCCACTGATCACGTCAGACGGAGGCACCCTCCGGCATGCGTTCCGCAGCCGGGGAACAACGCCTGACCAGCGGCGCCGAACGGGCGGGCGGGAGGGCTCGGGGCCCGCCCCGCTAGAGGAATTCGGCCAGCGCGTCCAGGGCCCGCACCACGACCGCGTCGTCGGCCGAGGGCAGCCCCACCACGACCTCCTCGATGCCGTGGTCGGCGAGGTGCGCGAGCTTCTCGGCCGAGGGGTGCACGGCGTACGGCACGACCACCGGTTCCCCGGGCCGCCCGGCCGCCCGCCACGCCCTGCGCAGCGCGGGCAGGGCCTCGCCCAGACCGCCGCCGCCGACGGGCAGCCAGCCGTCCGCGTACTCCGCGACATGGGCGAAGAGCCCCGGCCCGGCGCCTCCGCCGATCAGGGTGCGCGGCCCCACGAGCGGCTCCGCGCCTTCCCGGGAGCGCGGCGCCCGGACGGGCTTGGGATGCGCGAGGCTCGCCCGGACGGAGCCGAACTCCCCCGCGTAAGCCGTTGGTTCCTCGGTCCACAGCGCGCGCATCAGGGCCATCCGGTCCCGTACCAGCCGCCGCCGCGATCCCCACTCCACACCGTGGTCGGCGGCCTCCTCCACGTTCCACCCGAAGCCGACGCCGAGGGTCAGCCGGCCGTCGCTCACGAAGTCGAGCGAGGCGACCTGCTTGGCGAGCACGATCGGGTCGTGCTGGGCCACCAGCGTGACGCCCGTGCCGATCGCGAGCCGCTCGGTGACGGCCGCGGCCTGCGCCAGCGCGACGAACGGGTCCAGGCCCCGGCCGTACTCGCGCGGCAGCGGATCGCCCCCGGGCCACGGCGTCTCCCGACAAGCCGGGATGTGGGTGTGCTCGGGCAGGAAGAGACCGGCGAAGCCGCGCTGCTCCAGCTCCCGGGCGAGCCGGACCGGGCTGATCGTCTCGTCGGTGAGGAAGATCGTGGTGGCGATCCGCATGCGGTGGCACCTCCGTCGTGGCGTGTCCCAACCGTATGCTCTACCACCCTCCGGCGGTCCGCGCGACAAGCGGACGGCCGCCGACGGACACCCGGCAGCGGCAACCGGCCGCCACGCCCGCCCACGGCCGACCGCCCGCCGCAACTCACCCGTCCGTACCCGTTCCCCTGTGCGCCACCCGGGCGTACAACGATGACGGGGCGACCCTTCCGACCCAGGGGGCCACGGATGCACCGACGCGAAATGCTCAGGATGGCGGCTGTCGCGGGCGCGGCCGGCGTGCTTACGCTCGACGGCGTGACGTTCGCCCACGCCGACGGGCCCGGTGGGACCGGCGGCTCTCCCGCGTCCGAGACCCGCAAGGTCACCGGCCGGCTGCCGGCCGGCGCGCCGGACTTCGTCCACCTCCCCGTGGAAGTACCGCGCGGTGTCCGCGAGATCGCCGTCTCCTACACCTACGACAGACCCGTCGTGCCGGCCGGGGTCCAGGGCAACGCCTGCGACATCGGCATCTTCGACGAGCGGGGCACGGAGCTGGGCGGGCCCGGCTTCCGGGGCTGGTCGGGCGGCGCCCGCACGGAGTTCGCCATCAGCGCCGAGCGGGCCACCCCCGGCTATCTCGCGGGCCCCGTCCGGCCCGGCACCTGGCACGTCGTCCTCGGCCCGTACACGGTGGCGCCGCAGGGCCTGGCGTACGAGGTGACGGTCACCCTGCGGTACGGGCCGCCGGGCGTCACCCCGGCGCCGGTGTATCCGCCGCAGCGCGCCAAGGGGCGCGGCCGTGCCTGGTACCGGGGCGACAACCACCTGCACAGCGTGCACTCCGACGGCAAGCGGACCCCCGCCGAGGTCGCCGCGGCGGCGCGGGCCGCCGGGCTGGACTGGATCACGACGACCGAGCACAACACCACGTCCTCGCACGGCGCGTGGGAGGGGTTGTGGGCGGACGACTTCCTCATCCTGACCGGTGAGGAGGTGACGACCCGCAACGGCCACGTCGTGGCGCTCGGCACCGACCCCGGCGTGTTCGTCGACTGGCGCTACCGGGCCCGCGACAACGCCTTCGGCCGGTTCTCCCGCCGGATCCGCCAGGCGGGTGGGCTCGTCGTCCCCGCCCACCCGCACGCCACCTGTGTCGGCTGCAACTGGAAGTTCGGGTTCAACGAGGCCGACGCGGTGGAGGTCTGGAACGGCCCGTACACCCCGGACGACGAGATCGCCCTCGCGGAGTGGGACAACGCCCTGGTCGCCGCGGTCCGGCGGGGCAGACCCTGGCTGCCCGCGATCGGCAACAGCGACGCGCACCGCGAGCCGCAGGTCGTCGGGCACCCGCAGACCGTCGTCCTGGCCGAGGACCTGTCCCGGACGGCCCTGCTGGCCGGCATCCGGGCCGGCCGCTGCTGGATCGCGGAGTCCTCGGCCGTCGGCCTGTCCTTCTCCGCCTCCGGCGGGCGCGGCGCCCACGCGGGCATCGGCGAGCGGCTGCACGTGGACCGGGACGCGCCCGTCACCGTCCGGCTGGACGTCACCGGGGTGACGGGCTGTTCCGCCTCGTTCGTCACCGACCAGGGCCGGCTGTTCACCACCCCGGTGCCCGCCGACGGGAAGGTCGAATGGCGGACGACCGCCTCGTACGCCGCGTACGTCCGGGCGGAGGTCCGCCATCCGCCCGCGGATGGCGGAGCCTCCGGGATGCCGGGGGCGTTTGCCGCGCTGACGAATCCGGTCTTTCTGGGGTGGCCTTAGCCTGCCCGGCTGGTGTGCGCTCGGCCTGCGGACCGTGGCGTGTGCACCTCCGCTGCGTGGCGGTGTCCTCAATCGCCGGACGGGCTTGTTCCAGCCCGTCCGGCGATTGAGGACGCGCCCGCAGGGCGCCGGCCGCCGCAGGCGGCACAGGAAGCTAGTCCGCCACGACCAGGGCCGACGTGGAGCCGGTCAGTACTTCACCCCGGAAGAACGCGGGGCTGCGGCGCCGCATCACCAGCATGATGACCACCCCGACCAGCAGCAGGCCCACGCCGATGACGAAGACCGAGCCGACGCCGAGGACCGAGCTGCCGCTGCCGTAGGAGGGGTCCCACATGTCGTACAGGGTCTTGCCGAAGACGGCAGCCAGCAGCAGGCCGCCCAGCACCGGGAAGACGCCCTTGAAGAGCGCGTCGCGCGCCGACCGGCGCAGCTCGGCGCGGAAGAACCAGGCGCAGGCGAAGGCCGTGATCGAGTAGTAGAAGCAGATCATCAGGCCGAGGGCGTAGACGGTGTCGATCAGGACGTTCCGGCTGAGGAAGCTCATCACCGCGTAGAAGACGCCGGTGGCGACGCCCGCCGCGATGGTGGCGAGGCCCGGGGACTTGAAGCGCGGGTGGATGCGGGCGAAGGAGGGCGGCAGCGCCTGGTAGGTGCTCATCGCCAGGACCGTGCGGGCGACCGGGATGAAGGTGGTCTGGAGGCTGGCGGCGGCGGAGGCGAGGACGGCCACGAAGAGCAGGACGCCCAGTGCCGTGCCCATGACGGGGTCGGCGAGTGCCGCGAAGACGTTGTCGGAGGTCTCGGGGTTGCCGAGGCCGGTGCCCTGCTCGCCGACGCCGGCGAACATCTGGGCGGCGACGGCCGTCAGCAGGTACGAGCCGACGAGGACGACCATGGCGACGAGCGCGGCCCGGCCGGGGGTCCTCGCGCTGCCCTCGGTCTCCTCGTTGACCGTCAGACAGGCGTCCCAGCCCCAGAACATGAAGATCGACAGGGACAGTCCGGCGGTGAAGGCCGCGAAGGACTGCACGGCGAAGGGGTTCATCCACGACCACGAGAAGTCGAGGGAGCCGGGCAGGTCGCCGGAGCGGGCCTTGGACACGGCCATCGCGACGAACACGGTGAGCACGGCCAGTTGGAGCCCGACGAGCGCGTACTGCACGCCCTTGGTGGCCGTCATGCCGCGATAGCTGACGGCGGTCGCGACGGCGATGAAGACCAGGCAGGTCAGGACGTGGACGGGCCGGTTGTCGTCGAGGGCGGCGAGCGCGTCGCTGCCGGTGAGTTCGCCCAGCAGCAGATAGAAGAAGGAGGTCGCGACGCCGGCGAGATTGGACAGCACGATGATCGTCGCGATGACCAGGCCCCAGCCGCACATCCACCCGACGCGGGGGCCGAAGGCCCGCACCGTCCAGGTGAACGAGGTGCCGCAGTCGGGTATCGCCTTGTTCAGCTCGCGGTAGGCGAAGGCGACGAGCAGCATGGGCAGGAATCCGGCCAGGAAGACGGCGGGCATCTGCACGCCGACCTGGCCGACGGTCGGGCCTAGGGTGGAGGTCAGACAGTAGACGGGCGCGACGGTGGAGATGCCGATGACGGCGCTGCCAAGCAGCCCGACGGAATTGCCGTTGAGCCCCTTGGTGCGCATGTCTCCCGCGTCACCGGCTTGATCAACACCGCTGCCGGCGACGCTCATTACCGTGTCTCCGGCCCGGGGCCGTGGATGTACCTGAACCATGGGCAGGACGTTAAGTGCTGCTGTTTCCGCATCCGGAGGCTTGCCGTCCAGGGGCCGCGCCTTGAACGCATGCGCCCGTTGGTGGAGTTGACCTGGCAAAGAAAGGCGCAGGCCCGGTTACGGCAGGTAACACCAAGGGATAAACGTGGAGTGACCGGATTGCGGGAACCGCAGCGCCGCACCTTTTGTCCTGGTTCAAAAATTTCCCGTGCCCGGTGCGCGGGCCCCGGCCGTCTCAGTGGGTGGTCCCCACCGTCTCCGTGTCCCGTCCCGACCGCAGCACCACCCCGGGCACCGCGCCGGTCGTCACGTCGTGCCGGACCGTCTCGACGCCGTTCACGCGGACGCTGACCACCCCGCGCGCCCGGGCGTCCAGCCGGGGGCCGTCCCCCGGCAGGTCGTGGACGAGCGTGGCCGGGCCCGCGTCGATCCGGTCCGGGTCGAAGAGCACGAGGTCCGCGTGCCAGCCCCGCGCGATCCGGCCGCGGCCGCGCAGCCCGAACAGCCGCGCCGGGTCGTCCGTCAGCATCCGCACGGCCCGCTCCAGGGGCACCAGCTTCCGGCCGCGCAGACAGTCCCCGAGGAAGCGCGTCGTGTACGGCGCCCCGCACATCCGGTCCAGGTGCGCCCCCGCGTCCGAGCCGCCGAGCAGCACGTCCTCGTGCTCCCAGGTGCGCCGCCGCAGCTCCCAGCTGGCGGGGTCGTTGTCCGTCGGCATCGGCCACAGGACCGTGCGCAGCTCGTCGGCGGCGCAGATGTCGACCAGGCACGTGAAGGGGTCCGTGCCGCGCTCGGCGGCGATGTCGCGCACGACCCGGCCGGTCAGGCCCTCGTTCTCCTTCGCGTAGGTATCGCCGATCACGTACCGCCCGAAGTCGGTCAGCCGCCGGAAGACCCCGGCCTCCTCGCTGTGCGCGCACCGCAGCAGCTCCGCCCGGACGGACGCCTCGCGCAGGCGGGCGATGCGCCGCGGCACGGGCAGGGCCAGGGTCTCGCCCCAGCCGGGGATGAGGTTCAGGGCGCAGAAGGTGCCGAGCGACATGTTCATGGGGGTCAGGATCGGCATGGTCAGCGCGACGATCCGGCCGCCCGCCGCGCGGGCCCGCGCACTCGCGGCGAGCTGGCGCGGCACGCGCTCGGGAACGGCGGCGTCGATGGTGAGGACGTTCCAGTTCAACGGGCGGCCGGCGGTGGCCGTCATCCCCACCAGGAGGTCGATCTCCTCGTCCGCGAACCGGTCCAGGCACCCGGCGACGATGGCCTCGATCTGGGTGCCCTCGTGCTCGCCGACGGCCCGGGACAGCGCGAGCAGCTCCTCGGGCAGCGCGTGCCGGGAGGCCACGGGCCGGCCGTCACCGTCGGTGTGGGTGCTCGACTGGGTCGTGGAGAGCCCCCAGGCACCCGCGTCCATCGCCTCGTGGAGCAGGGTGAGCAGCTGCTTCGACTGCTGCGCGTCGGGCCTGCCGCCCACGGCCGCGGGGCCCATCACATGCCGGCGCAGCGCGCAGTGCCCCACCATGAACCCGGCGTTGACGGCTATCCGGCCGTCCAGCGCGTCGAGGTACTCGCCGAAGGACGACCAGGTCCAGGGCGCGCCCTCCTCCAGGGCCGTCAGCGACATGCCCTCGACCTTGCTCATCATCCGCCGGGTGTAGTCGGCGTCCGCGGGGCGGCCGGGGTGGAGCGGGGCGAGGGTGAAGCCGCAGTTGCCGCCGACGACGGTGGTGACGCCGTGGCTCATGGACGGGGTGGCGTAGGGGTCCCAGAAGAGCTGTGCGTCGTAGTGGGTGTGCGGGTCGATGAACCCCGGTGCGAGGACGAGCCCTCGCGCGTCCTCCTCGGTCCGCGCCCGGCGGTTCACCCGCCCGCCGACCACCGCCGTCGTGCCGACCACCGCGATCCGTCCGTCCTCGATGCCGACGTCCGCGACGAACGGGGGTGCCCCGGTGCCGTCGACGACGGTGGCGCGCCGGATCAGGTGGTCGAGCATGGTGGGTCCTCTCTGCGGTCCGGGGCGGAGGCTGCCGACGGTCAGCGGGCGAGAAGGGCCGGGCGGTGTGCGGGCGTGGGGCACGCGCGCGTAGCAAGAAGGGCGGCGGACGGTTTCCGGTGAGCGGGGTGGTTTCCCGGTGGCCGGGGCGGTTTCCGGTGCGCGGGCGTGGGGCACGCGCGCGTGCCGGGAAGGGCCGGGGCGGCGGCCCGGGAGGCGCCGCCCCGGTGCGGGTGGGCGCCCGCTCAGGATCCGGCGGCCTGACGGAAGCGCGTCGTGCGGTGCACGGGATCCGTGTCGATCTTCGGGATGACGTGCTCCCCGATCAGCCGGATGGTCTCCATGGTGTGCTCGTACGGCACCCCGATCGGCAGCCCGAACGACAGCTGGTCCGCGCCGGCCTGTTCCCAGCGCTTGCACTGGCGGAAGACCTCGTCGGGGTCACCGCAGATCATCAGCTCCTCCGCGATGAGCAGCTCGATGATCTCCTCGGTGTACTCGGGCAGCAGCTCCGGCCACTCGGGGATGCCGTCGGGCCGGGGGAAGGTGTCGTGGTAGCGGAAGAGCAGCGACTGGAGGTAGTTCAGCCCGCCGCTCACCGCGATCTCGACGGCCTTGGCGTGCGTCTCCGCGCAGATCGCGGTCGAGGTCACCATCACGTTGTCGTTGACGAAGGCCCCGACGGCCTCCGCCTGCTCGACCGCCGTCTTGTACGACTCGACGACCCACTCCATGTCGGAGACCTTCTGCACGCTGAAGCCCAGCACGCCCAGCCCCTTGCGCCCCGCCATGGCGTACGAGGACGGCGACCCGGCGGCGTACCACATCGCCGGGTGGGAGGGCCCGTACGGCTTCGGCAGGATCTTGCGGGCGGGCAGGGACCAGTGGGTGCCCTGGAAGCCCTCGTACTCCTCCTGGAGCCACATCTTGGGGAACTCGGCGATGGTCTCTTCCCAGATCTCCTTGGTGTGGTTCATGTCGGTGATGCCCGGCAGGAACCCGAGGATCTCGTGGCTGCCCGCGCCCCGCCCGGACCCGAATTCGAAGCGCCCGCCCGAGAGGTGGTCGAGCATGGCGACCTTCTCGGCGACCTTGGCGGGGTGGTTGACCTGCGGCAGGGGGTTGAAGATCCCCGAGCCGAGGTGGATGCGCTCGGTCGCGTGCGCGAGGTAGCCGAGGAAGACGTCGTTGGCGGAGAGGTGCGAGTACTCGTCGAGGAAGTGGTGCTCGGAGGCCCAGGCGTATTTGAAGCCCGACGCGTCCGCCTGGATGACGTACTCGGTCTCCTCCATCAACGCGTGGTGCTCGGCCCCGGGGTCGGCCGCCGCACGGCTCGCCGGCACATATCCCTGCACAAAGATCCCGAATTCCACGGAGGTTCACCGTCCCTGTAATTCTGACGCATCGTCAGGTACGCAGACTCTGGCACCGGTGGCAGAGGGCGTCAAGACGGCCGGACGGGGCCCAGGGCGGGCTTTGGGGCGGGCTGGCGTCATGAGGGGAGCGGCACCCCCGCCAGCCATCCGCCGTCGATGACGACCGGCTGTCCGGTGAGGTAGGAGGAGTCGTCCGACGTCAGGAACAGCGCCGCCCGCGCCATCTCCTCCGGCCGCCCGAGCCGTCCCAGCGGCACCAGCTTGCGGAAGATCTCGTCCAGCCCCGCTCCCGCGTCACCGCCCGGGTTCGTCATCGGGGTGTCGACCCCGCCCGGGCACAGCGCGTTGACCCGGATGCCCCGGCCCGCCAGCTCCAGCGCCGCCACCCGGGTCATCGCGACGACGGCGGCCTTGGTCGCCGCGTAGGCGGTGAGGGTGGCCATGCCCGCCAGGGCCACGTACGAGGCGGTGTTGACGATCGTCCCGCCGCCCGCCGCCGCCAGCTCGGGCGCCGCGGTCCGCATCCCCAGGAACGGGCCGATCTGGTTGACCCGGACGACCTCCTGGTACTCGGCGAGGGAGGTCCGCTCCAGCTCGCTGTGGCGCAGGATGCCGGCGTTGTTGACCAGCCCGTCCAGCCCGCCGAAGGCCTCCTTCGCGAGGGCGACGGCCGCCGCCCAGTCCGCCTCGTCACCCACGTCGAGGTGGACGTAGCGGGCGCACTCCCCCAGGTCCTTCGCCACGGCCGTGCCCGCGTCGTCCAGGACGTCGGCGAGGATCACCTTCGCCCCTTCGGCCGCGAAGAGCCGCGCTTCCCACTCGCCCTGTCCCCGCGCCGCGCCGGTGATGAGCACGACGCGGCCGTCCAGCTTGCCCATGACGTCCCCCTTCGGTCCTGGTCGACGGCTCACCCGCCGTTTCGTCCACCGCCTGCGGCGGCGTCCTCACATCGCCGGACCGGTCTGATTCAGCTGAGGCCAGCCAAAACCAGCCCGTCCGGCGCTTGAGGACACCACCGCGCAGCGGAGGTGCCCACGGTCCGGCCCGGCAGGATCCACCGGACACGCCCTAGTGGTCGAGATACGGAGCCACCGCATCCGCGAAGCCCGCCATCTGATCGAGGAGTTCAGGCAGGTCGCGGCAGCGAAACCGCACCTGGATCTGGTCCGCGCCGATCGCCCGGTAGGCGCGCAGCGACTCCGCGAGCGCCTCCGGCCGCCCGGTCAGCGTGCGCGGGCCGGTGTCCCAGCCGGGCGTGCCCACGTACAGCGGCTCGGTGATGGCCCCGATCGCGAAGGGCCCGTCCTTCCCGGCCTCCGCGCGCAGCCGCCGCAGCCGGGCCACGCGGCTCGGCAGCTGATCGCGGCGGTCGCCCTGTGACAGCCAGCCGTCGCCCCTGAGCGCCGCCCGGCGCAGGGCGGCGGCGGAGGAGCCGCCCACCCACAGCGGTGGCCGGGGCGTCCGGGCCGGCCGCGGGGCCTGGCCGAGGCCGTGGAAGGAGAACCGCTCGCCGTGGAACTCGGGGAACTCCCCCGGGCCCAGCGCCGCCTTCAGCGCGTCGATCGTCTCGTCCAGGACCGCCCCGCGCCGCCCGAAGTCCGCGCCCAGCGCCGCGAACTCCTCCTCCACATGACCCGCGCCGACCCCGAGGACCAGCCGCCCTCCCGAGAGCCGGTCCACCGTCGCGTACTGCTTCGCGGTGATCAGCGGGTGCCGCAGCCCGGCGACGGCCACATGGCTCATCAGCAGGGTCCGCTCGGTGACGGCGGCGAGGAAGGCGAGGGTGGCCACGGGGTCGTACCAGACGGTGCCCATGGTGGCGGCGAGGCGTACGGGGACGGCCACGTGATCACAGGTCGCGAGGTAGGCGAACCCGAGCCGGTCGGCGCTCCGGGCGATCTCCAGCAGCTCGGCGGGCCCGGCGGCGGCCTCCCAGGGCTCGGCGTAGAGGGTGCTCTGCGACTGGACGGGCAGCTGCATGCCGTACGACAAGCGGTCCGGCGGCAGGACGCGCAGCCCGTGGCGGGGGCCGCGTTCCCCGCCCGGCGGCGCCGGGTCAGGCACGGCCCGCTCCCGCCCACAGTCCGTCCGGGGTGAGCCCGAGCAGGTCGATGGCGTTACCCCGCACGATGCGCTCGACCACCCCGGGCGCCAGATGCCCCATCTGCTCCTCGCCGATCTCCTTCGACCTGGGCCAGGTGGAGTCGGAGTGCGGGTAGTCGGTCTCGTACAGCACGTTCCCCTCCCCGATGGCGTCGAGGTTGCGCAGGCCGAAGGCGTCGTCGAAGAAGCAGCCGTACACGTGCTCGGCGAACAGCTCGGACGGCGGGCGGAGCACCTTGTCGGCGACACCGCCCCAGCCCCGGTTCTCCTCCCAGACCACGTCCGCGCGCTCGAGGATGTACGGGATCCAGCCGATCTGGCCCTCGGCGTACATGATCCGGAGGTTCGGGAAACGGTCGAACTTGCCCGACATCAGCCAGTCGGTCATCGAGAAGCAGCAGTTGGCGAAGGTGATGGTCGAACCCACCGCGGGCGGTGCGTCGGCGGAGGTCGACGGCATGCGCGAGGAGGACCCGATGTGCATGGCGATGACGGTCCCGGTCTCGTCGCAGGCGCGCAGGAACGGGTCCCAGGCGTCGGTGTGGACGGACGGCAGCCCCAGGTGCGGCGGTATCTCGGAGAAACAGACGGCCCGCACCCCGCGCGCGGCGTTACGGCGCACCTCCTCGGCGGCCAGCTCCGCGTCCCACAGCGGTACGAGCGTGAGCGGGATCAGCCGGCCGTGCGCCTGGGGGCCGCACCACTCCTCGACCATCCAGTCGTTGTAGGCCCGTACGCCCAGCAGCCCCAGTTCGCGGTCGCGCGCCTCGGTGAAGGTCTGCCCGCAAAAGCGCGGAAAGGTGGGAAAGCAGAGCGCCGACTGCACGTGGTTGACGTCCATGTCGGCCAGCCGCTCCGGCACGCTGTAGGAGCCCGGCCGCATCTGCTCGTAGGTGATTCCTTCGAGCCTGATGTCATCCCTGGAGTATCCGACGGCGGTATCAAGCCGAGTGAGAGGACGGTGCAAATCCTCATAGACCCACCAGTCCGCCACCGGACCGTCGTCCCCGGGCGCGCCCATCTTCGGCGCGAACCTGCCGCCCACGAAGGTCATCTCCTTCAGCGGCGCCCGTACGATCCGGGGTCCGACGTCGTGGAATTTCGTCGGAAGTCGGTCCCGCCAGACGTTGGGGGGCTCGACCGTGTGGTCGTCCACCGAGATTATCTTCGGGAAGCTCTCCATGGCCGACACGGTAGCGCTGAACTGACGGGTCGTCAGCTATGTGGTGAGGTGGTCCTTGGCAGGCCTTGTGGAGAGGCCGGACCCCTGCTGACGTAGAGGCCCCGAACAAGGCAGACTGGCCGGTGCGACCGAGCAGGACACAGGGGGTCACAATGGCCGGCGACACAGGGCACGGGCAGCAGCTGCGCTTCACCGTGCTCGGGCCCGTCCGCGCCTGGCGCGGCGACGAACTGCTGCACAGCGGGTCACCCCAGCAGCGGGCGCTCCTCGCGGCGCTGCTGCTGCGCGGCGGCCGCACCGCCACCGCGCCCGAACTCGTCGACGCCCTCTGGGGCGAGGAACCCCCGCACGCCGCCCTCGCCGCCCTGCGGACGTACGCCTCCCGGCTGCGCAAGGCGTTCGGCCCCGACGCCGACGCCCTGGTCAGCGAGTCCGGCGGCTACGCGATACGCGTGGGCCCGGGCGGCCTCGACATCGACACGGCCGAGCGCCTCGCCGGCGAGGCCGAGAAGGCCCGCGCCGCCGGCGACCGCTGCGGCGCCCGCCGGCTCATCAGCGACGCGCTCGACGTCTGGGACGGCGAGCCGCTCGCGGGCCTGTCCGGCCCGTACGCCGACACCCAGCGCACCCGGCTGGAGGAGTGGCGCCTGAGCCTGCTGGAGACCCGCCTCGACCTGGACCTCGAGGTCGGCTGTCACGCCGAGGCCGTCTCCGAGCTGACCGCCCTGACCGCCGCGCACCCGCTGCGCGAGCGGCTGCGCGAGCTCTTGATGCTCGCCCTCTACCGCAGCGGCCGCCAGGCCGAGGCCCTCGCCGTCTACGCCGACACCCGCCGGCTGCTCGCCGACGAGCTGGGCGTCGACCCCTGTGCCGAGCTCTCCGAACTCCAGCAGCGCATCCTCCAGGCCGACGCCGACCTCACCATCCACTTCAGCGCGGACGACCGCCCCACCGCCGGACCCACCTTCGTGCGCCCCGCCCAGCTCCCGGCGACCGTCTCCGACTTCACCGGACGCACCGCGTTCGTCCACGAGCTGAGCGACCAGCTGGCCACCGCCGAGGGCCGCGTCATGGCGGTCTCCGCGGTCGCGGGCATCGGCGGCGTCGGCAAGACGACGCTGGCGGTGCACGTCGCCCACGCCGCCCGCCATCACTTCCCGGACGGCCAGCTGTATGTGGACCTCCAGGGCACCGGGCCCGTGGTCGCCGAGCCGGAAGCCGTGCTGGGCTCCTTCCTGCGGGCCCTCGGAATCCCCGACTCCGGCATTCCGGACGGTGTCGAGGAGCGGTCCGCGCTCTTCCGCTCCACCCTCGACGGCCGCCGGGTGCTGACCCTGCTGGACAACGCCCGCGACGCCGCCCAGGTCCGCCCGCTGCTGCCGGGCACCGAGGGCTGCGCGGCGCTCGTCACCAGCCGCTCCCGCATGGTCGACCTCGCCGGCGCCCACCTCGTCGACCTCGATGTGATGAGCCCCGAGGAAGCACTCGTCCTCTTCACCCGCATCGTCGGCACCGAGCGCGTGGGCGCCGAGCGCGACGCCGCCATGGACGTCGTCGCCGCCTGCGGTTTCCTGCCGCTCGCCATCCGCATCGCCGCCTCCCGGCTGGCCGCCCGCCGCACCTGGACCGTGTCCGTCCTCGCCCGCAAGCTCGGTGACGAGCGCCGCCGCCTCGACGAGCTCCGGGCCGGCGACCTCGCCGTCAAGGCCACCTTCGAGCTCGGCTACGGCCAGCTGGAGCCCGCCCAGGCCCGCGCCTTCCGCCTCCTCGGCCTCGCCGACGGCCCCGACTTCTCGCTCGCCGCCGCGGCCGCCGTGCTCGACCTCGACCCCGACGACACCGAGGAACTGCTGGAATCGCTGGTCGACACCTCGCTCCTGGAGTCCGCGGCCCCGGGCCGCTACCGCTACCACGACCTCCTGCGCCTCTACGCGCGTGCATGCGCCGAGCGCGATGAGCAGCCGCCCGCCGAACGGGACGCCGCGATGTCCCGCCTGCTCGACTTCTACCTGGCCACGGCGGCCGGCGTGTACGTCCTCGAACGCCCCGGCGACCAGCTCCTCGCCCACCTCACACCCACCACGCACCCGGGCCTGACGTTCACCGACCGGGGCGCGGCGAGCGACTGGCTCTTCGCCGAGGCGGGCTGTCTGCTCGCCTGCGTACGGCAGCACGCGAACACCGCAGGCCTCACCCTGCGCCGCGCCGTGGACCTGCTGCTGGCCGCCAAGGACCTCGCCGAGTCGGGCGCCGACTCCCGCCAGTACGAGCAGGCCGCGACGGCCCTGCTGGCCGCCACCCAGGCGGCGGGCGACGGGCGGGCGGAAGGGCGCGCGCGGACCGTGCTCACCCATGTGCACAGCCTGGCCGGCCGGTTCGACCAGGCCGACGAGCAGGCCCGGCACGCCGTCCTGCTCGGCCGCGCCTGCGCCGACCCCATTCCGTGCTGCTACGCCTCGAACAACCGCGGCATCATCGCCATCTACCAGCACCGCCACCAGGACGCCGAGGCCTACATCGGCCAGGCCCTCGCCGCGTTCCGCGCCGACGGCAACCTCCCCGGCGAGGCCAGCGCGCTCAGCAACCTCTCCCGGACGCACCTGGACATGGGCCGCATCCAGTCCGCGGTCAGCCTCGCGGAGCAGGCACTGGCCATCTACCGCGAGATCAACGTCTCCTGGCGGCACGCCAACGGCCTCTACGCCTACGGAGTGGCCCTGACCCGCGCCGGGCGGCACGACGAGGCCCTGGCGCAGCTCACCGAGGCCCTGCCGGTCTTCCGGGACAACCGGCAGCGGCTGTGGGAGGGCATGACGCTCTTCCGGATGGCCGAGCTGTACTTCGCCGTCCGCAAACCCGCCCAGGCGGCGGCCCACGCGGAGCAGGCCCTGGCGCAGCTGCGCGGCATCGGCGGGGAATGGCGGCGCGGCAACGTGCTGACCGTCCTCGGCCGCTGCCTCGACGCCCTGGGCCAGCCGGGGCGCGCCCACGCCTGCTGGGCGGAAGCGCTGGCCATCTTCGAGCAGCTCGGCTCGTCGGAAGCGGCGGACGTGCGAGGGTTATTGGCTCCTGCGGCCGCCGCGTAGGGCGGTGCCGCTGCCGGCGGCGGGAGGCGTCCCGTTTCACGCCGGGCGCGCCACCGGTGGTGATGTCCGTAGGCGGAGTCCTGTCGGCCGCATGTGAAGGTTGTGGGGCGCACCAGGCGCATTGCAGGGGCGTGTCGGGAGCGCGACGCCTGGTTTTCGGGGGCCTTTCGGCGGCGTTTCCGGCCGTGCCGCAGCCGGTCCGGAGGCCGTCCGCAGCCGTACGACCCCCGCCAAAACCCTTTCACGTGGCCGTTCATCGATCGTTTATCGCGGCACGCCAGTCTTATCCCTGTCGATCCGTCGCGTCGGGGGGCAGGCGGGTCGTAGGTGAGGCCTCACCTCTAGGGTGAACAGCCCTTATGCCCGTCCGGCGGTCCTCGGGGGAGTCGCCGGGCGGGTTACGCAATCCCCATCACACCAAACGACTCGCACTGACCATCGGAGTTGATCGCCATGAGCGACGACAAGAAGAAGACGCTCAAGCCCGTCATAGCCACACCGCAGGACGACCACGCCACCGGCGGCACGATCGCCGCACCGCTGGACGATCATGCGACGGGTAAGCCTCCGTTCGTGGTGCAGGACGACCACGCCACGACCGAGAAGCCTTTCTGATCGAGCGCGTGATCGTGAACGCGTGATCGTAGAGCGCGTGATCGTGAACGCGTCCGATCGAGCGCATCCGATCGGTCGGGAATCCCGACCCGGGGGGGCATGCGGAACTCCCGGCCGATCAGCAGTCCCTCCCGGTGGACCACGGGGGAAACACGGGGGAACACGGGGGAACGAGGTCCACCGGGGGGACACATAACGGGGGACCGACAGGGGCCGGCGTCGACGGCACGGAGGGGGAGCCGTCGACGCGGGCCCCTGCGGCGTTGTCGCCCACGCGGCGTACGGGCGTACGTGAGCCGGTGCCCATCACACCGCCCACGCCCGTACGCCGCGCAGCCACGATCTCGTGGGCCGCCCTGCGGTCCGCTGCCCAACCGGGCCCGGAGGCAGTGCTTTCCGGCCCAAAACCGCGTATGCCCGTTTCCCCGCCGATACGTTCACTGAGAAGTGCACAGCCACCCCCAGCAGAGGAGTCACCATGACGCGCACGATGACCCGCACCAAGAAGGCCCTCGCCATATTCGCCCTCGCGGCGGCCGGTGTGGCCGTCGCCGCCCTGCCGGCCGCGGCCGACGACCACACCACCTCCCAGGGGCGCGGCGTGGCGGCCCTGCAGTCGTCGGTGGCCAACGGCCCGCAGGACGACCACACCACCGGGGGCGCCGACGACCACACCACCGACGTCCGACTGGGCTGACGCGCGCCCGTCCACGTCGATCCGGTAAGGCCCCCGGCCGACCCGGTTCCGGCCAGTCCGGTTCCGGCGGTTCCGGCCTGACGGGCAATCGCTCCGGGCGGGCAGGAGCGTGAAGCGCCCGGCATCGGCGAAGGGGCGCGCCCCGCGGGAGGCGCGGCCGGTCAGGAACACCACGGCTCCGCCCGGTCGGCACAGGGACCGGACGGGGTACGTCCGCCCGACCGCGCCCCTCCCGCCCCTCCTGCCCTCCCCGCCTTGAAGCCGGGGCGAGTGCCACCACAGGCGCCCCGGCGGGGGCCCTTCAACGGGCGCGATATCCGGCCAAGGGCCCGCTACGCGCCTGTGCCCGGGCCTTCCGGTGCCTGTGCCGCTCCCGTGGGCCCGCCGCGCTCCCGCAACTGCCTCTTGAGGATCTTCCCCGAGGCGTTGCGCGGCAGCCCGGTGACGAATTCGACCTCGCGGGGGACCTTGTAATTGGCCATCTGCCGACGGGCCCAGGCGATCAACGCATCGGCCGTGAGGCCCTCCCCGGGCACCCCGTCCGACGCCTGCGGCAGGACGCCGTCGTCGCGTAGCACCGCGAACGCCTTGCCCACCTCGCCGAGGCGCTCGTCGGGGATCCCCACGACGGCGACCTCCGCGATCCGCGGGTGCCGGGCCAGCGACTGCTCGACCTCGGCCGGGTACACATTGAAGCCGCCGACGATGAACATGTCCTTGAGCCGGTCGGTGACCCGGAGGTTGCCCTCGGCGTCCAGGACGCCGATGTCGCCGGTGTGGAGCCAGCCGTCGGAGTCGATGGCTTGAGCGGTGGCTTGCGGATCCTCGAAGTAACCGCTCATGACCTGGTATCCCCGCACCAGGATCTCGCCGGGCTCACCGGTCGGCAGCGCCGCACCGTCGGGCCCCACCACCTTGATCTCGGTGTCCGGGATGGCCCGGCCCGACGTCCCGGCGACGACCTCGGCCGGGTCGCCGCGCCGGCACATCGTCACCACACCGGTCGCCTCGCTCATGCCGTAGGCGGTCAGCACGGTCGTGACCCTCAGCTCGGCACGCAACCGGTCGACCAGGCGGCGGGGCACGACGGCCGCTCCCGTCACCACCAGCCGCAGGGGCGACAGGTCGTGTACCCGCCGGGCCGGATGGTCCAGCAGTGACTGGTACAGGGTGGGCGGGCCGGGCAGCACGGAGATGCGCTCGGCCGCGATGTTGGCCAGCACCGCGTCGGCCGTGAAGACCGGCTGGGGGACCATCGTCGCGCCGCGCATGAGGCTCGCGATGATGCCCGCCTTGTAACCGAAGGTGTGGAAGAAGGGGTTGGCAATCAGATAGCGGTCCCCTTCCACCAGCCCGGCCAGCTCGCTCCAGACGCCGAAGGTCCGCAGCGTCTGCGCGTGGGTGACGACCGCGCCCTTGGGCTCGCCCGTGGTGCCGGACGTGAAGATGATGTCGGAGGGGTCCTCCGGCGCGATGGCGTCGGCCCGGGCCCGTACGACGGAACCGGGTACCGCCCCGCCCGCGGCGAGAAAGTCCTTCCAGGTGCGGAAGTCCGCCGGCGCGTCCTCGGCCAGGACGACGACATCGCGCAGCTGCGGCAGACCGGCGAGCGGGCCGCCCTTCCCGCCCTCCGTCGGGCCACCGGCGGCAGCGCGCAGTGCGGCGACGTAGGAGGTGCCGAGGAAGGTGCCGGTGATGAACAGCAGCCGGGAGCGGGTGCGCGCCAGCACCTGAGCCGCCTCGGCGCCCTTGAAGCGCGTATTGACGGGGACGAGGACCGCGCCGGCCGTGACGGCGCCCAGGGCGGAGACGATCCAGTCCAGGGTGTTGGGGGCCCAGATCGCGACGCGGTCGCCCCGCTCGACTCCGGCGGCGAGGCACGCGGCGGCCGCCCGCTCGACGCGCTCCCCGAGCCGCCGGTAGCTGAGCCGGGTCCTGCCCTCGACCACGGCCTCCCGGTCGGCGTACCGCCGGGCGGCCGTGCGGACCAGCAGGGGTATGGAGGTGAATTCCAGATCGCCGCGCATCGCATGCCCTCCCCCGGTACCGACCGGGGCGGCCCCTCGGGCGGGCGGCGGCCCGACCGGCCGGCCACCCGGCCCCATAGCTGACTCATCGTCAGATTAGCGATACCCTTCCGCGCTGTCAGCAATGTGCACACCGACAGCACGGAGGTGGCGATGGCGGCAACGCTCAAGGACGCTACTGCGATCGTCGGCATAGGACAGACCCCCTTCGCCAGACAACTCGACGCCTCTGAAAAGACCTTGGCCTGCCGCGCGATCGTCGCCGCGCTCGATGACGCGGGCATCCACCCCTCCGAGGTCGACGCCTTCGCCTCCTACACGATGGAGGAGACCGCCGAGGTCGAGATCGCCAAGGCCATCGGGGCGGGCGACGTCACCTTCTTCTCCCAGGTCGGCTACGGAGGCGGCGGCTCCTGCGCGACCATCGCGCATCTGGCCCTCGCCGTCTCCACCGGACAGGCGACCGTCGGCGTCGCCTGGCGCTCCCGCAAGCGCGGCTCCGGCCCGCGGCCGTGGCGCAACACCCGGACCCAGCTGCCCACCCCGGGCCAGTGGACCCGGCCGTACGGGCTGCTGAGACCCGCCGACGAGATCGCGATGCTCGCCCGCCGCTATATGCACGAGTACGGCGCCACCCGCGACCATCTCTTCAACGTCGCCCTGGCCTGCCGCAACCGTGCCAACCAGAACCCGGCGGCGATGATGTACGAGCGACCGCTGACCCGCGAGATGTACATGGGCTCGCGCTGGATCAGCGAACCGCTGTGCCTTTTCGACAACTGCCTGGAGACGGACGGCGCCCTGGCCTGCGTGGTCGTCTCCGCGCAACGCGCCCGCGACTGCCGCCACCGCCCCGTGTACGTCCATGCCGCGGCCCAGGGCCTGCCATCCCAGCACCACGGCATGGTCAACTACTGGACCGACGACCCGCTGACCGGCCCCTCCTGGACCGCCGCCCGCCACCTGTGGAAGCACGCCGACTTCGGCCCGCAGCACGTGGACGTCGCACAGATCTATGACGCCTTCACCCCGCTCATACCGCTCTCCCTGGAGGGCTACGGCTTCTGCCGGCGCGGAGAGGGCGCGGCCTTCTCCGAAGGAGGTGCGCTCGAAATCGGCGGCCGGCTCCCGATCAACACGGCGGGCGGCGGGCTCAGCGAGGCCTACGTCCATGGCTTCAACCTCATCAACGAGGGCGTCCGACAACTCCGCGGCAGCTCCACCGCGCAGGTCCCCGACGCCACGACGTGCCTGGTCACGGCAGGCGAGGGAGTCCCCACTTCGGCACTTCTGCTGAGGAGTTGAGTGCTCATGTCCTCCATCATGAAGGGCACCACTGACAACGGTCCGCTGCTGCCCGTGCCGGACGAGGACGGCGCGCCCTTCTGGGAGTTCGCCGCCCGCGGTGAACTGCGCGTTCAGTGCTGCGCCGGGTGCCACGAGCCGCGTTTCCCGCCCCGCCCCTGCTGCCCGCGCTGCCAGTCGTTCGACAGCGAGTGGCGTGTGACGAGCGGCCGCGGCCGCATCTGGTCGTTCGTCCGCCCCCACCCGCCCCTGCTGCCCCCCTACGCCGAGCAGGCCCCGTACAACGTGATCGTCGTCGAGCTGGCCGACGACCCGCGCATCCGCCTCGTCGGCAATCTGGTGGCCGCCCCCGACGCGGCGCTCGACTCCGTCGACCCGGCCCGGCTGCGCATCGGCGCCCCCGTCGTCGTGGCCTTCACCGAGCTGGCGGAGGGCGTCCGGGTGCCCCGCTGGCTGTTGGAGCGACCGTGACGGTGCGCACGGAAGCCGCCGGGGACGGCGTCACCCTCGTGACCCTCGACCGGCCCGAGCGGCACAACGCCATCGACCTCGCGACGGCCGCCCGGCTGAGCGCCCTGTGGCGCGACCTCCGCCGCGACGACACCGTGCGGGCTGTCGTGCTCACCGGCGCCGGGGACCGCGCGTTCTGCACGGGCCTCGACCGCGCGGCCCACGTCCCGCAGCCGGCCTCCCCGTACAGCCTGGACGACCCGCTGCTGACGGTCGGCCCCAAGGCCGCCGACCTGTGGAAGCCGGTCGTCGCCGCGGTCGGCGGCATGGCCTGCGGCGGAGCGTTCTACCTGCTGGGCGAGGCCGAGTTCATCGTGGCGTCGGAGAACGCCACCTTCTTCGACCCGCACACCTCGTACGGCATGGTCAGCGCCTACGAATCGCTCTTCATGGCCCAGCGCATGCCCTTCGGCGAAGCGGCCCGGCTGGCGCTGATGGGCACCGCGGAGCGGCTTTCCGCACGTCGCGCGTACGAGATCGGGCTGGTATCCGAGCTGACCCCGCCCGGCGGGGCCGTCACCGCGGCCCTGCGCGCCGCCGCCGTCATCGCGTCCTACCCGACCGAGGCGGTGCAGGGCACCGTGCGTGCCGTGTGGGCGGCGCAGGAGGCCGCACGCGAACGGGCGCTCGCCCTGGCACCGCACCTGATCTCCCTGGGCAATCTGCCGCCGGACCGCCAGGCGGGGCTGTTCGCCGCCCGTGACCGGGAGTACCGCCTGCGCTGAGCGGCGGACGGTCACCGGCGGCGCCGCGGATGGCGGGGGCCACGGCACGGACGTAGCGTCGTGTCATGGCGACGTTGCGCAACGCGATCGGTTCCCTGGTGGCGCTCGCCGGCGTGGTGGCCGTCGTCTGGAGTCCATTCCGCCCCTGGTACGGCGACCGGCGGGGGAAGGACTACCTCGTCGTGGACCTCTTCCGCGCCGACGGTGTCACCGGGGACCACGCGCGGTTGGCCGGCTCGCTCTTCGCACCGATGCTGATCACGGCACTCGTGACGCTCATGGGACTGGTGCTGCGGTCACGGCTGCTCGTCGGCCTGACGGGCCTGGTGATCATCGCCCTCACAGTGCTGTGGGCAGTCCGACAGGGCCAGGCGGCGGGCTCCCTCACGGTGGGGGCCCGCGGCGAGGGGCTGAACACCGGCGTGGCCACGGCCGCCGTCGGCGGTGCCGCGCTGCTCCTGGCCGCCCTCGTCATGCCCGGCCGCCGTCCCCGCCACGCCGACGCCTTCGCACCCGCCCCGATTCCCGAGCCGCCGCCCGTCGCGTACGACGTGGCTCCCGAGCCACCACTCGGCGCGTACGACCCGGTTTCCGAGCGGCCACTCCGCGCGTACGACCCGTACAGCGACCCGAGCAGCGACCCGAGCAGCACGCGCGGCGTGCCCGGACCCTACGACGACCCGCAGGAGCCCTACGACACCCAGCCTCTCCCCTCCCCGCCGTCGGCCACCCCGCCTCCGTGGCCCGCACCGCCTCCCGAGACCCGGTGACGTGCCCGTCCCGACCGCCGTCCGGACACCCGATGACGTCCTGGCGGCGGGCGCGTGGCGGGCCCGGTCGGCCACGTCGGTCTCAGCGGCGGGACAGACCCGTGCCCTTGGCCGCGTCCAGGGCGTAGACACAGCGGTCCTTGCTGCACGCGTAGACCACGCCGCCCGTCGCCACCGGCGAGCCCGTGATCTCGCCGCCCGTCGCCAGCTTCCAGCGGAGCTGGCCACCCGCCGCGTCGACCGTGTACAGACAGTGGTCGGCGGAGCCGAAGTGGACCCGGCCGTCGGCGACGACCGGGGCGCCCACGACATCGCCGCCGGCGGCGAAGCGCCACTTGGGCGTGCCGGTGACGGCGTCCAGGGTGTAGAGCGCCCCGCCGCTGCCCAGGTGCACGGATCCTGCCGCCACGAGCACCGGCTCCGTCGACTGGCGGGCCTCCGTCGCGATGCGCCAGCGGTCCCGGCCGGTCGCCGCGTCCAGGGCGTACACGGTGCCCAGGTAGTCGGCGATGTAGACACCGCCGCCCGTCACCGCGGGCCCGGGCGCGAAGGCGGGCGGACTGAGGAAGACCGCCGGCGCCTCGAACCGCCAGCGCACGTCCCCGCGGGCCACGTCGATGGCGAGCACGCGCGTACCGGCCGCGACGTACACGACCCCGTCCGGGGCCGCCAGCAAGCGCACCGGCACGCCACCGCACGAGGCGGCGTCGCCGATCGGATACGACCAGCGCTCCGCGCCCGTACGGGCCTCAAGGGCCTTCAGACGGGCGTCGGCCCACACGTACACCGTGCCGTCCTGCACGAACGGCCCGCAGTCGGGCGTCTCGAAGTCGGTCTGGAGACCGCCCGCCTCCCACAGCAGTTCGCCGTTGGCGGCTTCCCAGGCCTGCACGCCCCCGCCGCGCGTACCGGTGACGATCGTCCCGCGGTCGGCCTTGAGGGAGTAGACCCAGCCGTCGGTCGCGAGCCGCCAGTGCTCGGCACCGTCGGTGGCGTCCAGTGCGTACAGCGTCGGCCCGTCCGAGGCGTGGATGCGGCCGTCCGCGACGGCCATCGCCCAGGCGACGTCCCGGGTCTTGAACTGCCGTCGGCCGCTGGCCACATCGAGGGCGTGCACCTCGAAGGACGTGACGTACAGCAGGTCGCCGGCGACCGTCGGGGTGCCCCAGACGTCGTTGGACATCCGGAACCGCCAGGGCCGCCAACGCCCCTGCTCGCCCTGGGTGTTCGCTCCGGCGTCCGGCGTGGGGGCCGGATTCTGCACGGGCACGGCGGCGGGCGCCCCGGCCGGGGGACGCACCCAGCCGGTCGCGGGCCCGGTGCCCGTCTGGGCGTGCGGCTCGCGGGCGTCGGCGACCCGGGGGCCGGGACCGATCGGCACCTGCGAGCCGGGGAGCCGTACGGCACCGTCGGGGCCGGACGCGACGGGCGCGGCGGCGTGCCGGCCCTGCGCGCCGACGGGTCCGGCGGCGGCCACGTGCGGGCCGCCCAGGCCACCGCGCGGGTCACGCGCGCCGACCATGCCGGACCGGCCGGAGGCGGCGCCGACGGCACCGGCGCCGGCCGCGTGCCCGTCGCCCCAGCCCGGGCCGCTCCGCGCGTGTCCGCCCTGCGGGTCGTAGGACGCGGCGGGGCCGGGCGCCGGGGTCGGCGGCTGCGGGGGCCGCGGCGGGGCGCTGGGACGGCTCCTGGCGCCTCTGGCTCCCGCGCCCGCCGCGGCGGGCCGGTGCCCGGCCCGGCGCTGCTCGATCAGGGAGACGGCGTTGTCCGGCAGCCAGGCCGACGCGGTGCCGCTGTCGTCACCGCCGCCGGAGGCGAAGAGGTGCGGGGCCAGCTGCGACTGCAGGTCCGCGGGGCTCGGCCGGTGCTCGGCCGTCATCTGCATGCACGAGTCGATGAGGGGGCGCAGCTCGTCCGGCAGCCCGCCGAGGTCGGGGCCCTCGCGGAGCAGCATGAAGACGGTCTCCACCGGGTTCGCGCCGTGGAAGGGCGCATGCCCGGTGGCCGCGAAGACCAGCGTCGAGCCCAGCGAGAAGACGTCGCTGGCGCCCGTCACGCTCCGGGAGTCCCGCGCCTGCTCGGGTGACATGTACGCGGGGGTGCCGACCGCCACGTTGGTCATCGTGAGCCGGGTGTTGGACACCCCGGAGGCGATTCCGAAGTCGATGACCCGCGGCCCGTCTTCCACGACCAGCACATTCGACGGCTTGAGGTCGCGGTGCACGAGCCCCGCGCCGTGGATGGACTGGAGCGCCTCCGCGACCCCGGCCGCCAGCCAGCGCACCGCCTGGGCCGGGAGCGGCCCGCACTCATTGATTATTTCCTCGAGCGAAGGAGCGGGCACGTATGCGGTGGCCAGCCATGGCACGGCCGCCCGTGGGTCGGCGTCGACGACGGCGGCGGTGTAGAAGCCGCTGACCGCGCGGGCCGCCTCCACCTCACGGGTGAAGCGCACCCGGAAGAGCTGGTCCTCCGCGAGCTCCGTGCGCACCGTCTTGATCGCGACCCGTCGGCCGGACGCCGAGCGGGCGAGATAGACCAGCCCCATGCCGCCGGCACCGAGTCGGCCGAGCACCTCGAACGGGCCGATCCGTCTCGGGTCGTGCTGCGTAAGCTGCTCCACCACTGGCCTGCCACCTCCCCGTGGGGGCTTGAAGGGTTCCAGCCCCGTGCAGCGCATCACCGCGAATTATCCCGGGGTACGCAACCTGATTCTTCCTGGCGAAGGCCACGGTTGCGAACCCGGGGCACGCTTCGTCGTGTCTCCACCACATGCGGAACGTCCCGTCCCGCACCCTCCCCCTTGTCCCGGTCGCTCCCGTCCCCGCTCTTCGCACCGGCCCGTGGGCCGTCGCTCCGCTATCCCTGCACCTGTGAGAGGTCGATGACGGCGAAGCTCGCCCCTTGGTCGTCGGCCAGCACGGCGAAGCGTCCGTAGGGCGTGTCCTGCGGCTCGCGCAGTATCCGCCCGCCCAGGCCGACCGCCGCGTGCGCCGCCGCGTCGCAGCCGTCGACCACGAAGTACGTCCGGAAGTGCGCGGGCATCTCCGCCGGGAAGCTGTCGTCGAGGACGGCCCGGCCCCCTACAGCATGCTCCGAGGCGGCCGGTTTCCCGGCGGGTGTCCACATGGCGAACTCCATGCCCGCCTCTTCGCTCAGATCCGTCGAGGTGAAGCCGAAGACCGCTTCGTAGAAGGCGTCGACCGCCTTCGGGTCGCGGGTGTACACCTCGGTCCAGCCGTAGGAACCGGGCTCCCCGCGGAGCTCGAAGCCGTGGTGGCTGCCCGCCTGCCAGACGCCGAAGACCGCGCCGTCCGGGTCCGCGGCCACCACCATCCTGCCGAAGTCGGCTATGCCCATCGGCCCGACGATGATCCGGCCGCCCGCGGCCTCGATCCGGCCGGCCGTGGCCACCGCGTCGGACGCGGCGAAGTAGACCCCCCAGGCCGTCGGCATCCGGCCGTCGGTCTTGGGCACCAGGGCCGCGACCTTCTTCCCGTCACGGGAGGCCTGCGTGTAGTAGCCGAACCGGGCGGTGCCGACGTCGAAGGTCCAGCCGAGGAGCTCACCGTAGAAGCGCTTGCCCGCTTCGAGGTCCGGCAGAGTGACGTCCGCCCAGCACGGCATGCCTTCCGGGAATGCGTCCGAGTCCGTGCTCATGGGTCGGCTCCTTCCATGCCCGTTCCCGAGGTGTTACGACTGCCACGCTATAGGGGGATCATGGATCCCGCGCGGCCTGTGGATAACCGCGGGGCGGTGCCGCTCGACGGCGTTGTCCACAGCCTGTTGATAAGAGGATTCACCGGTACGGGCCAATCCGCTCCGGCCTTCCCCGTG